>NZ_CAXUJR010000058.1:0-17502 GCF_964251405.1 uncultured Methylobacterium sp.
TGTTGCTGAGCGCTCTTGTCCGCAGGGCCGTTCCACATATGGCTTTGCGCCATGTAACCAAATGGCATGCCAGGTGCGCTGGGGCATACGATGCTAGAAAGCACAGTGCGCTACCTCAGCACTTTAGGGTCGCAACCGGACCTTGGCCTTTCGCCCCCAGCCAGGCGTTCCGCCTCCAACCCAATATCGCGTGCCCAGCTTCGACACGCGGCTGGGCACAAGCCCAATTTCTTGGTCTTTCACCCTTCGGGGCTGTCGCCAAAGCCGTTTGGCCGAGCAAATGCTTGGGAACCGATGACGCGTTGGGCAAGGAAGCGGGGGCGGCGGCCACTGAGGACGCTATGTCGACGCCTATGCGTGGTACCGAGCGCAACGCGGCCGAGCTGATGCGAGACAGCATGAAGGCGTCCATCGTCACAAACGATCATGCGCACCAAACTGCTCCTGGAAGCGACCGCGCGCCAGATAGCGACCACCTCATCGTCGAAATACGGGCCAAGCTGCGCGAGGACGACACTGTCCGCATCGACGAGAAGTAAGGCAAACGCCTCTTCACCATGACTGCCGACAAAATCGGTTGCAGCGGACAGCACCACACCGATTGGCTTCGATGCCCCTTGCATCTTGCCTATCATTGACAACCGAACGGTCACCAAGGCCGGAGAGAGGTTGGTGGTACAGTCCTGGATCGAAGCTTGCGATTGAGTGCTATCCACAGCAGGTCGCCCGTAGCTTGGCCTCCATCGGCAACATGACGAAAGCCAGTCCGGCACCCATGCCTCGGCAATTGACCGAAATTCTCGGCAAAATGAAGATGGGGTGCACTCCTCTGCTTCCGGTCCAGCGTGAATGTGAGCCACTCACAGCAGAGACCAGTGCGCTCAGTTGCAGGTTTTAATCGCAATGGTAATAAGGTACATTAACAAAAACGAAAGATGTCCACATCTTTGCAGCAACGCAAGTACCGCGTTTAGGGTATGTCTCCGTTCAGTACATCTATGCGAAGGTTCTTATCTGCCGGACCTGGTCGGCCGACCATGTGCCCGGGCTCGTATGAGACTACAGAGAGCCCTGAGGGAAAGCCGCGGTGCACAACGACATTTAGGCAGCCTCTAGCTTCCACGATAGTGAATCAGGCATCCAAAAAATTACACTGCCGACTCTAAGGACAACCGTGGACAACTAAATACGTCGCCTGATTTTCGTGCGGCGAGCATACTCGGGGCCAATTGCGTCCACGCACCCTAACAGGATTGCAATAGGCCACAGAGCGGGCTTGCACCGGGCGCTTGACGGTTTCAACTCGAGATCCGCGTGCTTATAAAGCTTTCGCTCAGCGACATGATGGAACCTCCGAAGACCTGCTTCGACACAAGGCTTGATAGGCTCCCTCATTGATAGCGCTCGCCCTGGGGGAGGGCAGCACGACAAGTACGATCGCCGAGACATCTATGTCACCGCAAAACTTAAAGTTAACCATTTTATAATTAACTGCCTGACTGCCTCTCCGACGACTGGTTTACCGAGAGCTTCTCACTTATGGTAAAGGTTCATTTAACGGAACCGGGCGACATGGCGTCTTTTCCAGATCTGAAAAAGGGTCCTGCGGATTTTCCCAACCCTATCTCAGCACTTCGCCGGCAAGGAAATATTAATCGACAAAGTGAAACGAGGGTTGCGGCACCAAACGGTTCCTCAGAGAACCATCTTCCCGTTGAACTGCAGCAGATCGAGGTAAACCTCGACGTGCCAAACGGTACACTTTGGGCTTTTATGCGGCCTGACGGTCGTCCGTGTCAGAATACCGGGATGCTGTCTGACTTTAAACAGCTTCAAGACAGCATGGAGAAAATTCATGCTGAAAACATAATAGATGTCAACTACTTTGTTTTTGGATCCCGCTTTCCTAAGGTTTTCAGTTTAGGCGGCGACTTGCACCTTTTTGCGAGTAAGATCCGGGAGAAAGATGAGGCGGCACTGATAGCCTACGGCAACTCCTGTGTTGAGGTACTTCATCGCAATATGAACGCCCTGAATATGCCACTTATAACAATCGGCTTAGTTCAAGGCGACGCACTTGGCGGCGGTTTTGAAGGACTACTCTCGTTCGATCTTATAATCGCCGAAAAAGGAACTAAGTTCGGATTTCCAGAGATATTGTTCGGACTCTTCCCAGGTATGGGAGCTTACAGTTTTCTCGCCAGACGCCTCGGACCTATTAAAGCCCAGGAGCTCATTCTGGGTGGCAAAACTTATACTGCCGAAGAAATGCATGAACTTGGGATTGTTCATATACTTGCCGAGCCTGGTCGAGGTGAAGCTGCAGTACGCTCGTATATCAGTGGTAATCGCCGTCGCCGGAATGGCCAACAGGGCATTTATCAAGCAGCCCGGGAGGTTGACCGAATATCCCTCGAGGAACTCCAGAGGATCGTCATTATTTGGGCTGCCACTGCGATGAAATTAACTGACAGAGACATTAGCGTCATGGAACGACTTATTTCAGCCCAAGACCGGCTAAGTCTGAAAGCGAAGCGGCTTAAGCATGAATATGATAAAGTCAGCGAGCTCGCAGCATTAGTTCGCAATTCTATGTAGCCTCATAGGTTCACTGATTATTCTTTGAATATTTACTGCCGAGGCTGGGCGGGCGAAAAGGTATCCTTGAACTAAGTCGCAGCCCACTTCTTTCAAGGTTTCAAGCTGCGCCTCCGTTTCTACACCCTCTACGACGATTACCATGTTAAGGCTTTTTCCCATGCTAACAATTGCGCGGATAATAGCGATGGATTCTTTATTTTTGTTCAAATCTATAACAAACGATCTATCAATCTTCAATTTATCAAACGCATATTTTCGTAGATAGCTCAAAGAAGAGTAACCTGTGCCAAAGTCATCAAGAGATAGACGGACTCCGAGTCCACGAAGGTTGTTTATAGTTTCAATAACCTTATGACTTGCGCCCAACGTCACACTTTCGGTAATCTCCAGCTCCAAGCGCTGCGCCGGCAAACCGGATTGCTCGAGCGCACGGACGACTTGAAAGGCGAGCTGAGCATCATTGAATTGTCGAGGCGATAAGTTGACGGCGACGCTAATATCCTGCGGCCACCTCTTTGCTTCCCGGCACGCTTCGTAGAGAACCCACGCTCCAAGTTGCAGAATAAGGCCAGTATCTTCGGCGATTGGGATAAACTCTGCCGGTGAAATATAGCCAACCAGCGGATGCTTCCATCTGAGCAGTGCTTCGCAGCTGACAGTTTTGCCAGATGACGGTTCTACGATTGGTTGGTAGTGAAGCTCAAACTCTCCATTCGTTAGCGCGCTTCTTAAGTCGGATTCAAGCACATGCCGTGCTCGCGTTGCTGCCTCGAGCTCATGTTGAAATACTCGGTAGCCACTCCTACCATCAGCTTTAGCTGCATAGAGTGCAATATCTGCACGCTTCAAGAGCTTGTCTTCGTCGGCAGCATGATCTGGCGCCATCGCTATTCCAATGGACGCACCGACAGTAACTGGCATCCCTTCAATCTCAAAAGGTTGCTCCAGTTCCTTGAGGATGCGTTGTGCGAGCTCTGCGGCTTGCGCAACTTTGGCAACAGAGCGCTGAATGATAACGAATTCATCCCCGCCAAGACGTGCGACCGAATGAGAGGCTTGCGATACATTACGCAATCGATCCGCAACCAGCTGCAGAAGTTTATCACCGGCAGGGTGGCCCATAGTGTCATTGATTGTCTTAAAATGGTCTAGGTCAAGCAGATGAACGGCAAACCCAACCGCATTATCATTGCTAACTTTCAGTGCTTCGGCCACTTTAGATCTGAAGCTGCTGCGATTTAGTAGGCCGGTTAAATCATCGTAACTGGCCATTTGCTGAATACGGTCTTCGTTTCGGCGCCGATCGGTTATGTCCTCAAAGATTATGACTGAACCTTTTTCATCGGTTTTACGCTGCATCAATGAAACTATACGGTCATTGGGCATTCTGACAACCAGCGTGCCCGACCTAAGCGCGTAACTAGCGTCACCGAACTTATGGCTTGAGGATTTACGCCAGGAAACATTTAAATCAATAGAAGCTCTACTTAGATCATATAGCCTTTTGACTGATATATTTGCGTGGATTAGTCCGGGGTTTATCCCTGACATTTTGACAAACTGCTCGTTCCAAACTTGAAGCTTTCCTTTCGCATCAAACATGCAGAGTCCGTGGGACATGTTTCGCAATGCGATATCAAACAGGTTAGCTTGCTCCCGGAATTTTTCTGCTAGAGCTTCCTTTTCTCTAGTTGTAACTAATGCTGATACAATTATTTCACGGGTGCTAAGTGTTATATCGATCATGCCATAAGCGAACAGAAGCGCTAAGATGCCGAGGGAAGCTCTCTCACCGTCTCCAGACATCAATAACCCGCCGGATAAGGGCATGGCTGACAACAAAACCTGGCCAATGGCTAACAATGGGCGGCCAGCATTACGCCCGGAGATGCCCGCTGCATAGCCGATTGTAAAAGTTGGAGTAATTACCTGAAGGGCAAGGTTTGATGATCTTGTTGTTATCAGGAATGAAAGTACACCCAGGGAAGCAGCAAATGCGTATGCGCCAATTGAGAAATAAGCCTCCCAATTCTCGTGGTGATTGCTCCTCTCGGCTTTCTTTTGAAAATAGATCCAGGCGAGCAATACCCGGCTTAGCCCGATAATTGTCACGGCTGCAGCGGCAATGGAAATTGTAGGATCATGCGACCAAAACGCAGCGGCGACCGCTACAATTGTGCCGGAGATAGCTCCTACGACCAGCGACGCAAACGGTTGATATAATCCGTCGACTAGTGATCGTCTTACCTCACGAGGAAGCGTGGCATCATTGGCAAGAGCGACCCTTAGTTTTCTATATAGTCCCACCCGTGCATGTCCTGCCATTTCGCCTTCGCCGCGACGCTTTGATCAGAAATAGGGCTTAAGCGTATTGGCTGATCGCATAGTAGCCGTAGGCGACTTGCAAAGGTATTGAGATTGATAGTTAATTTAGTTGAGGCTCATGGCGCTTCGGCCTTTTGCGTGTTCGAAAACCAGGATCGAGAAGGGGAGGCTCGCGGGCTACAGCCTGTGGTCGGAAGCTGTCTCGGCCTCAACGAGCGGTATGCTGTGGTCGACCCAACATCGGTAGTGCTGACCTACGTTGGCGGCACCGAGAAGTGAGAGGCGTCTGTGAACGCAAGCAAGGAGGTGCGCACGGCGGCGATGAAGAACGGCGTGTTTAGATGGCGACTGAGCTTGTCAGCCCCCGATAATTAGGCGGAACGCCATAAATCTACCCTGCCATTTCGGAAACTCCCTCCGACGCTAGCATTGTGGATCTTGACTTGGTTGCGTCCCTGCCGTTTGGCTTCGTACAGCGCGGCATCGGTCAGCGCGAACCACTCATCGGGCGTTTTAGTTGTCGGACCGGCAAGGTGCATCAAACCGGTGCTGACAGTCACTACGCCGTGTTCCTGGCCAGCGTGCGGAATGGCCTTGTCCGCCACCGCCTGTCGGATGTTCTCTGCGCACACAGCCGCTTCGTCTGCCTCCGTGCCGGTCAGGATGATCGCGAACTCCTCGCCGCCGATACGGCAGGCGAGAGCACCCTTGCCTGGCGCATGCCGCTGCAGGATACGCGCTACAGCCTTCAGCACCTGATCTCCGGCCGAATGCCCGTAGATGTCGTTGTAGCGCTTGAACTGGTCAGCATCGAGCAGAAGCAGGGCCGCCGGTCTTGAGCCACTTGCGCGGTGCGCTGCGGCTAGCGCCTCATCGAAACTTCGCCGGTTAGCAAGCCCGGTTAGACTGTCGGTTGCCGCTAAGCGCACGAGTTCCTGGTTAGCGGCAAACGCCTCCTTCTCGGCTCCCATGCGGCGGCGCAGCTCACCTTGCAGCCACAAGGACAGGATGGCCACGCCTGCGCACATGACCAACATGATGATCCCGAGCACCGTCGCCTTGGGGCGCCACTCGGCATCGATCGTCGCGGCGTCACGCTCAACGGTGACCCGCAGCGGCCAGTGACCGACACGTGTGAATGCATAGAGCCGCTCTACGCCGTCCATGGCGGAGCGCGCGACTAGCTGGCCACCTTCCTCCTGCATGAAGCGCTGCTCAGTCGGATCGCCCGACAAGTCGTGTCTTGGCACCAGGGTACTTGCCGGCGTGCGCACGATCAGCGTGCCATCGGCATGGAAGAGGTTGATGGCGCTGTCGGGCTCGACGTTGAGCCGTTCAAAGATCCTGGCAAAGTGGTCGACGTGTAATGTGCCGATGACGACGCCGGCAAAGGAGCCGTCCGCATAGGCCAGCCGACGGCTCAGCGGAACCACGACCTTGCCGCTGACGGCCGATGTCATGGGCCGCCCGACGAAGAGACCGACATCCTCGCGCGTGCGGTGGATCTGGAAGTAGGCCCGCTCGCTCGCGTTCAGCCGTCGGGGGATCAGGGCTTCGGAATCCAAGAAGGCTTGGCCTTGTTGGTCGAGGACGAAGATCGAGCCGAAGCCCTTCGCCGTCGCGGCTCGGTCGAAGAGAGCAAGCTGCCGAACTTCTGGGGAGACCCCTTCAAGATTCGGGTTCTGCAAGCCCTCAACGACCGCTTGAAGTGAGAGGTCATAGAGTTCGATGTCACGGTCAAGCGTGCGCTCGACGCTGCGCAGAAGTGTGTTCGCGCTCCGACCAGCCTGGCTCCAGGCATTCTCGCGCATGTGGAAGATGAGCCCCCCTGCCAACGTGCACAGAGCGACGAGCCCACCGACGGTGAACAGGAGGAGCACACGCAAGACGCGCTGTAGGCGAGCCGTCTGATGATGGTGCAGCCGGTTCAGCGGCATCGAGGTGGTCCATTCCATCCTTCGACTGGATGGTAGAGATCACTGCCTAAGATGGTGTTGCGATCGGCCGGCATATAAAGAGGCGCAAGGGAGCCGACCCTGTTTATAGCCAGCCGGTTTGGCGCCCGAGAGCAGGTAACCACCGACCGCATTCAAGCGTCAGCTCTACGAGGCGGCGTAAAGGCTGACAGGCGGAAAGCCACCCATCTTGGTCATACGTGCCGGTTCTAACAGGCTGCCCAGAAGCAGACGGTCTGAAGCTCTGAGAAGGGTCGTAAGCGGAAGGTCCGCTTTTTGGGAGCATGACCAACGTCCGCTACCGGCGCACATTGGAAAATTGAGGAACGCTTCAAACGCCGTGGGCTCGTTTTCAGAGCAATAGCCGGGCTTGCGTTACGTATTTGCTACGCGGACCATCACTTGCCATGTAAATTATCGCCGCAAGTGCCCAGAATGCATCGACAATCTTCATCTGCAGCAGGTCATTACAAATCAGCGGGTCCAAGGTTCGAACCCTTGTGCACCCACCAAATTCCCAAAAGACCGATCGTGATGCCTTGCAACCGCGATCCCCGTGCCGGATCCGCGGCCTGCATGATGCAAGCCCACGAGATCGGCGGCACCCCTGCCTCACGCCCGTCGGCCCGGATCGAGCGGCACTCAAGCCGTCCACGCAGCCTTACTTCATGAGGTTGTCGTCGAGGATCTTACTGAGATCGGCGCAAATCCTGTTGATCGGCCACCTTTCCGATCTTGCGCGGTAAGCTCAGACACGCGCCAAAGCCGCCGAGTGACCCGAGGCCGAAGTGCAGCCGATGATGATGCTTCCCAGGGACATCAGCACCCATTGGGCCTGAAGCAAGATCGAGGCCCTGCGGAGATACGGGACGGCATCGTTCTGATCGAGCATCAAGAAGCGCTGTCCTCGGTCGAGTCTGGTGTGGGCGAGGGAGTGACGGACTTGCCAGCGGCGCGCACGGTCCCGGCCGTCGACGTCACCCTCGCGGCGCTGACCTTCGAATCCGTGCTACGCGATGCCACCGGGCCACTGGCCGGGCCATCGCGGTCGATGCGGCCTGGCCGGCCCCGGGACAGACGGAGATCGTCTTCAACTGAAGGCGCATCGCGTAGCCGCCAACCCTTTTAGGGCTACTTGGCAGCGTCCGGCGCGGCGTCCGTCTTGAACAGGATGCCGTGGGTAATCGGATCGTAGAATCGCATCAGGTCGCGAACGAACACGCTCGGATCGACGCCGAGCGCGCTGGCCCAGGAGAGGTAGCGGTCCGGCGGGACGCGGCCGCGACCGGTCTCGATCTGCGAGACCAGGGTGTAGTATTCCGCGCCGATGAGGATCGCCATCTGCCTCTGCGAGAGCCCGCGGGCCTCGCGCAAGTCACGCAGCCAGCGGCCGCCCTCCCGGCGCAAGTCCTGCACCTCCTCCGTCGCTAGGCGCTGCTGATTCCCGTACATCTCATGGCCGATCCGGTTCCGTGGCCCCCATGTGGGAGCCGACGCTGTATAGTGTTTGCTATATAGCAGGTTCACGCTTGTCAATTCGCCACAATGGGCAAACCCCGGAAATTACGGAGGATTTCTCGTCGCAGGGTCCCGAAAGCGTTGTCGCGGGAGCCGAGATCCGCCGGTCTAGCCGACGCCCTCCGGCCTCTTCGTCACCGCCGGAACCCGCATCGTCACGAGTTCCTCGCCGGCCGTCGGATGGACCGCGATGGTACGGTCGAAATCGGCCTTGGTGGCGCCCATGGTTACCGCGATGCCCACCGCCTGGATCATCTCGCCGGCATCGTGGCCGAGGATATGGACGCCCACCACCCGGTCCGTGTCCGCGTCGACGATGACCTTCATGAGCATCCGCTCCTCGCGGCCCGACAGGGTCGCCTTCATCGGGCGGAAGCACGAACGGTAGACGTCGAGGGCGCCGCAGCGGGCGCGGGCCTCGGCCTCGGTGAGGCCGACCGTGCCGATCTCCGGCGTCGAGAACACCGCCGTGGGAATCAGCCCGTGGTCCACGCTCCAGGGCTTGCCCCCGAACACCGAGTCGGCGAAGGCGTGGCCTTCGCGGATGGCGATCGGCGTGAGGTTGGCGCGGTTGGTGACGTCGCCGACGGCGTAGATCGACGGCACGCAGGTTCGCGAGAACGCGTCCACCGGAATGGCGCCCGCCCCGTCGAGGTCGATCCCTACCGTATCGAGGCCGAGCCCCGCGACGTTCGGCGTCCGGCCGGTGGCGACCAGCACCTGGTCGGCCTCGATCGTGGCGCCGTCGTCGAGGGTCGCGACGATGCCGCCGGGGCCGCGCGCCAGGCGCGACAGGCTGCGGCCGAGCCGCAGGTCCATGCGACGGCCATAGGCCTCGGCGAGGCCGTCGCGGATCTCGTCGTCGAAGCCGGTGAGGAGGCGCTCGCCGCGGTGCAGGAGAGTGGTCCGGCTGCCGAGGTTGGCGAAGATCCCGGCGAACTCCACCGCGATGTAGCCGCCGCCCACCACGAGGATGCGGTCGGGCCGGGTCTCGAGTTCGAACACCTCGTTCGAGGAGATGGCGAGGTCCATGCCGGGGACGTCCGGCCGCATCACCGGATGGCCGCCCGTGGCGATGAGGATGTGACGCGCCCGCACCCGCTTTCCGCTGCGGACGAGTCGGACCGCATGGGGACCCTCGATCACCGCCCGCTGCGGCTCCACGTCGACGCCGGCGCGCATGAGGTTGGTGTCGTAGATCGCCTCCAAGCGGGTGACCTCGGCATCCCGCCGCACCCTCATGGCATTCCAGTCGAAGCGCGGCTCGGGCACGGTCCAGCCGAAGCCGGCGGCGTCCTCGAACTCCTCGGCGAAACGGCCGGCATAGACCATCAGCTTCTTCGGCACGCAGCCGCGGATCACGCAGGTGCCGCCGACGCGGTACTCCTCCGCGAGCTGCACCCGCGCCCCATGCCCCGCCGCGATCCGCGCCGCCCGCACGCCGCCCGATCCGCCGCCGATCACGAAGAGGTCGACGTCGAACTCCTCGTCGGTATCTGGGCGGGCGGCGGGGCCTGTGACGTCGAGCATGCGGCGATCTCTGCGTTGCGGCATCGTCCATCGCGCCGATGGCGCCCGCGATCAAGCGCGACCCGTGGTCTCCGCCGGGATGGGCGAGGCGCCGGGGCCTACAGGCCGGTCGCTGCCTTCAGGGCGGCGTTGAGCCGGTCCTGCCAGCCCGGGCCGTCCTTCTGGAAGTGCTCGAGCACGGCGCGGTCGATGCGCAGGGTCACCATCTCCCGGGCGCCGGGGGCAGGCGCGGGCCCGCTGGCCGGGGCGACGACGGCGGCGGGTGCGGCCTCCACCGACTTGGTGGTCGCGGCCTTGAAGGCGGCCTCGGCGGCCTGCCGCGGGTCGCTGGGACGTCGGGTGCGATCGAATGCCATCGCGATCTCCTCAATGGCCCGTCAGGACCGCTTGCGCTTGGGCGGTGGCGGGGGGGCGGCGGCCTTGGCTTCGGCATCGGCCGCTTCCTTGGCGAGCCGCAGGGCGCGCAGCTTCACGGTGCGGTCGTCCACCGCCTTCACGGAGGCGAGGTGCTCGGCCATCGCCTGGGCGCCTTCCTTGGCCATGCGCTCGGCGCGTTCGGCGCGCTCCTCGGAACGGGTCCTGGCGTCGGTCTCGTCGCTCATCATGGTCCTTCCTCAATGCCTCTCGTCGATCGCGCGCAGAGGCGCGAAGCCCGGTGAAACTCACCCAGATCGGCGGATGGCCGAACGTCCAAAGGATGCTCGCCGGGGTCGCGAGCCGGGACGGCGCGGCGGGGGAGGCGGTCCACACACCCTTGCCGCACACCCTGGCGCAGATCGACTTCGGGCGGGGGTGAGTGGGGAATAGCACACCGGCGGACGGAAAGGCCAATGATCCCAGCGCCCCGGCGAGCCTTATCCTCACGATACGCCGCCCGATCCAAGTTTTCGGCAGTCGAGGAGCCTGCGCCGGGCGAGTTTTGCCACGATCACCGGTCAAGTGACGACCATCCGACGCGGGCCGCTTGCGGAACACCCTCTTCCGAACGCGGTTTGCCTGCTGCCGATTTTTTGGCCGGAAGTCCCTTTATCTCAGCCGGAAATCCCCATGACCGACAAGATGGCCGAGCCGATCATCGAACCTTACGACGGCCCGGCGGGCGGCTGGGGTTCGGCGGGCTCCCTGGCCGAGATCCTCACGCGCGAGCAGATCCCGGTCTCGGGCGCGGCCCTGCTCATGAAGCAGAACAAGCCGGACGGCTTCATGTGCGTCTCCTGCGCCTGGTCGAAGCCGGCAAAGCCGAGCGCCTTCGAATATTGCGAGAACGGCGCCAAAGCCACGGCCTGGGAGCAGACAGCCAAGCGCGTCGGGCCGGACTTCTTTGCCCGGCACACGATCGGCGAACTCCTGACCTGGACGGACTACGCGCTCGAAGAGAAGGGCCGTCTCACCCATCCGATGCGCTACGACCGCGCGAGCGAACGCTACGTGCCGGTTGCCTGGGCCGATGCCTTCGCGGAGATCGGGCGCGAGCTGCGCGGGCTCGATCCGACTTCGGCCGTCTTCTACACCTCGGGCCGGGCCTCGCTCGAAACCTCGTACATGTATGGGCTGCTCGCGCGGATCTACGGCACCAACAACCTCCCCGATTCCTCCAACATGTGCCACGAGCCGACCTCGGTCGGACTGAAAGCCTCGATCGGCGTCGCCGTCGGCACGACGGTGCTGGAGGATTTCGAGAGCACCGACCTCATCCTGTTCTTCGGCCAGAACGTCGGCTCGAACGCGCCGCGGATGCTGCATCCGCTGCAGGACGCACGGCGCCGGCGCGTGCCCATCATCACCTTCAACCCGTTGCGCGAGCGCGGGCTTGAGCGCTTCACCAACCCGCAATCGGTGGTGGAGATGGCGACGCGGACCTCGACTGAGATCTCGACCCAGTACCTTCAGGTCAAAGCCGGCGGCGACATCGCGGCGATCACCGGGATGTGCAAGTGGCTGATCGCCGCCGACCGCGAGGCCAAGCTCGTCGGCCGGCCGCGCATTCTCGACGCCGCGTTCATCGCCGAGCACACCCACGGCGTCGAGGACTTCGTCGCGTTCTGCGATGGTCAGGACTGGGCCGCCCTGGAGGCGAAATCTGGGCTCACCCGGCAGGCCATCGAGACGGCGGCGGCGACCTACGCCCGGGCGCGGTCGGTCATCGGCGTCTACGGGATGGGGCTGACCCAGCACCGCAAGGGCACCGAGGCGGTGCAGATGCTCGTCAACCTCATGCTCCTGCGCGGCAATATCGGCCGTCCGGGAGCGGGATTGTGCCCCGTGCGCGGGCATTCCAACGTGCAGGGCCAGCGCACGGTCGGCATCACCGAGAAGCCCGAGCTCGCTCCCCTCGATAGGCTCAAGGACCTCTACGGCTTCGAGCCGCCGCGCGAAAAGGGGCTCAACACGGTCGAAGCCTGCGAGGGCATCGTGAGCGGCGAGGTGAAGGCCTTCATCGGCCTCGGCGGCAACTTCGTGCGCGCCATCCCCGACACGGTCCGGATGGAAGAGGCGTGGCGCCGCATGCGCCTCACCGTGCAGATCGCGACGAAGCTCAACCGCTCCCACCTCGTCAACGGCGCGGTGGCCTACCTCCTGCCGTGCCTGGGCCGGATCGAGATCGACGCGCAGGCGAGCGGGCCGCAAGCCGTCTCGATGGAGGATTCGACCTCCTGCTTCCACGGCTCTCGCGGCGTCACGAAGCCGGTCAGCGCGGAGGTGCGCTCCGAGCCCTGGATCGTCGCGGAACTGGCCAAAGCCACGCTCGACCCGAACCCGAAGCTCGACTGGGATGCCTGGGTCGGCGACTACGCCCGTGTTCGCGATGCGATCGAGGCGACCTACCCGGATGTCTTCAAGGACCTCAACGGCCGCATGTTCGAGCCCGGAGGCCTGCACAAGCCCCTGGCGGCTCGCGAGCGGCGCTGGGACACGCAGACCGGCAAGGCGAACTTCGCGGCACCGGCGGGGCTGAACGAGGACCCCGACATGCCCAAGCGCCATGCCGACGTCCTCGACCTCATCACGCTGCGCTCCAACGACCAGTTCAACACCACGATCTACGGCTACGACGACCGCTTCCGCGGCGTGAAGGGCACCCGGATGATCCTGTTCATGAACGCCGACGACATCGACCGCCTGGGGTTGAGGGACGCCCAGACGGTCGACCTCGCCACGGAAGCCGATGACGGATTCGAGCGTGTGGTGCGGGGCCTACGGATCGTGAAATACGAGATCCCGCCCGGCAATTGCGGCGGCTATTACCCCGAGCTGAACCCGCTCATCCCGCTCTGGCATTACGACCAGCAGGCCAAGACGCCGGCCGCCAAGGCGATCCCGGTCCGCATCGTCCGTGCGACCCCGCCCGCCACGTGATCCCTCGACCGATCCCTCGACGCGGCGTCGTGGCGACCCATAAACAGGCCCATGGATCATCAAGACGACGCACATGACAGGCGGCAGGAGATCATCGATCGCCTCCTCGCCCAAGCCCTGCAGCCCGCGAGCGCCCTACGCCTGCCCAGCCACGATGCGCTGCCCGACGACATGCGCAGAACGGTCGACGAGCTTCTGGCCAAGGTCGACGCGCAGAAGAGGCGTCGGTTGACCTACGACGACCTGGAACAGGCCCTGCCGCACCGGGACGTCACCGCGGAGGATCTGGAGGCGATCTTCTGGATCCTGTCCGAGCACGGCATCGCGATCGAGGACGGCGACGTTCCGTAAGGCCTCATCACGAGGCGAGGGTCGCGATGGACGCGAACCCCCGATCAGGCCGCCGTCGAGGGTTTCGCCGCGGCTGTCTCCGAGGGATGCGGAAGGACCACCGGGATCGCGGTGCCGGCCGACATGGGCCCATCCATCTTCGATCTCGGCATGGGGGCTGGCGACGGAGCCGGTTCCGGAACCGGCACGGCCGGAGAGGCGGCCGGCAGGACGAGGTCCGGGGACCGATCCTCGGACGGATGCTCGTCCGTCTCGGTGGGGGACGCCAGGACGTCGGTCGGGGTCTTCCAGACGAAGGCGTCGAGGCGCCCGGTCACCGGTGAGACCGGACCCCAGGTCTCGGAAGCGACGCCGTCGGCGATCCAGAGCGGGTCCCGACGAGCCCGTGTCGCCCGGGACAGCCACTCGCGGGCGCGGCCGGAGGCGGCGCCGTGCTCGACCTCCTCGATCCGCGCCATGGCGAGGCAGGCCCGCACCGTCGGCTGGTCCGCCAGCAACGGCGCCAGCGTCTCCCGCGCCTTGGCGAAGTCCTTGGCGTCGAAGGCGGCCTGAACGACCGCGAGGCGGCCTTCCGGGTCCCAGGAGGACATTCGGGCAAGCGTCTCGGCACGGGACATGCGGTCGCGCACGGAATCCCCGGTGCGCAGGTTGAGGTAGGTCTTGGCGAGATCCGGATGCGGGTTCGCGCGCCAGGCCGCCTCCACGATCTTGGCGGCTTTCTTGAGATCGCCGCGGCGGGCGAGGAGGCGCCCGGCCAGGGACGCTGCCGGAACGAGCTCGGGCGCCAGCTTGACGGCCTGCAGGACGCGCTCCGTAGCGGCCTCGGGTTCGCCGGCCTCGCGGGTCTGCGCGGCGGCAGTGAGGAGCACGGCGCGCTGGCGGCGGGACGCCGACTTGTCGAGGAGGCCCAGGGCCGCGCGACGCTCGACGGTCTCGGTGGCCGCCCCCCAATCGCCGTCGGCGCACTGGGCTTCGAGCACGGCCTCGTTGGCCCAGGTCACGCTGGGAGCGAGCCGCGCGGCTTCCGCGGCATAGGCACGGGCGGCGGTCTCGTCGGAGCGGCGGCGGGCCTCCACGAACAGGCCGCGCAGGCCGAGCACGCGGGTCTCCGGGTCGTTGACCATGCGCTGGAAGGCGTGCTCGGCGGCCTCGCGGTCTCCGGAGATCTGGGCCGCCTGCGCCTTGAGCAGCAGGGCGAGGGGCTCGGCCCCGAGAAGCCGCTCGGCATCGCCGGCATGGCGCTTGGCGGCCAGCGGATCGCCCGAGCCGACCGCGACCATGCCGCGGGACAGGGCCGAGTATCCCTTGGCCCGGCGACGGTCGCGCGAACCGCGCACCAGCGTCTCGGGCAGGGTGATCACCCCGCGCACGATCGCCCAGACGAATCCGATGACGATGGCCGTGATGAGGACGCCGATCAGCGCGATGGCGAGGCTGGTTGCCACCTCATAGCCGTTCCAGACGATGGTGACGGAGCCGGGACGGTCGGCGATCCAGACCGCGGCGAAGGCGGCGATCGCGAGAAGGGCCAGGAAGGCGAGGGCACGCCACATGAGATCAGAAACTCCTGGTCGCGATGCCGCCCGGGCGGACATCGCTGGAATCGGAAGCCGGGGACGCGTGCGGCCCCTGCAGGACGATTGGCCCGGCACGGGCTGTCATCAACACGACGGTCACGCGTGCCGAACCGGATGGACGGTCGCTCAACGCGCTGGCGCCTGGCGAGTCGGCGCTGAGACGGAGAGGCCCTTGAACGCGTCCGACAGCAGCCCTTGGGCGGCCTCGCCGGCCGCCGCCCGCGAAGCGAGCTTGGTGCCGAACTCGCCGGCCTCGGCCCGCAGCGGATCGGGCAGGGCGGCGAAGGCCTTGGCCGCCTCGCCGATCGCCCCCCGGTCGAGGGCGGCCTGGATCTCGATGAGGGGATCGGCGCCCTGCGCCTTCTCGGCGGCGGGCGCGTCGACCTTTCGGACCTGGATGATCGAATCCGCCATGCTCATGAAGCGCTGGGTGATGTCCCCGGACTCGGCGACCGTGCGCGCCTGCGCGGCCTTCCGGCTCGCCGCGATGCGCTCGGCGATCGTCCGGAACTCGGCTGCGAGGGACGGCGCCGTGGGAGCGCCCTTGTCGGCGAACACGGCGACCGCGGTCAGCCTTGCCGGATCGCCGGGTTCGAGGTTGCGCAGGGAGGTCAGGGCGTCGGAATACGGCGCACCGATCGACAGCGCGGTGGCGATGCGGTCGGCCGAGACGACGCGCAGCGCGGCCTGCACCGTGCCGGTCTCGGCGCGCTCCGATACCGCCTTGTCGAGGCCCGCGATCCGGTCGGCCTGGGTCTGGATCTGTCGTGCGACTGCCTTGGCGGCCTCTTCGGCCTGGGTCTTGTTGGCCTCGACCGACTGGCGGCTCGCCTCCGTGGCGGTCTGGACCGCCTCGGTCGCCGCCTTCACGCGCTCGTCGAGGCTTGCCTGAAGCGCCGCGAGTTTCTGCGTCAGCGCCTGGTCGGCCTCGGCATTCGCCTTGGTCCTGCTCTCGATCTCGCCCTGGAGCGCGGTCAGCTTGGGCCCGAGACCCGCGTTCGGATCGGGCGCGTCGGCGGGCTTGGCAGCATTCTCGACCTTGCCATCGATCCTGCCTTCGAGGGCCACGAGGCGCTCGTCGAGCTTGGCGATCTGATCGGGCGGGGCGCCGCCTTGGGTCAGGGGAACCTTGGCGTCCGCGGTCTGGTCGCGGCCGGGCTCTTCCTGCAGGGCCGCCATCCGCTGGTCGAGGGCGTCGAGCCGGGCCGCGAGATCGGCCGGCAGGGCGGCGGGTGCGGGGGAAGCCGCGCCGTCGGCCGTCGCAGCAGGCGCGGCACCGGTCTTCTCCAGGGCTTCGCGCGCCGCGGCTTCCGCCTTGCGTACGGCCTCCGGCAAGGGCTTCAGGGCCGCCTCGTTCCCGGCGACGCGGGTGTCGAGGCTCGCCAGGGCATCGCGGGAGGCCAGTGTGCCGACGGTTCGGTCGAGGGCCGTGAGGCGCCCCGCGAGATCGCCGGTCTGGCTCGGAAGGACGCCTGCGCGCTCCACAGCGAACAGCAGGCCCGCACCGAGGACGCCGCCGAGCAGGCCGGCTGCGGCCACCGATCCGAAGCCTGCCCCACCGTTCCTGGGCTGCGTCGCGTTAGGCTGCGGATCCGACGGACGAGCCTTCGCGTCCGTGGAGGACGGAGAGGCTGACGAAGGCTGTGGACCGGAAGCAGTCTTGGGACCCGTCGCCGAAGGGATCGGCGACGCCTTCTCGGCGGCCTCGCGCCGGGCGGTCTCGGCCGGATCCGGAATGCGCCGTGCCTTGAGGTCGATGATCGGCCCGTCCGCCGGAGCGTTGGTGCTGCGTGAGCCGGACGAGAAGCCGGTCGCCTTGGGAGGCTCGGTTCTCGACGCCTCACCCCTGGTCGCGTCGGGCTTGGCCGCATCGACCTTCGGAGCTTCGGTGCGTCCAGGTTCGGTCCCGACGCCCTTCGCTGGGTCCGGCGCCCCGGCCTTGGTCGGTTCCGGCTTCGGAATGTCGGGCTTGCCGAGGTCGGGTCTCGAAAGGTCCGGCTTGACCGGGCTGGCAGCGGATGGTCCGGCCTTCGGCGCCGAAGGGATGTCCTTCCCCAGCTCGGCTTTCGGGGGTTCGGTCGTCGTGGTGCCTGTCTTCAGATCGTCCGGCCTGGCGGGCTGAGATGTCGCGGCACCGGGCGCGCCCGCACCTGGCGGCAGAGGCGGCTTTGCGGAGGTCGCGACCGGGTCGATGGGCTTTGCGGGCTCGCTCTTGTTCGTGGGATCACTCTTTGCGGCAGGGCCGGGGGGCGTTTGCGGCGACGTGGTAGGGGCGGCGCCGGACGTGT
>NZ_CAXUJR010000058.1:17602-22418 GCF_964251405.1 uncultured Methylobacterium sp.
GCGGCAGGGCCGGGGGGCGTTTGCGGCGACGTGGTAGGGGCGGCGCCGGACGTGTTCCGGTTGGGATCGTTCCGGTTGGGGTCGTTGATGGGTGGTTTCACGAGGCCTGCTCCCTTCCCGGCACCTGCTACCGCGCCGGGGCCGACGACGCGAGACGCGCGGCGAGCCCGGCATGGGCGGCTTTGATTCTGTCTTCCGTCCTAGCACCACGACCCTCGCCGGAGCGAGACCGTATCTCACGTCAGGGCCGACAGCCGCGCCAGGATGCTCTCCTCGCTCGGCTGAGCCGCCACGAAATGGGTGATGCTCCCGGCCGCGACCAGGGGAGCGGCCACGTCCGCCGACAGGCAGTAATGCGTGAGCGCCCGGAAGGCTCCGCCGCATCCTGCCGAGATCGCCAAGGCCAGCGCCGTCTCGGCGCTGCGTCGGGAATAATGCAGGGCCGCGTGAAGGGCGCGGCCGCCGGTGTCGCCCAGCGCCTGGGCGACCGGGATCGGCAGTCGCGGTACGGCGTTCATCGCATAGGCGACATGGACCGTGACGGCGTAGCCCGCGGCGATGAGGGAGGCGGCCGGCTCGGCCTTGCGGTCGGCCCCGGCGAGGTGGAGGAGGCGGCCTCCCGCCGGCAGCGTCCCCTGCACTAGGCGGGCGAGGGCCGCCGCGTCCCCTCGCGCGTTCCGAACCTGCGGGAGACCGGCCTCGCGGGCGGCCCATGCGGTTCGGCTCCCGACGCAGAAGACCGGAACCGCAACGCCGTCTTGGCGCGCCGCCCATGCCGCCAACGCCGCGACGGCATTGGCGCTGGTGACGAGAACGGCGTCGAACGGTCCGACGGGCATCGCATCGTCTGTGGCCACCATCGCAAGGACCGGAGCCACGAGCGGGTCGTGACCGAGGCCGGTCAGCCGCAGGGCGGTGCGCGTCGCACCGGGCTCCGGCCGCGCGATCCAGATCCTCATCCCCATCGGGCCTCGAAAGACGCATCGTCGCCCGCAGCCTGGGCATCGGTCGGGCTGATGGCAAGCCTGCCGTGCGATGGCGCCCTCCGGCCGCGTTGCCCTCGTGGGGAACGTCGGGCGATAAGAGGCCGGCCGGCTACCCTGAGCCGGATCGGACAGGCATTCATGATCGTCCTCGGCATCGAGACCACCTGCGACGAGACCGCGGTCGCCGTCGTGACGCCCGGCGACGAGGGCGGCGGGCGCATCCTCGCCAACGAGGTCCTGAGCCAGATCGCCGAGCACGCGGCCTATGGCGGCGTCGTGCCCGAGATCGCGGCCCGCGCCCATGTCGAGGTGCTCGACCGGCTGATCGCCCGTGCCCTCGACCGGGCCGGCCTCACCCTGGCGCAGATGGACGGGATCGCGGTGGCGGCCGGGCCGGGCCTGATCGGCGGCGTCCTGATCGGCCTCGTCACGGCCAAGACCCTGGCGCTGGTCGCCCGCAAGCCGCTCCTGGCGGTGAACCACCTCGAAGCCCACGCGCTCACCGCCAGGCTCACCGACGGGATCGGCTTCCCGTATCTGCTGCTCCTGGCGTCGGGCGGCCATACCCAGCTCGTCGCGGTGAAGGGCGTCGGCGACTACGTCCGCCTCGGCACCACCGTCGACGACGCCATCGGCGAGGCCTTCGACAAGGCCGCCAAGCTCCTCGGCCTCGGATATCCCGGCGGCCCCGAGGTCGAGCGCATGGCCGAGACCGGCGATCCCGAGCGGTTCGGTCTGCCCCGCCCGATGCTCGGGCGGCGCGAGGCCAACTTCTCGCTGTCGGGCCTGAAGACCGCCCTGCGCATCGAGGCCGAGCGCATCGCCCCGCTGGCCCAGACCGACGTCGCCGACCTCTGCGCCAGCTTCCAGGCGGCGGTGGTGGACGTGGTCGTCGACCGGGTTCGGGTGGCACTTCGCGATTTCGGCGCGATCGCCGGCCATCCCACCGCCCTCGTGGCCGCCGGGGGCGTCGCCGCCAACGGCGCGATCCGCAGGGCGCTGGCGACCCAGGCCGGGGAGGCCGGCCTCGCCTTCGTGGCGCCGCCCCTGGCGCTCTGCGGCGACAACGGCGCGATGATCGCCTGGGCCGGCATCGAGCGCCTTCGCCTCGGCCTCATCGACGACCTCACCGCACCGGCCCGCGCCCGCTGGCCGTTCGCCGAACCGGCTTCGGCCACGGCGTGACGGCCGCGTCGCGTTCAGGGAGAGTGCGAGCATGAGCGGTGGGGTCGCGGTCATCGGCGGCGGGGCCTGGGGCACGGCGCTCGCGAACGCAGCGGCGGCGGCGGGCCGCCCGGTGAGCCTGTGGCTGCGCGACGCGGCGGTGGCGGCGCAGCTCCAGGCTTCGCGCGAGAACACCCGCTACCTGCCCGGCGTGGCACTCCACGATCGCATCCGCGCGACCGCCGACGCCGGTTCGCTCCGGGGCGCGGACATCGTCCTGATGGTCACCCCGGCCCAGACCCTGCGGGCCGTGCTGACGGATCTCGCCCCATCCTTCGGGTCTGAGGCAGCAATCGTGCTCTGCGCCAAGGGGATCGAGCGCGGCAGCGACGCCTTCATGAGTGCGGTCGCCACCGATGTCCTGGGTCAGGCGGCGCAGGTGGCGGTGCTGTCGGGTCCGAGCTTCGCGGCGGACGTCGCCCGTGGGCTCCCCACCGCCGTGACCCTCGCGGCAGCGGATGCCCGCCTCGCGGCCCGGCTCGCCGCCGCCCTCTCGGGGCCGACCTTCCGGCTCTACCACACCGACGACGTGCGCGGTGCCGAGATCGGGGGTGCCGGCAAGAACGTGCTCGCCATCGCCTCCGGCATCGTCGCCGGGCGCGGATTGGGGGAGAGCGCGCGCGCGGCCCTCATCGCGCGGGCCTTCGCGGAGCTCATGCGGTTCGCCCGCAGCTTCGGAGGGCGGCCCGAGACTCTGATGGGGCTGTCGGGCCTCGGCGACCTCGTCCTCACCGCGTCCTCGTCGCAGTCGCGCAACTTCGCCTTCGGCGAACGCCTCGGCCGGGGGGCTACTCCGGCCGAGGCGTCGGGCGGCAAGCTCGCCGAGGGCGCCTTCACGGCGGCGGCCCTCATCGCCCTCGCTCACCGCCAGGGCGTCGAGATGCCGGTGGCCGAGGCCGTGGCGGCGATCGTCTCGGGCGAGGCCAGCGTCGAGGCGGTGATCGCCGCGCTGCTGGCGCGCCCGCTCAAAGGGGAGGCCGAATGAGCGCCGGACCGGTCCACGCCTTCCTCGCCGGCCAGGGCCGTGACGGCGCCGGCCGTCTTCTCGACGAGGTGATCGCCTTCGACGACGCCCATATCGAGGGCGTCCACGATTTCATCCAGTGGTGCTTCCCGCTGCCCGAGGCGAGCCGGGCGGTGGCCGGCGCCCCGGTCCTCGACGCAGGCCAGGCGGAGGCGATTCGCGCCGACCCCGAGGCGCAGGCCGGCCTGCATCGCGCCCTCGACCGGATGACCCGGTTCTACGCCGGGACGAGCGGCTGGCTGCGCGCCCACGACCACAACCACCTGCGCATCAGCCGGATCATCGCCGCGGTCCGCGACCTCGTGGGCGCGGACCGCGCGGCGGCCTTCCACGCCGCCGTCCTGGCGCGGAATGCGCAGGCCGGCTCGCCCATCAACAGGGAGAGCCTGCGCTACTGGGATTCGGCCCTTCGCCGGGCCTGACGGCCACGCTTCCCCGCGCTAAGGAGCGTCATCGGCCCCCGGGGAGACCACGATGGCGTACTGGCTCTACAAGTCCGAACCTGCGACCTGGTCCTGGGACCAGCAGGTGGCGGCCGGTGCGACCGGGACGCACTGGAACGGGGTGCGCAACCACGTCGCCAAGCAGCATCTCCAGGCGATGCAGGTCGGCGAGCGCGGCTTCTTCTACCATTCCAACGAGGGCAAGTCCGTGGTGGGGATCGTCGAGGTCATCCGGCCCTACTACCCCGACGACAGCGACCCGACCGGCCGCTTCGGCATGGTCGACCTCAAGGCGGTCGAGCCTCTCAAGACGCCCGTGACGCTGCAGGCGATCAAGGCCGAGCCGCGGCTCGCCGCCATGATGCTCGTGACCCATTCCCGGCTGTCGGTGCAGCCGGTGAGCGAGGCGGAATGGGCGGTCGTGTGCAAGATGGGCGGGCTGACGTGACGCTCACCCGTGCCGCTGCGCCTGCGTCACCGCGATGTGGATCAGCTCCGCCAGCGTCCTGGCTCCGAGCTTCTGTCGCATCTGCGAGCAGGCGTTGGTGATGGTCTTGTAGCTCACCGAGAGGTCGCTCGCGATGGCGCCGTAGGACTTGCCCTGCGCCAGCCGGGCCAGGATCTCGCGCTCGCGCGGAGTGAGCTGCGCCTCCGGCATGCGGCGCGGGTCCATGCGCAGCATCGCGACCTCGGTGGCGAGCCGCCGGTCGAGATGCGGTTCGCCGGCCCGCACCCGCGCGAAGGCCTCGAACAACTCCACCGAGGCGTGGTCCTTCAGGACGTAGCCGAGCGCCCCCGCCTCTAGGGCGCGGGCGACGATGACGGGGTCGTTGTGCATGCTGAAGACGAGGATGCGGGTGCGCGGCGCGACCCGGCGCATGCGGCGGATGAGGTCGAGCCCGGCGAGCCCGCTGCCCTGGAAGGTCAGGTCGCAGATCACCGCCGCCGGGCGCAGGCGGTGGAACAGCCGGTAGCCGGCAAGCACGCTCGTCGCCTCGGCGATCGCCTCGATGCCCGCATCCTCAAGCACGCGGCGGCAGCCCTGCAGCACGATCGGGTGGTCGTCGATGACGAGGACGCGCTCGTTCGTCGTGGCGATGGCGTTCATGCTGGGCGTGCCGAGGCTGGCTCCTCGCCCC
>NZ_CAXUJR010000059.1:0-5341 GCF_964251405.1 uncultured Methylobacterium sp.
CGTCGCGGAAGGGGGAGTGCCCTCGCGCCAGATCGTCGTCGAGAACTATGCGGTGGCCAACCCCGCCCTGTCGGCGCCCCTGCGCCTGAGCTTCCAGCGCATGGAGGCCAAAGTCGGCAGCCAGTGCGGAACCTGGCCGCGCGATCTCGGTGTCAGCGATCCCGTCGTGGATAACCGCAACGAACCGCACTGGAATCTCGGCTGCGCGACCCAATCCAACGTCGCCGCCCAGATCGCCGACCCGGTGGATCTCGTACGCGGCCGCCCCGAGGGACCGGTCGATGCGGTGCGCCGCACCGGCGACATCAGGAAAGTGCGCGATGGCAAGGATCCGTCAACGCAATGGAACCAAGATGGCAAGACCAGTGTGAAGTCACAGGTCGGCGAATGAGATCGCGGGGTCTCGAACCTCGGAACGACCGCGCGCTTCCCCTTCCATTCGCGGCAACCTGAACCGGAACACCGACCATGCCGGACCTGCACGAGACGCCCGAGCGCATCATCGCCCCGGTGCCGCGCATCACGATCCAGGCCTTCTGCGAAACGCAGGAAGCCGCGGCCATGATCGAGGCGGCGTGCCTCGACCGGCGTATGCAGAAGGCCCACACCAAGGTGCAGATGGGCGGCGGTCCCGCGGCCGTGGAGGCTTACCGGCATGCCCCGACCCCCAACGTCATCGTCATCGAGACGCAGGGAGCCAAGTCGCGTCCGCTCGAATGCCTCGACTCCCTCGCTGAGGTCTGTGACGAGGGCACCAAGGTCATCATCATCGGCCACGTCAACGACGTCCTGCTCTACCGGCAGTTCCTTCAGCGCGGCGTCAGCGACTACCTGATGGCTCCCGTCGACCCGGTCGCGCTGATCCAGGCGGTCTCGGACCTGTTCTCCGCGCCTGGTGCCAAGCCGGTCGGCCGCACCATCGCGGTCATCGGCGCAAAGGGCGGCAACGGCGCGTCGACCATCGCCCACAACCTCGCCTGGACCATCGCGCGCGGCCAGGGAACCGCCACGGTCATCGCGGATCTCGACATCGCCTTCGGCACCGCCGGCCTCAACTTCAACCAGGACCCGCCCCAGGGAATCGCCGAAGCGGTGTTCGCACCCGACCGGCTCGATGCCAACCTGCTGGAGCGGCTGCTCTCGAAATGCAGCGACAACCTGAGCCTGCTCTCGGCCCCCGCCATCCTCGATCGCACGACCGACCTCTCCGAGCCGGCCTTCGATCACCTGATCGACCTCCTGCGCGCCGCCGTTCCCTGCCTCATCCTCGACGTGCCGCATCAATGGTCGGCCTGGACCAAGCGTGTCCTGATCTCGGCAGACGAGATCCTGGTCGTGGCCGCTCCCGAGCTCGCCTCCCTGCGCAACACCAAGAACCTCCTGACCCTCCTGCAGCAGGGCCGACCCAACGACGCCCGCCCGCGCATCATCCTGAACACCGTCGGCGTGCCCAAGCGGCCCGAGATCAGCGCCGGCGAATTCGCCAAGGCGCTCGATGCGCCGCTGACCGCGAGCATCCCGTTCGATGCCGCCCTATTCGGCACGGCCGCCAATAACGGCCAGATGATCGCCGAGATCCAGCCTGGCGCCAAGGCGACGGAGGTGTTCGCGGAACTGGCCGCCCGCCTCACCGGGCGCCCCGAGGCGCGGCGGAGCCGGTCGAACCTCTTCGAGCCGATCCTCTCGAAATTCACGCGGCGCAAGGCCTCGTGATGCCCCACGCGGTCGACCCCACGATGACAGCCGAGGTTGCCCGTCATGTTCGGTAGGAGAAACGGCTCGGCGGTCGCCAGCCCGGCTCCGGTGCCGGCCGCCGGCCCCGCGCGGATGCCGGCACCGGCTCCGATCAGGCAGGAGCCAGCGCCGGCGGCGGTCCGTCCGGAATCGACCCGTCGGCCGGAGCCGATCGTCGTCCAGGAAGCTCAGAAATCCGAGGATTACTATCGCACCAAGAGCATGATCTTCGGCGCGCTGATCGAGGCGATCGATCTGGCGCAGCTCTCGCGCCTCGACGCCGAGACGGCGCGCGAGGAGATCCGCGACATCGTCTCGGAGATCATCGGGCTCAAGAACATCGTCCTGTCGATCGCCGAGCAGGAAGAACTCCTCGACGACATCTGCAACGACGTGCTCGGCTACGGCCCCCTCGAGCCGCTGCTCGCCCGCGACGACATCGCCGACATCATGGTCAACGGCGCCAACCGCGCCTTCATCGAAGTCGGCGGCAAGATCCAGCTCACCAACGTGCGCTTCCGCGACAACCAGCAGCTCATGAACATCTGCCAGCGGATCGTGAGCCAGGTCGGCCGGCGCGTCGACGAAGCCTCGCCGATCTGCGACGCGCGCCTACCCGACGGCTCGCGCGTCAACATCATCGCCCCGCCGCTCGCCATCGACGGCCCCGTCCTCACCATCCGCAAATTCAAGAAGGACAAGCTCACCCTCGACCAGCTCGTCAAGTTCGGCGCGATCTCGCCCGAGGGCGCCCGCATTCTCCAGATCATCGGACGGGTGCGCTGCAACGTGGTCATCTCGGGCGGCACCGGCTCGGGCAAGACCACGCTGCTCAATTGCCTGACGCGCTACATCGACGAGGACGAGCGCATCATCACCTGCGAAGACGCGGCTGAGCTGCAGCTGCAGCAGTCCCACGTCGTGCGCCTCGAGACGCGGCCCGCCAACATGGAGGGTTCCGGCCAGGTCACCATGCGCGACCTCGTCAAGAACTGCCTGCGCATGCGGCCCGAGCGGATCATCGTCGGCGAGGTGCGCGGACCGGAAGCCTTCGATCTCCTCCAGGCGATGAACACGGGCCATGACGGCTCGATGGGCACGCTCCACGCGAACTCGCCGCGCGAGGCGCTGAGCCGCATCGAGTCGATGATCACGATGGGCGGCTTCTCGCTTCCCGCGCGGACCCTGCGCGAGATGATCTGCGGCTCGATCGACGTCATCGTCCAGGCGACCCGCCTGCGCGACGGCTCGCGCCGCATCACGCACATCACCGAGGTGATGGGCATGGAAGGCGACGTCATCATCACACAGGACCTCTTCCTCTACGACATCCAGGGCGAGGACGCGAACGGCAAGCTGATCGGGCGGCACCGCTCCACCGGGATCGGTCGGCCGCGCTTCTGGGAACGCGCCCGCTATTACGGCGAGGACCAGGCCCTCGCCGCGGCCCTCGATGCCGCCGCCGATCTCGACGGAGCGGCGGCATGACGCCGGTTCCCGGAAGCGTGCCATGAGCGGTGTCAACGTCGCCCTCGCCGCCGCCCTGGCGGCCATCGCCACGGGCGGCGTCGCCTATGCGTTCCTAGCTCCCTACCTCTCCGGCGAGAATCGCGAGCAGCAACGCCGACGTGCGGTTAGCGTGGTGACCACCCCGGCGGCCCGCGCGGCCAACACCAACCGACGCGAACAGGTCTCGCGCAGCCTCAAGGAGATCGAGGCGAAGGCGTCGGGCGCGAAGGTCACCCTCGATCTCAAGATCGCCCGCGCCGGCCTCGATTGGTCGAAGCAGAAATTCTACGTCGTCTCCGCAGCCATCGGGATCGTCTTCGCTGCAGCGATCTTCCTGATGACCTCGACGCCCTTGGCCGCCATCGCCGCGCTCTTCGCCGGCACCCTCGGGCTGCCGCAATGGCTGCTCTCCCATCTCCGGAAGCGGCGCATCAACACCTTCATCAAGGAATTGCCGACAGCCATCGACATCATCACCCGCGGCATCCGCGCGGGCATCCCGTTGGGCGATTGCTTCAGGATCATCTCGCGGGAGGCCGAGGAGCCGATCCGCTCCGAGTTCAAGCAGGTGGTGGAGGCCCAGACCCTCGGGCTGCCGGTCGGCGAGGTCATGGTGAAGATGTACGAGCGCGTGCCGGTAGCGGACGTGAACTTCTTCGCGATCGTCATCAGCATCCAGTCGAGCTCGGGCGGCAACCTCTCGGAAGCCCTGGGCAACCTTTCGCGGGTGTTGCGCGAGCGCAAGAAGATGGCCGGCAAGATCCAGGCGATGAGCATGGAAGCCAAGGCCTCCGGCGGCATCATCGCGGCCTTGCCCTTCATCGTCGGCATCCTGACCTACCTGTCGAGCCCGGACTATATCTCCCTGCTCTGGACGACCGATATCGGCCGTGTCGCCCTCGTCGCGTCGGCGATCTGGATGTCCCTCGGCGTCTTCACCATGAAGAAGATGATCAGCTTCGACGTGTAATCCTCGGGTCCGACGACCCGGGTCCCGACGCCTCCAGCGCCTGAGCCGGCGCATCGACCGATCTTTACGTCCGCGCGGACCGCCACCATGATCAGCCTCATCGCCGAGAAGCTCATCGATCCCCGCTTCATGGGAATGCTGCTGGTCGGGATCGCGTCCGCCGCCACGATGTTCGCTCTCCTGCAGCCGATCTTGGAGCCGGATCGCCTCGGCAAGCGGATGAAGCTGGTCGGCGACGAGCGCGAGGAGATCCGTCGACGCGAGCGCGAACGCCTGGGGTCCAAGGTGTCGCTGCGGGTTGCGCCCAAAGCCTACATGAAACGGGTCGTCGAGCAGTTCAACCTGACGCGCTGGCTCGGAACGGAGACCGCCAAGAAGCAACTGCTGATGGCCGGCTACCGATCGGCGGGAGCCGAGACCGGGTTCCTGTTCTTCCGCCTGGTGGTGCCGATCGCCACGACCTTCGTCAGCTTCTTCTACCTGTTCGTCCTGCAGGTCCTCGATCAGCCGTTCCTCGTGCGCGTCATGATCGTGATCGTGGCCGCGATCCTCGGCATCAAGGCGCCGGAGATCTACCTCTCGAACCGGACGTCGAAGCGACAGACCGAGGTCCGTGCGGCATGGCCGGACGCCCTCGATCTGGCGCTGATCTGCGTCGAATCAGGCATGTCGGTCGAGCATGCCTTTCGCAAGGTGAGCGCCGAGATCGCCATCCAATCCGTCGTTCTCGCCGAGGAATTGGCCGTGATGACCGCCGAGCTCTCCTACCTGCCCGACCGGCGCATCGCCTACGAGAACCTCGCCAACCGCATCGGGCTCGATACCATCAAGGCGGTGACGACGGCGCTGATCCAGGCCGAGCGCTACGGCACGCCGGTCGGACAGGCCTTGCGCGTCCTCTCCCAGGAGAGCCGCGACATGCGCATGACCGAGGCGGAGAAGAAGGCGGCCGCACTGCCGCCCAAGCTCACCGTTCCGATGATCATCTTCTTCCTGCCGGTGCTCTTCGTCGTGATCCTGACACCGGCCGCGATCCAGATCATGCGCTGACGCGGGGCGCCCTTTCGCTCGACACGGCCGAGCGCCATATTCGGTGCATGGCCGCACCGAAGAAGCCCCGCACTGCCA
>NZ_CAXUJR010000059.1:5441-10023 GCF_964251405.1 uncultured Methylobacterium sp.
AAGGCTTCGAAGCCGGAGCTGAAGCCCCTCGACCCATTCCTGGCCGAGCTGTTGAGCCCCGCCCTCAACCGCAATCGGGCGCCCACTCCCGAAGCGGCTTCGCCTGGGAGATCGCGCAAGGGTCTGGGCGGCTTCGGTGAGGCCCCGCAGGCGAGCTTCGCCCATGGCAGCGCCGCCGATGTCGATCCGCGCCTTGCGGCCGCCCTCGGCCTGAAGGGTCCGGAGGATGCGCCGTCCGAGGACGGTGACACCTCGCTGGCCGCCGACGGCGTGTCCGCCACGGTCGACGCCCTCTCGCGGCTGCTCACCGAGGGCAACCCGCTGTTCAAGGACGGCAAGAACTGGGCGCCGCACCGCCCCGAACGTCCGAAGAAATCCGAGGGCGGCGTTCCGTTCCGCCTCCAATCCGAGTTCGAGCCCGCCGGCGACCAGCCCCGCGCCATCGCCGAGCTCGTGGACGGCGTCCGCAAGAGCGAGCGCGATCAGGTCCTCCTCGGCGTCACCGGCTCCGGCAAGACCTTCACCATGGCGAAGGTGATCGAGGCAACGCAGCGCCCGGCCCTCATCCTCGCCCCCAACAAGACGCTGGCCGCCCAGCTCTACGGCGAGTTCAAGAGCTTCTTCCCCGACAACGCGGTGGAGTACTTCGTCTCGTACTACGACTACTACCAACCCGAGGCTTACGTGCCGCGCTCGGACACCTTCATCGAGAAAGAGAGCTCGATCAACGAGCAGATCGACCGCATGCGCCATTCCGCCACCCGCGCGCTGCTGGAGCGCGACGACGTCATCATCGTCGCGTCGGTTTCCTGCATCTACGGAATCGGTTCGGTCGAGACCTACACGGCAATGTCGTTCACGGTCTCGCTCGGCGAGCGTATCGAGCAGCGCCAGCTCGTGGCCGACCTTGTCGCGCTGCAATACAAGCGCATCCAGTCCGACTTCGCCCGCGGCACCTTCCGGGTGCGCGGCGACGTGATCGAGCTGTGGCCCGCCCACTTGGAAGACCGCGGCTGGCGCATCGGCCTGTTCGGCGACGAGATCGAGAAGATCACCGAGTTCGATCCGCTCACCGGCAAGACCATCAACGATCTGAAGTTCGTGAAGGTCTACGCCAACTCGCATTACGTGACGCCGCGCCCGACGCTGCAGCAGGCGGTGAAGGGCATCAAGACCGAGCTGAAGCTGCGCGTCGACGAGCTGACGAAGATGGGCCGCCTGATCGAGGCCCAGCGCATCGAGCAGCGCTGCACCTTCGACATCGAGATGATCGAGGCGACCGGAGCCTGCAACGGCATCGAGAACTATTCCCGCTATCTCACCGGGCGGAAACCCGGCGAGCCGCCGCCGACGCTGTTCGAATACCTGCCAGACGATGCCATCGTCTTCACCGACGAGAGCCACGTCACGGTCCCGCAGATCGGCGGCATGTACAAGGGCGACTTCCGTCGCAAGGCGACCTTGGCCGAATACGGCTTCCGCCTGCCCTCCTGCCTCGACAACCGGCCCTTGCGCTTCGAGGAATGGGACGCGATGCGGCCGCAATCGATCCACGTCTCGGCCACGCCCTCGAAATGGGAGATGGAGCAGACCGGCGGCGTCTTCGCCGAGCAGGTCATCCGGCCGACCGGCCTCGTTGACCCCGTCATCGAGATCCGCCCTGCCCGCAGCCAGGTCGACGACCTCCTCGGGGAAGTCCGCGAGGTCGCCCAGGCCGGGTACCGCACCCTCGTCACCACGCTCACGAAGCGGATGGCCGAGGACCTCACCGAGTACCTGCACGAGAACAATGTCCGCGTGCGGTACATGCACTCCGACATCGACACGCTCGAACGCATCGAGATCATCCGAGACCTGCGGCTGGGCGCCTTCGACGTGCTCATCGGCATCAACCTGCTGCGCGAAGGGCTCGACATTCCCGAATGCGCCCTTGTCGCCATCCTCGACGCCGACAAGGAGGGCTTCCTGCGCTCCGAGACATCGCTGATCCAGACCATCGGCCGCGCCGCCCGCAACGCCGATGCCCGCTGTATTCTCTACGCCGACCAGATCACCGGCTCGATGGAGCGGGCGATGGCCGAGACGGAGCGACGTCGCACCAAGCAGGTCGCCTACAACGTCGAACACGGCATCACGCCGCAGAGCGTGAAACGCGGGATCGCCGACATTCTCGACAGCGTATACGAGCGCGACCACGTCCAGGTGGATACCGGGCTTGCCAAGAATGCCATCACGATCGGCCACAACCTCAAGGCCGTGATGGCTGATCTCGAGAAGCGCATGCGCACGGCGGCCGCCGACCTCGACTTCGAGGAAGCCGCCCGCCTGCGCGACGAACTCAAGCGGCTGCAGGCGACCGAGCTCCTCGTCGCCGGCGATCCCATGGCCCGCCAGGGCGATGTCGAGCGCGATGCCGGGAAGTATGGTGCGAAGCGCAGCCGGATCTCGAAGCCCAGCCTCGACAACATGGGTCCGGGCACCGACCGCGAACTGCCCGTGGGCGGCGAGGCCCCGGTCTGGCAGGAACGGCCCAAGGCGCGCTCGACACAGGGACTGGGCGGGCAGAAGCCGAAATATCGCGGCCGCGGCAGCGGCGGTTCACGCGCGCGTGACTGAAAGCCCGATCGGGCTGGAACCGCGAGTGCCTCCTCGGCTTTCCTTCATGGTCCGCGTCGCCGTCGCGCCGCTCTCGTGTTGATGGAGGAGCCGATGACCGCGCATTCCGCTTTTCGCCCCCGCGCCGGTTCGGTGCGGGTCGTGCTGTTCCTGGCGGGAGTGGCGGCGGCCGTCCTCGCAGCCCTGCCGCTTGTTACGACTTCGGCCGAAGCTCAAACCGTCGAGAGCCGGCGCGACCAGCCGACGCCCGCAACCCTCCCCGATTCGGCCGAGCGCCAACGCGAAGGCGACAAGCCGGTCGGACAGGTCGCGCCCCCGGAAGCCATCACGTCGTCCACCGCGATCGTGGCGTCCGACCGCAAGGGCAAGACCAGCTACACCAATCCCCTTGACCACCTGCCCGCCAGGGATCGCTCCGGCACTGGCGGCGGCAGAAGCGATTAGCAGCGGACTGACACCCTGCCATCCGGCAGGGCCGTTGGTGAACGAGGCGCTGGCACGACCAGCAGAGGAGTTGCGATCATGGGTCTGCTCGATCAGGTCATCGGCGGCGTACTCGGACAGGTTCTCGGCGGAGGCCGCGGTCACCCGCAAGGCGGAGGCATGGGCGGCGGGGGCGGCATGGGGAGCGGGATGGGGGGCGCGGTCTCGCCCATCGTCCAGGCTCTCCTGATGCTGCTCATGCAGAAGGGCATGAGCGGGGGCCTGGGAGACATCTTCGGCGGCGGGGGACGCCAGACACCACAGCACGAGCCTTCCGTCGGCCGGGACGACAGCGATCTCGGCGGCTTCGGGCAGGACCGTCAACGCGGCGGGCAGCGGGACGAAGGCGGTGGTTTCGGCGATCTAGCAGGAATGCTCGACGGCCCAGGCGGCCCGTCCTCCAACCCGCGTGGGAATGATTCCGGCGCCGGACCCTATTCCGGTCTCGACCGCGAACCGGGGGATTCGCAGGGCGGGCTCGATGGACTGATCGATCGGTTCCAACGCGGCGGCCTCGGCGATGTGATGGAGTCCTGGATCGGCACCGGCCAGAACCACCCGGTGGAGCCGAACCGGCTGGGGGAAGCCCTCGGTCCTCAGACCGTGGACAGCCTCGCTAGCCAGACCGGGCTCGACCGCAACACGCTGCTGTCGCAGCTCGCTCAAGCCTTGCCCGGCGTCATCGACGGCCTGACGCCACAGGGCCGCCGGCCGACGCCGGAGGACCAGCGCGGCTGGTAGCCCTCCGACATCTCTCGGTCGCCAGGAAGGACGGCCCGGCTATCGTGAGCGAGAGGGCGGTTTCGAATCCCACGGACGCGGCCCAAGATGCACCTCGCCAGAGCGCCGGACCGTGCGGCCTGCCGCCTCAAACCGGCTGTCACCATTCGGCAGCAACCGCTCGGCAGCGGACACGGAATCATTCAGCCGAGGTCATGCTCCGGCAACGGCCAATTTCGAACCGGCCCCTTGCTTCCTGCACTATAGATCCGGTTCTGCGGCGGTGAGCTACATTTTTCTGCGATCATATGAGAAATATAAGTGTAGCGCCCGCTTGTATTGCGCCCAACACATCGCCTATATCATGGTGGTCAGCGAGAAGGAGTTTCGCCATGAAGTGGTCTGCCCCCATCGTTCAAGAAGTTTGCGTCGGCATGGAAGTCACCAGCTACGAGTCGGCCGAGATCGATACCTTCAACTGAGGTGTCGATGTCCCTCCAGGAACGCAGTGTGAAGCCTAGATCCTGTTAATTTTGAACCCGAGGAATTCGCCATGAAGTGGTCTGCCCCCATCGTTTCCGAGATCTGCGTTGGCATGGAAGTCACCAGCTACGAGTCCGCCGAGATCGATACCTTCAACTAAGGTAGTGGCGTTCCTACGGGAGCGCTCTTCTGATCCCGAGTCCCATCCATCAATAGACTGAGGAATTCGCCATGAAGTGGTCTGCCCCCATCGTTCAAGAAGTTTGCGTCGGCATGGAAG
>NZ_CAXUJR010000059.1:10123-12662 GCF_964251405.1 uncultured Methylobacterium sp.
TTCGCCATGAAGTGGTCTGCCCCCATCGTTCAAGAAGTTTGCGTCGGCATGGAAGTCACCAGCTATGAGTCCGCTGAGATCGATACCTTCAACTAAGGTTCGATCGGCTGACAGGCTGATGGGGCGGTACCCGTGAGGGTGCCGTCCTTTTTCGTGGACGCCTCCAAACACGAAAGGCCGGATCGCAAGGATGCGATCCGGCCTTTCGTGGTTTCGAGCTGATTCTACCGAGTCGCCGCAGGGTACGGTTAAAGGCGGTAGCGGATCTGATCCGTCCAGAAACGCTCGAGCCGGCCGAGGGCGAGGTTGAGGCGACCGAAATCGTCGTCCGAGATGCCGCCGATCGGCTGGATCGTGCGGGCGTGCTTGTCGTAGAGCGCCTGGATGATGTCGTGAACCTGGCGGCCCTTGTCGGTGAGGCTGATGCGCACGGAGCGCCGGTCCGTCTTCGAACGGGCATGATGGAGGTAGCCGGCCTCCACGAGTTTCTTGACGTTGTAGGAGACGTTGGAGCCGAGATAGTAGCCCTTGGTGCGCAGCTCGCTCGCCGTCAGTTCCTTGTCGCCGATGTTGTAGAGCAGCAGGGCCTGGACGCTGTTGACGTCCTCGCGGTCGCGGCGCTCGAACTCATCCTTGATGACGTCGAGTAGGCGGCGGTGAAGGCGCTCCACGAGGTGCAGGGCTTCCAGGTAAGACCCGGTCGAAGTGCCGGCATCGGAAGACGGAGTGCTGTCGACGACTTTGATGCTCTGGGACTTCATGGGGTGCCTCACGAGAGTTCTTGTGTCGGGCACCGGGTTGTTCGGCACCGCTCATGAAGCGAACCTACGGGGACGCAGATGAAAGTCGATTTAAGCGATACGATGAATTTGCAATTTACCTCTGTAGGTAAACGCAAGATGAAACGAACATTGTAAGGTTTGATTCACCGGTTCTCGTTGGCCGCCAGTGAAGACAAGATGAAGTAGATCACGACAGTACTGCCTTGTATCGCAACGAGTGGCGTCGACATCGCAAGCAATTGCGGCGTCAATAGCGTCAGCGTCAGGGCGCTCGTGGCGGCCAGCAACCAGACGACGCCGCCCCAGGCGCTGGTGAGCCACAGACCCACCGCCGCCGTGAAGTCGATCACCGAGAAATAGACGATGACAGCCTGGCGCCCGAAGGGCTCGGTCTCGAATGGCGCCGCCTCCGGCCACACGTCGAGGATTCGCGCCCAGGACCAGACGCCCTTGGCGAGCCACAGCATCGCCGTGAGCCGCATGAACCAGACCAGCACCACGTCCCAACCCGTCTGATGGGCGGGTACGGCCCGCTCGATACGGTCTCCGCCCCGATCGCCACCTCGGGCTTGGCGGGCAGGGCTCAGTTTGCTCAGTCCCTTCACGACGTCACCGCTCCCTCATCGGATTCATGTCCGGCTCCGGGCCCTCGAGGGGCGCGAAGTCGGCCGCGATGGCCGCCGGATCGATCTCGTCGAGCCGGGCGGGCGACCATGCGGGCCGGCCGTCCTTGTCGACGATCACCGACCGGACACCCTCATAGAAGTCGTGGGCCGCCATCGTCCTGATGGCGAGGCGGTATTCGAGGCGTTGCGCCTGCGCAAAATCGAGATCCGCGCCGCGACGCATCTGCTCGTGAGCGATCATCAGGCTTCTGGGTGAGCGCGTCCGCATCAGGGCGGCGGTCTCGGCGGCGAATGCCAAATCGGGCGCCGCCCGGTCGAGGCGATGAAGGATCTCCGTGACTGAATCGCCGGAGAACGCGTCCTCGATGAGGCGGCGTGCCTCGGGCACCAGATCCGGCGCGGGCGGAGTCGCCCCGTGAGCCGCGATCGCTTCCCCGACGTCGCCGCCCTCGCAGAGGCGCGCGGTGATCGCGTCGAAATCCGCCGCGGCCGCGTAATGGGTGGCGAGCCCGAGATCGAGCGCGTCGCCCGCACCGATCCTGGCACCCGTCAGCGCCAGATAGGTCCCGGCGCGTCCGGGCAGCAGCGGCAGCGCGTAGGTCGTCCCGACATCGGGGAAGAAACCGATCCCGACCTCCGGCATCGCGAAGGCGTAGCGCTCCGAGGCGACGCGATGGCTCCCATGCAGGGAGATGCCGACGCCGCCGCCCATGACGAATCCCTCGATGAGGGCGATGTAGGGTTTCGGAAAGCGGCGGACGGCAGCATCGAGCTGGTACTCCCCGAGCCAGAACTCGCTCACCTCGTCGTGCCGCCCGGCTCGGGCGAGCTCGTAGACCTGCCGGATGTCGCCACCGGCGCAGAAGGCCCGGCCGCCCGCGCCACGGATCACGACGCGGGTCACGGCATCGTCGGCTTCCCACGCGTCGAGTTGCGCGTGCAGGGCCCGCATCATGGGGAGTGACAGCGCATTGAGGGTTTTCGGGCGGTTCAGGGTCACGAGCCCCGCCATGCCCCGCTGCGCGAACAGGATTTCCGGCTCCGACCCATCCGTCATCGGCATCTCTCCTTGCGGTGCCGCTTAGACGAAGTCCGGGTCTCCGGGTCAATTGCCTTGGCTGCAGCCTGCCT
>NZ_CAXUJR010000059.1:12762-22307 GCF_964251405.1 uncultured Methylobacterium sp.
GCCGCTTAGACGAAGTCCGGGTCTCCGGGTCAATTGCCTTGGCTGCAGCCTGCCTATCGGCTCGGGCCGATCACCGGTCCTGCGTCGATGAACGACCGGACGCGACGGCTTTTCGATCTCCTGGGCCTTTTCGATCCCCTGGGCCTTTTCGATCTCCTAAGCCTTGGCTTTCCGCCAGGAGGACCAGGGCCGTGGCCAAGCCGGCGGCCACCGCGTCCTCCGTCAGCGCCCGAGCCCAGTCCGATCCGGAGCGCGTGGTGCCTCCCCGCGCCGCGCGACCGAGCCAGGTGCCCGCCACCGCCCCCGACATCCCGGCCAAAGCGCCGCCGAGGGCCGACGCATCCCGCCCGGTCAGCGCCACGCCGCCGACCGCTCCGATCGCGAGCCGAACCGCGATGGAGGGCGGGATGCGCCGATCCGGCGCGAACGGCATCTTGTCGCCCGCCATCTCGGCCAGAGCAGCTGCCGTGGCGAGCCCGCGGGGCACCGGGCCGTCCGGGATCCACCCGGTTCGCGTCCGCCCCTGCGAGGCCGCCCAGGTCAAGGCGGCGCAAGCCGTCATGCTGCGCATCCCGGTGACGAAGCCGATCCCCAGTGATACCAAATGATCCTGCATCGTGTCTCCTCCCTGGCGGCGAGGCCAACCATCGCCGTCGGCGCCTCCCATCGATCTCCCGAGACAAGGCGCGCGACGGGGAGATGGTTGCGGTTCTGCGGCGACGGGACGGCCGGGTGACGCCTGCCCAGCGGCCCGACCGGGTTACGGAGCCTTTCGCGGATGTGATAGGCCGCTCGTCGACAGCATCCGATTGACCGACCCGAGCGTCCTCCATGTCCCCTCCCCCGTCCGACGAGCCCCCGGCCCCGCGTCCCCTGGCCGTGGAAACCGGGCAGGCCGCGAGCCCCGGTGGGTCGCTCAGCCTGACCCAGCGTCCCCGGCGCAACCGCAAGGCCGAGTGGTCGCGCCGGCTCGTGCGCGAGCACAGCCTCACCGTCGACGACCTGATCTGGCCGCTCTTCGTGATCGAGGGGGCGAGCCGGCGCGAGCCGATCGCCTCGATGCCCGGCGTGGAACGCCTCAGCGTCGACGAGGTCGTGCGCGAGGCCGAGCGGGCCGCGCGGCTCGGCATCCCGGCGATCTCGTTCTTTCCCTATACCGAACCGTCCCTGCGCGACCCGACCGGCTCCGAATCCCTGAATCGTGACAACCTCGTCTGTCGGGCGGTGCGGGCGGTGAAGGCGGCGGTGCCGGAGATCGGCATCATGACCGACGTCGCCCTGGATCCCTATACGAGCCACGGCCATGACGGGCTGCTCGAGGACGGGGCCATCCTCAACGACGAGACCGTCGCACTCCTCGTGGAGCAGAGCCTGATCCAGGCGGAGGCGGGCACCGACATCATCGCCCCCTCCGACATGATGGACGGGCGGGTCGGCGCCATCCGCACCGGCCTCGACCGGGCGGGGTTTCGCGACGTCCAGATCATGGCCTACGCGGCGAAATACGCGTCGGCCTTCTACGGCCCGTTCCGCGACGCCATCGGCACCAGCGCGGCGCTCGTCGGCGACAAGCGCACCTACCAGATGGACCCCGGCAACGGCACCGAGGCCCTGCGCGAGGTCGCCCTCGACATCGCGGAGGGTGCCGATTCCGTGATGGTGAAGCCCGGCCTGCCCTATCTCGACATCATCCGCCGGGTGAAGGACGAGTTCGGGGTGCCGACCTTCGCCTACCAGGTGTCCGGCGAGTACGCGATGATCGAGGCCGCCGCCCGCAACGGCTGGCTCGACGGGGAGCGCGCCATGGTCGAGAGCCTGCTCGCCTTTAAGCGTGCCGGCGCCGACGGGGTGCTGACCTACTACGCCCCGCGCGTCGCCGAGCGGTTGCGCGACCGCGCGTGAGACCGACGGCCGGCCTCCTGGCCGCGACCCTGGTCGTACTCGGCGCATGCTCCAGCTCCGTCGACCGGCAGAGGGCGACCACCTGCCGGCGGGCGGTCCCCGCCCTCGCGCCGGCGGGGGCGGCGGTGACGGTGCTGCGCTTGGCTCAAGGGCCGGTCGCCGACAGCATCCGGATCGATTACGGCATCGGCCAGAGCGACGGGCGCCAGCGCTGGGTCCTCTGCCGCTTCGGCAGCGGCGCCGAACTGCTCGGAATCGGTACGGAGCGCGGACCCTTGAGCGGAGCGGCTTTGTACCTGCTGCGGCACTACTACCTCGACACCGCCGACGCGGTCGCGGCCGAGCCGGCGGGACCGCTCCGCTAACCCGGGATCTTGAGACCGGAGGCGGCGGCTCCCATCTTCCTCTGCGGCGACGATCGCCCTGAAACGGAGCGCGGTGATGCTCGACAACCCGACCAGCTATTCCGGCCGCCTCGGCACTCCCGGCTACGGCCTGCCGACGTCCGTCCCCCTAGTACGGGCGAGCCTCGGATCGCGCTTCGTCGCCTACCTCCTCGACATCCTGTTCATCTTCGGTTTCACCGCGGTTCTCACCGTGGCGATCACCTTCATCGGCGTCCTCACCTTCGGGCTCGGCTGGATGCTGTTCGCGGTTCTGCCGGCGAGCGGCATCCTCTACAGCGCGATCACGGTTGGCGGCTCGGGCCAAGCGACCTGGGGCATGCGCATGATGGGTCTGCGCGTCGTTGCGCCGGAAACCGGAACGCGGGTCGACATGATCACGGCGGCCGTGCACGCGCTGCTGTTCTACGTGGCGATCTCGACCTTCCTGCTCTGGTTCGTCGACCTGCTGTTCGGCTTCATGCGTGCCGACCGGCGCCTCGGCCACGACCTCCTGCTAGGTCTGGCCGTCGTGCGCGCTGCGTAGAGGAAATCGTGAGCGGACCGCGTCTCAAGGCCATTGAGCGCGGCCGCATTGGCGTTACACTCAACCGGCCCGGGGCTTGGCTCCGGACCTGCCGAGGGCGACTGCCAGCGTGACGAGCCACCCGCGCGACACCCCGCAATTCTACCTGACCGCGCCTTCGCCCTGCCCCTACCTGCCGGGCCAGGAGGAGCGGAAGGTCTTCACCCACCTCGTCGGGCGCCGCGCCCGCGACCTCAACGAGATCCTGACCCAAGGCGGTTTCCGCCGCTCGCAGACCATCGCCTACCGGCCGGCCTGCGAGACCTGCCGCGCCTGCATCTCCGTTCGGGTGGTGGTGGCGGACTTCTTGGCCTCCACGAGCCAGCGGCGCATCCTGCAGCGCAACGTCGATCTCGTCGGCACGCCTGAGCCGAACCGCCCGTCCTCCGAGCAATATACCCTGTTCCGGCGCTACCTCGACGCCCGCCACGGCGATGGCGGCATGATCGACATGACCGTGCTCGACTACGCCATGATGATCGAGGACAGCCACGTCGACACCCATCTGGTGGTCTATCGCCGGCGTGGTCCGGACACCGCGATCAACGGGCGCGGCACCGGCGCTCCCGTCGCCCTGTGCCTCACCGACGTGCTCTCCGACGGCCTCTCGATGGTCTATTCGTTCTACGACCCGGCCGAGGCCTCCCGTTCGCTCGGGACCTACATGATTCTCGACCACGTCCGCCGGGCGGAGGCCCTCGGGCTGCCGTATCTCTATCTCGGCTACTGGGTCGGGGGCTCGCGCAAGATGGACTACAAGGCCCGCTTCAAGCCGCAGGAGCGGCTCTACGGGCCGGGCTGGCAGCGGGTGGAGTAGATCCGCGGTTCGGGGATACCAGCTCTCGCGTTTACGCCCCTCCCCGGCCCATGCTACCGCGCCCTCGACCATTGACCCGCGAGCGCCACGCATGATCCCCCGCTACAGCCGCCCCGAGATGACCGCGATCTGGTCGCCCGAGACCCGCTTCCGGATCTGGTTCGAGATCGAGGCGCACGCCACTTCGGCACTCGCCGAGATCGGCGTCGTCCCGAAGGCGGCCGCCGATGCGATCTGGGAGAAGGGCCGCGACGCGGTCTTCGATGTCGCCCGCATCGACGCCATCGAGGCGGTGACGAAGCACGACGTCATCGCCTTCCTCACGCATCTCGCCGAGATCGTCGGTCCGGAGGCGCGCTTCGTCCACCAGGGGATGACGTCGTCGGACGTCCTCGACACCTGCTTCAACGTCCAGCTCGTGCGCGCCGCCGACATCCTGATCGCCGACGTCGACGCGCTGCTCGCCGCCATCAAGCGCCGGGCCTTCGAGCACCGGATGACGCCGACCATCGGGCGCTCGCACGGCATCCATGCCGAGCCCGTCACATTCGGACTCAAGCTCGCCCAGGCCTATGCCGAATTCGAGCGCGCGCGCAGCCGGCTGTTGGCGGCCCGCGAGGAGGTCGCCACCTGCGCGATTTCGGGCGCGGTGGGAACCTTCGCCAATATCGACCCGCGGGTGGAGGTCTACGTCGCCGAGGCGATGGGACTGACCCCCGAGCCGGTCTCGACCCAGGTGATCCCGCGCGACCGCCACGCCATGTTCTTCGCCACCCTCGGCGTGGTGGCGAGTTCCGTCGAGCGGCTCTCCATCGAGGTCCGTCACCTTCAGCGCACGGAGGTGCTGGAGGCGGAGGAGTTCTTCTCGGAAGGGCAGAAGGGCTCCTCGGCGATGCCGCACAAGCGCAACCCCGTGCTCACCGAGAACCTCACGGGGCTCGCCCGGATGGTGCGCTCCTTCGCCTTGCCGGCGATGGAGAACGTGGCGCTCTGGCACGAGCGCGACATCTCGCATTCGTCGGTCGAGCGCATGATCGGGCCCGACGCCACCGTCACCCTGGACTTCGCTCTGGCCCGGCTCACTGGCGTCATCGACAAGCTCCTAATCTATCCCGAGCAGATGCAGCGCAACCTCGACAAGCTCGGCGGCCTCGTCCACTCGCAGCGGGTGCTCCTGGCCCTGACCCAGGGCGGCGTCTCGCGGGAGGACGCCTATCGCCTCGTCCAGCGCAATGCGATGCCGGTCTGGCGCGGCGAGGGCGACTTTCTGAGCCTGCTCAAGGCAGACCCGGAGGTCGGCGCCGTGCTGACCGAGACGCAGATCGAGGAGTGCTTCGATCTCGGCTATCACTTCAAGCACGTGGATACGATCTTCGAGCGGGTGTTCGGCGCTGGCTGAAGAGCGCACGAATCCTGCTTCGATCCCGCCCAAGGCAGCCGCCTGCATGAGGAACCCGACGTGTCCCAAGCCCGCATCGTCTACCTGAACGGCGAGTTCCTGCCCTATGCGGAGGCGAAGGTTCCGGTCATGGACCGGGGCTTCCTGTTCGCCGATGGGATCTACGAGGTCTCGGCGGTGCTGTCGGGCCGGCTCGTCGACAACGCCGCCCATCTCGCCCGCCTCGACCGTTCGCTCGGCGAGATCGGCATCCGAAACCCCCATACCGGCGCCGAGTGGTTGGCGCTGCAGACCGACCTCGTGGCCCGGAACGGGCTCGGCGAAGGTCTGCTCTACATGCAGGTGACGCGCGGCGTGTTCGAACGCGACTTCGCCTTCCCGCCGGCCGGGACGCCGCCCACCGTGATGATGTTCACGCAGGCCAAGACCATCGGTGCCAACCCGCTGGCCGAGACCGGGGCGGCGATCGTGACGGTGCCGGATCTCCGCTGGAAGCGGCGCGACATCAAGTCGGTGGCGCTGCTTGCCCAGGTCATCGCCAAGCAGCAGGCGGCCGAGGCCGGCGTCGCCGAGGCCTGGATGGTGGAGGATGGCGCGGTGACGGAGGGCTCGTCCTCCACCGCTTTCATCGTGGCGGGCGACCGCATCGTGACGCGTCCGCTCTCCCATGCGCTCCTGCCCGGCATCACCCGGCTCGCCGTGATGCGTCTGGCGGAGGAGGAAGGGCTCACCGTCGAGGAGCGTCTGTTCTCGGTGGAGGAAGCCATGGGGGCCGATGAGGCGTTCTACACGAGCGCCTCATCCTTCGTGATGCCGGTCGTGCGCATCGACGGGACCACGGTCGGCGACGGCAGGCCCGGCCCGCTGAGCCGGCGCCTGCGGGCGCTCTACCTCGCCATGGCGCGGGAAACCCTGGAATAGCGCCATCCGGAACCACTTACGGCCGAGTCGGTTCCCTCAGGTCGGTTCCCTGGGGAGCCGCTTTCGTCGGAGGCCGCATGTCCAGCTTGACCCGTACCGCCACCCTGCTTCTGGCCGGATTGATGAGCAGTGCGGCCCTGGCGCAGTCTCCCGAGGCGCCGTTGCGGGGGCGTGATAGCGACCCGGCTCTGCCGCCGCCGAACCAGACGATTCCCGACAAGATCCGTCCGGAATCCGGCGAGAAGTCCGATGCGACCGGTTCGACCCTGAGCGACAGGCTCGAGAAAAGCGACGGGGTCATCAAGCCCCCGGGCAACATCAGCCCGGACATGAACGTCGCGCCGCCGGTGCAGCAGCCCAACAACATGCCGGTGATCAAGCCGGGCCAGTTGCCCGGGGGCGGTGGCGAGGCGAAATAGCCCGCAGGCGGCCATGTCCCGAGGGTTTTGCCCGTCTCAGGGCCGAACACCCACGCTTGCTTGCAATCCTGGGCAGGATCGCCCAAGACACGCCCCAATGAACCCCGGACCAGTTCCGGGGTTTTTCGTGTGAGGCGTCAGGACAGGTTGGCAACGGATGGCGAATGTCGTCGTCGTAGGCGCCCAGTGGGGCGACGAAGGCAAGGGTAAGATCGTCGACTGGCTCTCCGAGCAGGCCGACGTGGTCGTGCGCTTCCAGGGCGGCCACAATGCCGGCCACACCCTGGTCGTCGACGGCGTCACCTACAAGTTGGCGCTGCTCCCCTCAGGCGTCGTCCGTGGCGGAAAGCTCTCCGTGATCGGCAACGGCGTCGTCGTCGATCCATGGCACCTCGTCGACGAGATCGCGAGGCTCCAGGCACAAGGCGTCGAGATCTCACCGAGATCCCTGCGCATCGCCGACAACGCGACGCTGATCCTGCCGCTCCACCGCGAGCTCGACCATTTTCGCGAGACCTCGGCCCCGGGGCTGAAGATCGGCACGACGAAGCGCGGCATCGGCCCGGCCTACGAGGACAAGGTCGGGCGCCGCGCGATCCGGGTCGTCGATCTCGCCGACGAATCGACCCTCGCCGCCAAGATCGAGCGGGTGCTGGCCCACCATAACGCCCTGCGCCGCGGGCTCGGGATCGACGAGGTCGACGCAGACGCGCTCCTCGCCGAGCTGAAGGCCATCGCCCCCACCATCCTGCCCTATGCCGCTGCGGTCTGGGCGTTGCTGGACGACCAGCGCCGGGCGGGAAAGCGCATCCTGTTCGAAGGTGCGCAGGGCGCGCTCCTCGACGTCGACCACGGGACCTATCCGTTCGTCACCTCATCGAACATCGTCGCCGCCCAGGCCGCCACCGGTTCGGGCATGGGTCCTTCCGCGATCGGCTACGTGCTCGGCATCGCCAAGGCTTACACGACCCGCGTCGGCGAGGGACCCTTCCCGACCGAGCTGTTCGACGAGGTCGGCGAGACCATCGGCACCAAGGGTCGCGAGTTCGGCGTCAATACCGGGCGCAAGCGCCGGTGCGGCTGGTTCGATGCGGTGCTGGTACGCCAGACGGTGAAGACCTCGGGCATCGACGGCATCGCCCTGACCAAGCTCGACATCCTCGATGGGTTCGAGACCATCAAGGTCTGCACCGGCTACCGCCTCGGTTCGGAGATCCTCGACCATCTCCCCGCCAACCAGGCGGCGCAGGCCAAGGTGGAGCCGATCTACGAGATCATCGAGGGCTGGTCCGGTACGACGGCCGGCGCCCGCTCGTGGGCGGAGCTTCCGGCTCAAGCGATCAAGTATGTCCGCCGGATCGAGGAGTTGATCGGGGCTCCCGTCGCCCTGCTCTCCACCTCGCCGGAGCGGAACGACACCATCCTGATGCACAATCCTTTCGAAGATTAGTGCATCGACCCGACAGGGCGGTCCCGATTTTCAGAAAAGACGATGTAAATACAATACGTTAGAGCTAGCCGGAGATCCTGCCCGGTCGGATGCTCTAAAGCTGACCTGGCCGCGCGGGGTCCTTCGTGCGGCCGGAAGAGAGACGGACGCGAGGCAGATGGCCGACTACTATCCGTTGCTGGCGCGCGCGCTCGACGCGCTGCCGGATCGCTCTCCCGACCTGCGCAAGGCCGTGTACGATCGCGCGCGCGGTGCGCTGATCGGGCAACTCCGCTCCATCGTGCCGCCGCTCGCCGAAGGCGACATCGAGCGGGAAAGCGACGCCCTCGAAGCGGCGATCGACCGCCTCGAAGGCGATTACGGCGGCACGCCCTTGCCGATCGAGGTTTTTGCGCCCGCCGACGACCCGATCCCTGAGCCAATCCCTCCCCCTCCCACCGAGCCGGTCCTGCCCCCCGCCGATCAGCCGACGTTCGAGGCGGCGGAGCCTGCGCTGGTCGATCTTCCGGAGCCCTCGGCGCCGGTGATCCCGTTGCCCGCGCGCCCGATCGACGCTCCGATTGGCATCACGGCGCCGCTGGGCAAGGCGGCCGAGCCCGCGGCGGACCCGCCGCCGGAGGCGAGTCCGGCGGAGGAGGCGAGCGATCCCCAGGTGCATGTCGATGCCAGCGGGCGACAACGCCCGCGCATCGATATCGTGGCGCCCCGGCGCAGCAACGCTCGCCTGTTGCGCAACGTTTTCGTCGGCACCGTGCTCGCCCTCGTCATCGGGTTGATCGCTACCGCGGCCTATCTCCTCCGGGACAAGCCGACCGACCTCCCCGTCGCGAGCGAGAGCCAGAGCGCTCCGGCCGACAATACCGAGGCGAAATATGCGGACCGGGTCGGCGGGGATGCACCGCCGCCCGCCACCGAACGCCCCGCCACGCCTTCGTCGACGACGACGGTGCCGCCGCCTCTGCCCGCACAGCCTGACGTTGCCGTCGCACAGCGGGCCGTCCTCATCGAGGAGAACCGCGAGGCTCCGAACTCGCCCCCTGCCGTCACCCAGGGCAGGGTGATCTGGCGTCTGGATGCCGTCAGCGGGGAGCGAGGACAGGCGCTCGAAACCGCGGTCCAGGCGACCATCGAGTTCCCGGAAGCCGGCTTGAACCTTGCGCTGACCCTGAGGCGCAATCTCGACGCCACTCTGCCCGCCTCGCACACGATCGAGCTCGTCTTCACCAACACCGCTCCGGCCGGATCCGCGCGGGCCGTTCAGGATGTCGGGCTGATCCAGGCGAAGGACGACGAGACAGGGCGGGGCTCGCCGATGTCGGGCCTTCCGGTGCGTGTACGGGAGAACCTGTTCCTGATCGGATTGTCGTCGCTTCGCAACGACGTCGATCGAAACTCCGACCTGCTCCTGCAGAAGAACTGGTTTGATCTCGCCCTGCGGTTCTCGTCGGGGACGCGCGCGGTGATCACATTCGAGAAGGGATCGTCCGGCATCCAGGTGATGCAGAACGCCTTCGACCAGTGGCGGTCGTGAGACCGATTCCTCGGACGGCCGATTCGGCAGGCGGCGCGATCGCCGCCTGCTCTCATTACGTCAGGCGTGAAGTGCTCGGGGAGCCTCGCGGGTCGCGAGATTGCGCTTGACCGCCTCCTGGATCTTCTCGAACGCCC
>NZ_CAXUJR010000060.1:0-22292 GCF_964251405.1 uncultured Methylobacterium sp.
ATTGGTCGGAGTGATAGGATTCGAACCTACGACCCCCACGTCCCGAACGTGGTGCGCTACCAGACTGCGCTACACTCCGACGGCCGGCACTGGTCCGGCGCCGCGAGCTATAGCGAGCCCGGTCGCACCCTGCAAGCGATCGTTCGGCCCATGCCGACGGCTCGGGACGAGCGCATCGGCTCATGGCAGGGTCTCGGCCCAATCCGCCGGCAGGGTGCGGACTGTGCAGAGCGCATCGGGGGCTTCGATGGCAACGGCGCCGATATAGCCCGGTGCCGGGTCGAGGTGATGCAGGCTCCAGCCATGGGCACGCGCCGCATCGCCCGCGATGGCGACGAGGCCGGCCGGCACGGGCGGGACGGTCACCGAGAAGCGATCGAGCGGGACCGACAGACCGACGCCGGCCGCCTTCACGAAGGCTTCCTTGCGCGTCCAGCAAGCCAGGAAGGCATGAAGCAGGGACGACGGGTCGCAGCGTTCGAGGGCGGCGACTTCGTCCGGCGCAAAGTGATTGCGGGCCATGCGCAACGCATCCGGCAGGGAACGGATCGTCTCGATATCGACGCCGATCCGCGCCCTCGCCGAGAGCCCGATCAGCGCGCGCTCACCCGAATGCGAGAGGTTGATCTCGAGGCACCCGCGCCACGGCCCCGCCAGTTCCGGCTTGCCGGCCGGTCCAGGCGAGAAGACCAGCGCCCTGGGATCGGCGTCGAGGGCGCGCCCGAGGACGTGCCTCACCGCAGCGTGGCTGACGACGTAGCGATCCCGGTCAGCCCGCCTGAGGAAGCGGGTCGCCCGAGCCTGTTCGGCGGCGGACAGCACCGCGAGGCACTCTTGCTTCCGGTCGTCCGCGATCGCGAGATCGACCACCCAAACGTCAGTCGATGTCGTGGGCGTCATGGCCGGGGAGGGTGGGGATCGGACGGAGAGGGGATCACTGTCGGCCATGGCGTGCGCCTGATAGGTCCTGTGCCATGCAAGGCCCCGCCAACCTTCCGTCGAACCGCCCTTGGCCGCCGAATCTTCGCGAGCGTCGCTGGCGTTATGCCACCTTCTTCTCGACCTATCTCTATCAAGGCCTCATCGCCGGCTTCTCGCTGACGGCCCTCGCCAACGCCCATGTCGCGCGTGGCGCCGATGCGGGCGAGATCGGGCTTCACGCTGCCCTCGCCGGCCTGCCCTGGACGTTCCAGCCGCTCCTTTGGGGACCGCTGGTCGATCGGGCCGGCCACGGACGCCGACGCATCTGGGGCGCTTCGGCGATCGCCGCCGGTCATGTCTGCCTCGCAGGGTTGTTCCTCGCGCCGGGCCTCGAAGCTCTCGCTCTCGTCGGAGGCGTGTTCTTCCTGCACAGCCTGTTCGCTTCGCTGCTCGATACCGTCAGCGACCGCCTGATCATGGACCATGTCCCGGCAAGCGAACTCGGCCGCATGAGCGCCTGCACGCGGATCGGGTTCGTCACCGGAGCGAGCGTCGGAGGTGCCCTCTTCGCCTCTACCCTGGCGGCCTGGGACTTCCGCCACAGCGTCCTCCTCCTGCTCGGCCTCAGCCTCGCGGCCGCCCTGCTGCCGCTTCTGGTTCGTGAGAGCCCCGGCGATCCGTTGCTCCGTCCGCAAGCTGGAGCGAGTCGGATCGCCGGCCCGGTCTCGCCATCCTTCGGGCGTTTCCTCAAACGTCTCTCAATCGGATTGCGGCGTCCTGCCGCGCTGCGCCTGCTGCTTCTGTGCTTCGGGCTGGATTTCGCCTTCGCGCTGTTCGAGGTCGGGTTCACCGTCGACCTCATCCGCCGGCAAGGTTGGGACCCGCTCGAACTCTCGCGGGTTCAGGCCGTGTTGACCCTGGTCAGCGGCACGGCGGGCGCGCTCGCCATCGGGTTCTGGTCCGATCGGGCAGGGGCGCTTCCAGCGTTGCGACTGCTCCTCTTTGCCGTCGCGGCGACCTTCGCGGTCGCCGTCGCGCTGACCGCGACGGAGGCCTCGTTCGCCGCGGGCGCCGCGATCCTGGGGTTGACGACGGTGATGCCGAGCCTCGTTATCGTGGCGCTCGTCCCAGCTCTCATGCAGGCGAGCGGCCGGCGCATCGGCGCAGCCACCGAATTCGAGACCTACATGGCCGCACTGAACCTTGGTTCCGTCGCCGGAGCAGCGCTCTCGGGACCGGTTCTGGCTCTCACATCCCCGGTCGTGGCACTCTTGCTGGTCGTCCTCGTCTGCCTCGCCGGCGCTCGGCTCGCGAGTTGCCCCTCGTCGATCTTGCGGCACCGTCCAGCCTGAAGCTGCGCACGGTCAGTCAGCTCGTGACCCCCGGCGGATGCGAGGGTGGAGATCGGGCTGGCCGAAAGGTTGATCTTCCCGCCCAGCCAGCCTCACGACGTCAGGCGTAGACGTTACCGCCCGATTGCGGGAAGCGCTCCGCCAGAGCCCGGCGGAGCTTCTCCAAGGCGCGGTTCTCGATCTGGCGCACTCTCTCCTTCGAAATCCCAAGGCGCTGACCCAGCGCCTCAAGGGTCGCCTGATCCTCCGCCAAGCGACGCTCGCGCAGGATCCGTAGCTCTCGCTCGGACAGGACCGCCAGGGCTTCGTTGAGCCAGGTCAGGCGCCGTTCGCCGTCGACGGAGGCCGAGACCGTCTCGTCCGGCAGCTCGGCGCCGTCGACCAGGAAGTCCATCCGCTCGGACGAGGCCTCGCTGTCGTCACCGATCGGGGCATTGAGCGACATGTCCGGCCCCGACAGGCGGGCATCCATGAGCGCCACGTCCTCACGTGACACGCCGATGGCGGTGGCGATGCGCCGGTGGATCTCGTCGCCGACGTGCTCTTCGGTGGATTGCATGAGCTTGGCGCGCAGACGGCGCAGGTTGAAGAACAAGGCCTTCTGGGCCGAGCTCGTGCCGCCGCGAACGATCGACCAATTGCGCAGGATGTAATCCTGGATCGACGCCCTGATCCACCACGTCGCATAGGTCGAGAACCGGACTTCGCGCTCTGGCTCGAAACGGGCCGCCGCTTCCATAAGACCGACATGTCCCTCCTGGACAAGGTCAGCCATCGGCAGTCCGTAATGCCGGAACCGACCAGCAATGGCGATGACGAGCCGCATATGCGCCGAGATCAAGCGATGCAGGGCTCGTTCGTTGCGGCTGTCCTTCCAGGCGACCGCAAGACCACGTTCCTCGTCACGCGCGAGGAAGGGCGCCTCCATGGCGGTGCGTATGAACTGCCGACGTATCCCTGCAATATCCGCCATCCCCGCCTCCGCCTCTTTCGATCGAGCGCTTGTGCCGCAATGGCTACGTGCCGATCGTCGGACGCGCCGGCCGCAAAACCTTTGTCAGGTATCGGACAACGGAACCGATAAGACAGAGTTCCGGGTTTGAGCGGAGCAGGGCATGATGACGCGGTGCACAGCAAAAAGCCCGACGCTGGCGCGCCGGGCTTCGAATTCATCAGACGATGGGAGCGACGATCAAGCCGCCTCTTCCTGAATGTCATCGCCCTCGGGCTCGACATCGCCCTTGGCGCGACGCGGCGACTTCGCGAGGCTCTGCTCGATCAGCTTGAGCGCTTCGGTCTCGGTGATGCGGTTCACCGCAGAGATCTCGCGCACGATCCGGTCCAGAGCGGCTTCGTAGAGCTGACGCTCGCTGTAGGATTGCTCGGGCTGAGCCTCCGAACGGAACAGGTCGCGGACGACCTCGGTCACCGACAGCAGATCGCCGGAATTGATCTTGGCCTCGTATTCCTGGGCGCGACGCGACCACATCGTGCGCTTGATCCGGGCGCGACCGGTGAGGACGTCGAGGGCCTTCTTGACGAGCTCGGGCTCGGCGAGCTTGCGCATGCCGACGCTGTTGGCCTTGGCGGTAGGGACGCGCAGGACCATCTTGTCCTTCTCGAAGGAGACCACGAACAGCTCGAGCTTGTAGCCAGCGATCTCCTGCTCCTCGATCGCCGTGATTCGACCGACGCCATGGGCGGGGTACACGACCGCTTCTCCCGTCTTGAAGCCTTGGCGGCCAGCCGTCGTCTTCTTAGCTGTGGTCATGCGAGAAGCGCCTCCAGAACATCGCGCGGGGTCAGGTCCGCGCTGCAACGTGTCGCCCGGGGTGGGTCACCCGGTTGAAACCCCTGTCCGCCGATGCCGCGCCAATGAGCGCGTCAACCTCCGGTCCCCAGGCTCGCCGCGGATCGATGACCATGAGTGAGTGACCGCGAAAGACAGGGCATGTCTCACACGGTCGATCGCATGCAGACCCGTTTTCTCAAGCGAACTGAGAACCACCAGCGGCGGGCAGGGAAAGCACGTCAGGTGCGAACGACGGCAGACGCCATACGTACCACAAACGGCGAGACGAATCAAAGGATTGCCGGCACAGGCTCAACGCCGCTCAGCCTTTCGCGGCGGTTTCTGCACGGTTATCGCGCACGCTCTCCCGTTCCGCGAGGGAGCCACCGACCGAACTTCGCCGATCGTGCCTGAGGTTCCGGAAGCATCGCCGGCAGGCCGACTCGCCCGGCTCCCGGGCGACGCCGAGGACCGCGTCTCAGTCGCCGGTACCGGGATTCGGCGAGAAGTGCGCCTCGAACTTGCCAGCGACGCCGTCCCATTCCTTGGCGTCGCCGGGCGCATCCTTTTTCTGGGTGATGTTGGGCCAGCTCTTGGCGTAGTCGGCGTTGACCTTGAGCCATGTCTCGAGGCTCGGCTCGGTGTCGGGCTTGATCGCCTCGGCGGGGCATTCCGGCTCGCAGACGCCGCAATCGATGCATTCGTCGGGATGGATGACGAGCATGTTGTCACCCTCGTAGAAGCAGTCGACCGGACAGACCTCGACGCAGTCCATGTACTTGCACTTGATGCAGTTCTCGGTGACGACGTAGGTCATTGAGCCTTCGGTCCTCGATCCGGCGGTCCGGAGCCCTGCAGGTCGCACGGGACTTGGTCGCGCAATGGTGCGCCCGCATTCTGGCGCGGCGGTTAATCCTGCCGCCGACGCGCCCTTGGGATCCACTGTCTGCAGCAGGCAGGGCTCTAGACCCTGCCAAACCGCGTGACAAGCGCCGAACCGTCACGCTGCCGAACGTGCTGCATACCTGTGGCAACGGGCCATCATCAGGCCTCGCCTTGTTCCGGCTCCCCGGCCGAAAGGTCGGCATAGAGGAGGCGTGCCTCCGGCGCGGGACCTCGACGTTCTCCCAGATCGAGAACCCGCAGGATGGCCGTGGCGTGAGGTGCCGCCACGGTGAGGATATCGCCGCAGGCGATCGCCTTGGCGGCGTTGTCGATACGCACCCCGTTCACGCGGACGAAGCCGTCGGTGACGAGGCGCGCCGCAAGGCCGCGCGACTTGGCGAAGCGCGCGTACCAGAGCCACTTGTCGAGCCTCTGCCTGTCCGCCTTCATCGCGCTCCGTGGGCGCCTGAGCGCATCAACGCTTGCTGCCGTCCCCGGCTTCGAGCTGCGCCTTCAGGGCCGCGAGCTTGGCAAAGGGAGAGTCCGGATCCGGTGCCCGCTCGCGACGCGGCGGACGGGTCTCCTCACGGGGCATCGCGTTGCGTGGCTCGTCGCGACGCTCGGGACGATTGCGACCAGGCTCGAAACGCTCGCGACGCGGGGGACGACCACCCTCCGGCCGGTCCTGCCCGGGTCCGGCCCGGCCGGGGCCGTCGCCGGATCGGTCGCGCCGGCCCTCCGGGGCTCCGGCCGCCGCCGGGCGACGGTCCTGCTGACCGCGATCGTCCTGGCGACCTCCGGGACCGGGGCCGCGATGACCCGAAGGCGCGTCACGTCCGCCGCCGCGCGGACGGTTCTGGCGCGGATTGGCGTTGCGAGGCTGGCGCTGGAGCCGCCAGACTTCCGTCGTGACGGCCTCGGCGACCGGTGCGTCCTCCGTCACAGGCTCCGCGAGGAGGGATTCCTCGGACCCGGCCTGTGCGGGGGCATCGTCCACCGCGGGCTGTTCCGCATCATCGGCCAGGGCAGCCGCATCCGCGACGGGTTCGACCGGCTCGGGCTCGCCGGCTGGCGCGTGCGTCGTGGGCTCAGCGGCGGGTTCGTCGGTCGACGTCGAAGCGGCAGGCTCTTCGGTCACAGCTTCCGGGGCGACGTCCTCGGCGACGGACGCCGTCTCTTCGGGGAGAACTGAATCGACGGTCGAGCCCGGCGCAACCTCGCCGTCGCCCGGGTCCATGGCCGGCGCTTCGGCCCCGGCAGTCTCCGGGCTGGCGGCGTCCGGCACATCGGTCGCCGCGTTGCCGCTTTCCGCGGCTGACGCGGGTTCGGTTCCGTCCGTCGTCTCCGACAGCGTATCGGTCGGCGCCGTGGCGGGAGCGATCGGCTTCGTGGCAGCAGCCGGGATCAGCGCGACCGTGATCGCGGCGCCGGGCCGCGTCTCCGGTGCGTAGCCGAGGGATTTCAGGATGGAGGCGAAATCCTCGCCCGAGCAGCCGACCAGGGAGGTCATGCCGACGGTCGGCACGAAGGCGTCGTCGTCAGCGGCACCGGCGGGCGCGTCCCCGGCGGTGGTGCCCGGCCGGTAGGCGATGGCGGGGCGGATCAGATCGGCGAGGCGTTCGAGGATATCAACGCGCACGGCCCGTTCGCCGCAGACGCGGAAACCGGCGGCCCGGTACAGGCCCTTGGCGATCTCGGGATCGACCTTGATCGAGGTGCGGCCGGAGCCGGCCAGATGGGCGATCTCGTCGAGGCCGCGCTGGTCGAGACCGCCATTCTTGAGGGCCCAGAGCTGAGCCGCCAGGGTCCGGGGTGCCGGCTTCAGGAGAGTGGGCAGGAAGATGTGGTAGGCGCCGAAGCGAACCCCATGGCGGCGCAACGCCCCGCGGCCGTCCTGGTCGAGGCTGCGCATCTCGTGCATCACCCGGGACCGCTCCAGCACGCCTAGCGCCTCGACGACCTGATAGCCGATGCCCTTGGCGAGCCCGACGAGGTCGGCGGCGGTCTCGATCTCCATCAAGGGCCCGAGCAGGCGCACGATGTAGGCCTTGAGCCAGGCGGTGAGGCGCGCCTCGACCTTGTCGCGGGCCGGCCCCGTGAGCTGCTCGTCGGCGACGAGCCGGACCTGCGGCTCGAACAGCTTGTCCCCCGGAGCGAGCTTCGCCACCGGATCGCCGGTCCAGCGGATCACGCCGTCATGCGACAGCACGATGACGGAATCGGCCGCCGCGGCGAAGCGTTCAGCCCTCGCCTCGATCTCGCCCGCCAGCGCCTTCTCGGCAGCGCTGCGCAGGGTCTTGGCCTCGTGGCCCTCCGCGCCGGGGTCCGGGACGAACCGGAATCCGTGGAGGTGGCCGACATGCTGCCCCTCGACGGTGACGTCGCCGCCGGCGGTGATCTCAGCTTCCAACATCGTATTCTCTCTGAGGCGCCGCATCAGGACGCTGGTGCGCCGATCGACGAAACGGCTCGCGAGGCGTTCGTGCAGGGCGTCGGACAGCCTGTCCTCTACCCGACGCGTCTCGCCCTGCCAATGCAGCGGATCGCGAAGCCAGTCGGGCCGGTTCGCCACGAAGGTCCAGGTCCGCCCTTGGGCGATCCTTTGCGACAACGCGTCGATGTCGCCATCGATGCGGTCGATCATCGCCACGTGCTTGGCGAACCAATCGTCGGGGATGCGCCCCGCCATCCCCCTCATGAGGAAGCGGTAGAGCTGTGCCACGAGGTCGGCATGGGTCTGGGGATGGACCTTGCGGTAGTCGGGCACGCCGCAGGTGTCCCACAACCGCTGGACTGAGGCCCGGCCCTGCGCGAGGTCGCGGATGTCGTCCTCGCGCATCAGGATCTCGAGGGCCGACTGGTCCTCGCCCATCGGGGCGCGTGTCAGGCCCTTCTCATGCGGATGCTCGTCGAGGCTGTCCTGCAGGGCCTTCAACGACCCGAACTCAAGGTCGGGATTGCGCCATTGCACGACGCGAAGCGGCTCGAAGCTATGGCTCTCCAGGGCCTCGACCATCTCGGGCTCGAAGGCGGGGCACCGCCCCGTCGACCCGAAGGTGCCGTCTGACAGGTGGCGCCCGGCGCGGCCCGCGATCTGGCCCATCTCGGGGGGCGTCAGCTTGCGAAAGCGCGTGCCGTCATATTTCCAATTGGCCGCGAAGGCGACATGGTCGACGTCGAGGTTCAGGCCCATGCCGACCGCGTCGGTGGCGACGAGATAATCGACCTCGCCGGACTGGTAGAGCTCGACCTGGCTGTTGCGGGTGCGTGGCGAGAGCGCGCCGAGCACCACCGCCGCGCCGCCGCGCTGGCGCCGGATCAACTCGGCGATCGCGTAGACCTCCTCGGCCGAGAACGCGACGATCGCCGTGCGCCGGGGCAGGCGACCGATCTTCTTGTCGCCGGCGAAGGTCAGGTTCGAGAGGCGCGGTCGCGTCGTCGTGACGACCCCGGGGATCAGCGACTGGACCAGCGGCAGCATGGTCGAGGAGCCGATCAGCAGGGTCTCCTCGCGGCCGCGCTGGTGCAGAAGGCGGTCGGTGAAGACGTGGCCGCGGTCCATGTCGGCGGCGAGCTGGATCTCGTCGATGGCGACGTAGGCGAGATCGAGGTCGCGCGGCATCGCCTCGATGGTGCAGATCCAGTAGCGCGGCCGGTCCGGCTTGATCTTCTCCTCGCCCGTCACGAGGGCGACCTTGTCGGCGCCGACCTTGGCCACGACGCGCAGGTAGACCTCCCGCGCCAGTAGCCGCAGGGGCAGGCCGATCATGCCGGTGGGGTGGGCCAGCATCCGCTCGATGGCCAGATGCGTCTTGCCGGTATTGGTCGGCCCGAGCACCGCCGTGACGCCGCGCGAGCGGGCCTGCGGGGGGAGGGAACGGCGAGTCATCGTGGGGGCGCGGTCCCTTCGGCGGCGGTCCCTTCGGCGAAAGAGGCCGTCGGCGCGTGGGCAAGTCGCGCGAGAGGATGAAAGTCGGTCGCCCGGGTGTGAGGCGGCTAAGGCCGTGGCCGGCGCCTGTCGCCACCATATGGGGCGCGACCGTCCTCGGCGCCAACTCTTCCGCCGTCTGTCGCACCATCGCGCGACGAATCGCCGAGCCCGGGCACGCCGTAGATCTCGATCCGGGTCGAATCCCGACGCTGCGGCGCAAGGTCGGCGCACAGAGTATCGGGCACCGTGGTGATCGGCCCGCGGCGCGGCGGACCCCCCTCGATAACCTTCGCGGACGAATAGGCGTCTCCGCCGCAGGAGGTCCCTGAATCCAGCGTCTCGGCCGAGGCCGGGCCGGCGAGGAAGATCGATACGAGGGCGAGGCGGTACATCATGACGAGGCTTACCGGCCGTCGAGGCTCGCCACCGCGCTGGTACCCGGCGTGGCGGAGGCCGTCGTGCCGCCGCTGCGCTGCCAGCGCGTGGCTTCGATGATGTTGGTGCCGATGGTGGTGCGCACCGCGATGCGGACTGGAAGGAGCACGCGCGTTCCGTCGACGGGGGCCAGCCACACCGACATCTCGCGGTTGTCCTCCATGAACTTCACGCCGGGCCGATCGGGCTTGTGGCCGGCGATGGGCTGGTAGCGGGCGTTGCAGACGAGGACGGGGCCGGCATAGCCGGGTTTCTCGACGTTGCGGGTCTCGCCGTAGCTCAGGACCACGTTGAAGCGGGTCGCGCCGTCGAAGACCGGCAGGGTGCGGTTGCAGTTCTCCGGGTCGGTGAGCGCGCCCTTGCCGATCGCCGGCATCATCAGGGCGCTGGCGGGGTCGATCACGCCGCGCCGGTTGGCCGCGGTGATCGGCACGCGGTCGCCGAGATCGATCAGCGGCGGCGTGATCTCGGCCTGGGTGACGTTGCCGCCGGCCAGCGCCATCCGCACGGCGATGCCGGCATTGGAGGTCTTGGTGGCGATGGCAAAGGTGCTCGGCCGCGGCGCATTCGCGATGAGGCCGCTGGCGCGGGCCAAGCCCATGCCGCCCGTGACGGCTCCGACGAGCCCGGTGAGGCGGGCCGACACATCCATGCGGTAGCGGCTGCCCTCGAAGGAGCCGGAGACCTGGGCCGTCCCGATCGGGATGCCGGCGAGGTTGAGGCCGTAATCGACGGTGACGACGGCCGGGCTCGCCTTGGGACGCGCGTCGGCGGGTGCAGCGGCGATGACGGTCGATGCGAGAGCGGAGAGGAACAGGCGCATGGCGCACATCAGCTTGAGAAACTCGGGTTCTCGCGGGGCCGCGCGACGTCATGGATGACGCTGTTCGGGCCGACACGACCCGACGCCGACATGGTCGCCTCGGGATGGTTAACACATCGTTCGGCCATCCCGCCACGGCCGAGATCGCTGCATGGCCGTCTTGACGGACACCCACCCCAGACCCTATAGGCTCGCCCCTTCAATCAAAGCGCCGGTCGATCGGGTCGGGCGTGCGTGATGCTTCGGTCGCGGTGCGGGAGAAGCGTCCCGCCGGGCCGGTCGGAGCGCGAAACGAAACGGGATTCTTGATCATGTCGCGCCGTTGCGAACTCACGGGCAAAGCCGTGCAGACCGGCCACCTCGTGAGCCACTCGAACCGCAAGACCAAGTGCCGGTTCCTGCCGAACCTGTGCCAGGTCACCTTGCAATCGGACGCTCTCAAGCGCCGGGTGCGCCTGCGCGTCACCGCCCACGCCCTGCGCTCGGTAGAGCATCGCGGCGGCCTCGATGCCTTCCTGATCAAGGCCCGCGAGATCGAGCTGTCGCAGACCGCGCGCCTGCTCAAGCGCGAACTGCACAAGAAGCTGTCCGAGACCGAGACCCCGGTCGCCGCCTGAACCGGCCTCAGGGGCGTCGGTTTCGCGCCCATCGTAGTCGGTTTCGTGATCGCATCCTGACCGGCCGTCGCATGCCTTGAGGCGTGCGGCGGCCGTTCCTGTTGGCACAAGGTGCGCAGCGGCGGATGAACGCCCTCTCCCTCATCGCCCCGATCTTCGGCCTGATCCTGATCGGCTGGGGTGCTGCGCTCGCAGGCTTGCTGTCCGAGAAGGTCAGCGAGGGGCTGTCGGAATACGTGTTCGCGATCGCGGTGCCGGCCCTCATCATCGCGACGCTGACCCGACCGGGACTGACAGGCGCGATCACCCCATCGTTCTGGTTCAGCTATTTCGGCGGTGCCGCCATCGCCTGGGCCGCGGGCTCGATGATCGGCGCGCGGCGCGAGGGTGTCGAGCGCCGCGGCGCCATCCTGCACGGCTTTGCGGCGAGCCAGTCCAACACCGTCTTCATCGGCGTGCCGATGATCCTCCAGGCCTATGGCGACGCGGGCGCTTTCCCGCTCTTCATGCTGCTCGCCGTCCACCTGCCGCTGATGATGGGCTGCGCGACCTTCCTGATTGAATCGGACGGTGACCAGACCCTGCTCCGCCGTCTGCGAAGCCTCGGACTCGTGCTCGCGCGCAACCCGATCTTCGTGTCGCTGATGGTTGGGCTCGCGATGAAATTCGTTGGGGTCGCGCCGACCGGGATGGTCAAATCGCTGGTCGATTCGCTGGCGGCCACCGCCTCGACCTGCGCGCTGATCGCGCTGGGGGCCGGGCTGACGCGCTACCGCGTGCTCCACGACCTGCCCGGCGCCCTGGTGATCTCGGGCCTCAAGCTCGTCCTGCACCCGTTGGCGGTGTGGGTGCTGGCCTTCCAGGTCTTCACGATGCCTCCGGCCTATGCCGGCGTGGCGGTGCTGTTCGCCGCGATGCCGGTCGGCATCAACTCCTACCTTCTCGCCGTCCGCTACCGCAGCGAGACCGGCCTCATTGCGGCCGCCGTCATGGCCTCGACCCTACTCTCCATGCTGACCACGCTGGTATGGCTGATGATCCTCGGGGTCGCCTGAAACCGGTCAGCGGCGACCGCCGGCCCGCCTCGGCTCGCGGCCGGTGCCGTTCGCATCCTCCTCGAACAGCTCGGCGAGCTTCTCCGTCATCGCGCCGCCGAGATCCTCGGCATCGATGATCGTGACGGCGCGACGATAGTACCGCGTCACGTCGTGGCCGATGCCGATGGCGAGCAGTTCCACCGGCGAACGGGTCTCGATGTCCTCGATCATCCAGCGCAGGTGCCGTTCGAGGTAGTTGCCCGGGTTCACCGACAGGGTCGAATCGTCCACCGGCGCGCCGTCGGAGATCACCATCAGGATCTTGCGCTGCTCGGTGCGCGCGAGCAGGCGCTTGTGCGCCCAGTCCAGCGCCTCGCCGTCGATATTCTCCTTGAGCAGGCCCTCGCGCATCATGAGGCCGAGGTTCTTGCGCGCACGACGCCAGGGAGCGTCGGCCGACTTGTAGACGATGTGGCGCAGGTCGTTGAGGCGGCCCGGTGCGTTCGGCTTGCCCGCCGAGAGCCACGCCTCGCGTGACTGCCCACCCTTCCAGGCCCGGGTGGTGAACCCCAGGATCTCGACCTTGACGCCGCAGCGCTCCAACGTGCGCGCCAGGATGTCGGCGCAGGTCGCCGCCACCGTGATCGGGCGCCCGCGCATGGAGCCGGAATTGTCCATGAGCAGCGTGACGACCGTATCGCGAAAATTCGTGTCCTTCTCCTGTTTGAAGGAGAGCGGCTGGAACGGGTCGGTGACGACGCGCACGAGGCGTGCGGGGTCGAGCTGGCCCTCTTCGAGGTCGAAGTCCCAGGCTCGGTTCTGCTGAGCGAGGAGCCGGCGCTGCAGACGGTTGGCCAAGCGCCCGACGACGCCCTGGAGATGGGCGAGCTGCTTGTCGAGGTAGCTGCGCAGGCGCGCCAGTTCCTCGCCGTCGCAGAGGTCCTCGGCGTGGATGATCTCGTCGAAACGCGGGTTGAAGACCTTGTAGTCCGGCCCGCGCGCCTCGTTGGACTTCGAGGTCGGTGGACGCCACGCCTCCGAGGCTTCCTCCGATTCCGCGTCCTCGGCCTCGTCGGGCAACTCGCCCGAAGGCGCGTCGGCGGATTCGGTCGCACCCTCCTGGAGGTCGTCGGAGGCCTCTTCCGAAGAATCCATCTCGGCCTTGTCGCCCTCGGACTTCTCCTCGGCATCGCCGTCGCTGGGCTGCTGCTCGTCGTCCTGCGACTCGTTCTCGTCCTCGTTGTCGTCGTCCTCGGGATCGAGCGGAGACTCGTCGGTCAAATCGAGCGAGGACAGAAGCTCGCGCACCGAGCGGGCGAAGGTCCGCTGGTTCTCGATCGCGCCCATCAGCCCGTCGAGGTCCTTGCCGGCGCGGTCCTCGATATGCGAGCGCCACAGGTCGACGATCTTGGCGGCCGCCTGCGGCGGTGGCTCGCCGGTCAGGCGTTCGCGCACCATGAGGGCGACCGCGTCCTCCATCGGGGCGTCGGCCCGGTCGGTGATGTCCTCGTATTTGCCGCCGCGATGGTAGCGGTCCTCCAGCATCGCCGAGATGTTGCTGGCCACGCCCGACATCCGGCGCGAGCCGATCGCCTCGACGCGGGCCTGCTCGACGGCGTCGTAGACCGCGCGGGCCGCGGCGTTCTCGGGCGCCAGACGGCGATGCACGGCGACGTCGTGACAGCCGAGCCGCAGGGCCATGGAATCGGCGTTCCCGCGCAGGATCGCAACGTCGCCGGGCGAGAGCTTTCGCGGGGGCTCGGGCAGACGGGCCTTGTCGCCGGTGAGCGCGGGACGGTCGCTGGCATAGACGACCTCAACCTCGGCGCGCTTGGCGATGGCGCGCAGGCAGCCGGCGACAGAGCGCTTCAGAGGCTCCGAAACGGGTTCGCGGCGGTCGCCGGTCTTGCGATTGGAGATGGTCACAATGGCTATTTCTTCGGCTATTTCTTCACGGAGTCGAAATCGAAGGGGCGATGAAGAATATCATCCCATTCATACGGGCATTCGGGTGGGAACTCATCGACCGGCAGGTGGCATTCATCCGACGCCCAGTCCCTGGCGTTCGGATAAGCAGCGTCGCGCGCTTCATCGAGGCTCGACTGCAGACCGGGGTTTTTCTTCAAGAGTCGCGCATAACGGCGGCGCTGTTCCCGGATCGAGAAGATCCAGCTCGGCGTCCGCTTTTCCGGTTGCTGATCCCATTTCAGCATATGCATGAGAAGCACGCGCAGAGCGCTTTCGAGCTGGCTGTACTGCGCGTTCCCCACGTCGCTTAGTTCCTCGGCGATGTTGTCGAGGTCGAGCGCATCGACAGCTCCGGCGCGGAGCAGGGCGACCTGTTCCTGAACCCACGTGAAGAGGTCGTCCTCGTACCGGGTCGGCGTCACGAGTGCCGGACCCCCGCCGGCAAGCCGCTTATCTTTCAGAACCGGCTCACCCATCGCATCCTCCCGGACCGTCAGCTCAGGGCCACGTTGGCGGCACTTTCCGGCAATTCCTTGCCGAATGCACGCTGGTAGAACTCGGCGACCAGCGTCCGCTCCAGTTCGTCGCACTTGTTGAGGAACGTGACCCGGAAGGCGAAGCCGATATCGGCGAAGATGTCGGCGTTCTCGGCCCAGGTGATCACCGTGCGCGGGCTCATGACGGTGGAGAGGTCACCGTTCATGAAGGCGTTGCGGGTCAGGTCCGCGACGCGGACCATGCGGTTGACGATGTCGCGGCCGCTATCGCGCCGGTAGTGCTGTGCCTTCGACAAGACGATGTCGACCTCGCGGTCATGCGCGAGATAGTTGAGCGTGGTCACGATCGACCAGCGGTCCATCTGACCCTGGTTGATCTGCTGGGTGCCGTGATAGAGGCCCGACGTGTCGCCGAGGCCCACCGTGTTGGCGGTGGCGAACAGGCGGAAGGCCGGATGGGGGCGGATGACCCGCTTCTGATCGAGGAGCGTCAGGCGGCCCGAGACCTCGAGGACCCGCTGGATCACGAACATCACGTCGGGCCGGCCGGCATCGTACTCGTCGAACACGAGGGCGACGTTGTTCTGAAGGGCCCAGGGCAGGATGCCGTCCTGGAAGGCGGTGATCTGCTTGCCGTCCTTCACGACGATCGCGTCCTTGCCGACGAGGTCGATGCGCGAGACGTGGCTGTCGAGGTTGATCCGGATGCAAGGCCAGTTCAGGCGGGCGGCGACCTGCTCGATATGGGTCGACTTGCCGGTACCGTGATACCCCGTGACCATGACGCGGCGGTTGCGCGCGAAGCCCGCCAGGATCGCCAGGGTGGTCTCCCGGTCGAAGAGGTAATCGGGGTCGAGGTCGGGCACATGCTCGTCGGTCTGCGAGAAGGCCGGGACCCTAAGGTCGCTATCGATGCCGAACGCGTCGCGGACCGAGACGGTCCGGTCGGGGAGCGAGGCGGGCGTGTCGTCAGAGAGCATACGTGACCTCGTCGGGGCGGGGGTCGCCATCAGGCTCGGCCCTCGCGGAATGTGTCTCGGGCGGGACACCGCATTCGCGTCTCGGCGATGCGGCGCAGTGCTTCCCTTAATGGCCGTCGGCACCAGACGCCAAGTCGGGGCACGCGGGAAGCAAGGCCATCATATAGGGTCCGCTTCGCGGTTTACCGCATCGACCGCATGGAAAACGGCGATCCGCATACCTGCATCGATCGTGCCGCGTGGGCGGACTCAGCAGAGGCCCGCTGCGCGAAGCGTATCGTGCGCCCGGATGATGTCGCGCAGCCGTTCCTCGAAGGAGCGATCGCCACCGTTGGCGTCAGGGTGGAAGCGCTTCACCAGCACCTTGTACTGGGCCTTGATCGCCGCGGATTCGGCGCCTTCCTCCAGGCCGAGGACATCGAGGGCGCGCAGCACCTTGGCGGAATGGCGGGGCCGCATCGGTTCGGGAGCGGCGCGCCGCGCGGTGCCGCCAACACCCTCGGTGCGCAGGATGCCGAGCGGATCGACATAGGCCCAATCACGCTCCGCCTGCGGAGCGTCCGCCTTCGCGGCGCGGGTCGCCGGATTGACGCCCATGGCCCAGGTCGGCCGGTGCCCGATCACCGCGTCCTTCTGAAAGGCCTGGACCGCGGCGTCGTTCATGCCGTCGAAGTAGTTGTAGGTCGCGTTGTAGGCGCGCACGTGGTCCATGCAGAAGCGCCAGTATTGGCCTTCGGCCTTGCGTCCCTTGGGGGCGCGGTAGAGCCCGGGGTTCTCGCAGCCTGGCGTTTCGCACGAGGCTCCGACAGCCGTCTTCGGCTCGTCGCAGGTCGGTTTGATGCGGATGCGGTCGAACAGGCGCGAGTTGAGATCCATGACAGTGCGATTATGAGGGGGTGGCACCGAGACACAAGTGCGGCGGGCCTGATGACGCATGCCGACATCGGGGGTTGACGCGCACAAGCCCATGGCGGGCAAGGGAAGAGGCGGCGATGAGCGAGACCGAAACGCTGAAGGACTTCATCACGCGGACGCTGGAAACGTCCCTCGCGCCGATCAGCCTCGACGTCGTCGACGAGTCTCACCTCCATGCCGGCCATGGCGGCTGGCGAGAGGAGGGCGAGACCCACTTCAGACTTGATGTGGTCTCCGCGGCCTTCGAGGGGAAGACCCGGGTGGAGCGTCATCGCGTCGTGAACGGTCTCCTGGAGCCCGCCTTCCAGCGCGGGCTGCACGCGCTTGCCGTGCGTGCCCGCACGCCGTCCGACGCAGCCTGAACGAGGCTCGGAGGGGTGCCTGTGGTCCTGCAATGCACCCCATCGATCGCCATCGATGAGGGGGAACTCGAGGAGAGCTTCGTGCGCTCGTCCGGCCCAGGCGGACAGAACGTCAACAAACTCTCGACGGCCGTCCAGCTTAGGTTCGACGTCCGGCGCTCGGCGTCGTTGCCGGACGCCGTCGCGGTCCGGCTGATGAGGCTCGCCGGACGCCGCCTCACGAGCGAGGGCGTCATCGTCATCAACGCGCAGCGCTTCCGCACGCAGGACCGCAACCGCGCCGATGCCCGCGAGCGTCTGGCCGAACTCGTCGCCGAGGCGGCGGTGCCGCCCACCCCGCGCCGCGCGACCCGCCCGACCCTCGCCTCGAAGAAGCGGCGCCTCGACGACAAATCGCATCGGAGCGCGACCAAGCGCCTCCGTGGCGATGCGGGTCCCGACTAGCGGCCGACGATCAACGACCCTGGGCGCTCGGTGCCGCATGGATCTCGACGTCGTAGCCGACACCGGACGCGGTGGCGCCCACGGCCGGCGCGCTCGCCGGCGCATCCGGGGCCGGCGCGGCCTCGCTGGTGACGTAGGCGCTGCCGGGCTTGGCCAGAGTCAGGAAGAGGGCGATTACCGCGAGCACGCCCGCCAGCGCGGCGGGGGCAAGGAAGGCGTCCTCGCCATAGCGGTTCTGCAGGAGACCGCCGACGACCGCTCCGGTGCTCAAGGCGCCCCAGAGCGGCGCCTGGATCCAGAACGAGGGCGCGGGCTTGTGCAGGATGAGATTGGCGAGGCCCGTCCCGAAGCGCACGACGGCGCCGGTCACGTAGGTCAGTGCCAGGCTTCGCCCCGCCTCGTCCTGAAGGGTGGCGTTCTGGAGGCCGAGCGCAAGGACGATCGGATAGGCATGGAGCGGCCACGCGAAGGTTCCGTACGGCACGACGAGGCCGCCGGCGAGCAGGAGCGCCTGCAGCAGCAGCAGGACCGGCAGCCGCCATTGCCCGACCCAGGCAGCCAGCAGCGTCCCGGCGAAGGCGCCGAAGCAGAAGACGAGGATCACCGAGGCGACGCGGGCCGTGCTCTCCCAATCGGCCTGGCTGACCGAGACACCGAACCGCGTGGTGTTCCCGCTCATGAACGACATGAAGAGCTGGGAGTATTCGAGGAAGCCGATCGAATCCGCACAACCCGCCAGGCCCGACAGCGCCAGTGCGAGGGGAACACGTGTGGCCGCGCTTGCGGGAAAAGACTTGCTCGTCGGGTCGGCCATCTCGGATTCCTTGGATCGCATCGCAGCGCGCGCCGAGTATCCGGGCGTCGCCGGTCGGTGCGGTCGCGATCGGTCTTGTGCTGCGGGTGAATGTGCCGTGGCTCGCGCCCTAGCGTTGCACGCGGCGACCGCTAATGGTTCTCCGCGTGGGTTCGATCCCTGCGGACGCTCGAAATCGAATACAAAAGGTTTTGACGGGGTTGTCGACGGAACCGGGATTAAAACGCGATCACATCGCTGCTCGTCCGAGCACCATGATCCGTCCCGGAACGTCGACGCCGCGCTCCTTGCGGATGGCGGCCGGTGCATTCGACACGATCCGAAGGCCCGCTCCGGTGACGGCCGTCAGCAGGTGATCGTCGCCATGCGCGTATCGGCCGTCCTCGCCGAGCCGGATGCCGGTCCCGTCATGGGACTGCACCGTGAAGGCGCAGATCCCGCCGGGCCTGAGGGCCGCGGCGATCCCGGCGAGGATCGGCCCAAGTCCGGGCAGGTAGATGAAGACGTCTGCGGCCACGACGAGATCGGCCTGCCCGGCCGGCTCCGTCGTCAGGAACGTTCGCAGGTCGTCGACCACCAGTCGCCGATAGCAGTGCCCACGCGCCGCCAGCGCCAGCATCTCCGGCGAGAGATCCACGCCGGTGAGATGCCCGACCCGTCCCGCCAGCGCTTCGCCCATCAGACCGGTGCCGCAGCCGAGATCGAGCCCGGTCTCGAAATGGGCGGTCGGACCCGCTGCCTCGCCGAGGGCGGCCATCAGCATCGCGGGTCCGCGGTACTGGAGATCGCCGACGAGATGGCGATCGAAGCGTTGGGCGTAGCCGTCGAACAGCGCGCGGATATAGGCCGGCGACAGCGCCTCGAGCACGCAGCCATCCCCCATCCGGGCGAGGTGGATGCGTGCGCCGAGGCGGTCCTCCGGGTCGATGTCGAGGGCGTTGGCGTAGGCACGAAGGACGGACTGAAAGGCGGCCTCGTCTCCGCTTCCGCGGGTCCGGGCCTCCCGCGCTCGCCCGAGCAGGAACCAGGCGGGGGCGAAGAGCGGCGCAAGCTCAAGCGCCTGCTCGGCCATCTCGCAGGCGCCATGGGCATCGCCCTCCGACAGGCAGGCCTCGGCATAGGCGTAGCGGCGGTCGGCGAGGAGATCGCCGGAGGTGTGCTGAGCGGACATGGAGGGCGAGTCGCCGGGGTTCTGGGTTGCGGGCTCCGCCCTACATAGGCGCCATCATGATCTCGAGCGCCAGCGATCTCCTCACCCTGACCCGCGAGGGCCTGTATTGCCCCCTCGGCGACTTCCATATCGACCCGACATGGCCGGTGCCGCGGGCGCTGATCACCCACGGCCATGCCGACCACGCCCGCTCCGGCCACGGCCGGGTCATGGCGACGCCCGAGACCCTGCGCATCATGGCGGTGCGCTACGGCGAAGCCTTCTGCGAGGCGCGCCAGGAGGCGAGGCTCGGCGAGGCCATCCGGATCGGCGACGTCACCGTGCGCTTCGCGCCGGCCGGGCACGTGCTCGGCTCGGCCCAGATCGCGGTGGAGAAGGACGGCATGCGGGTCGTCGTCTCGGGCGACTACAAGCGCGCTCCGGACCCGACCTGCCTGCCCTTCGAAGTCGTGCCCTGCGACGTCTTCATCACCGAGGCGACCTTCGGCCTGCCGGTGTTCCGCATGCCGGATACGGGCGACGAGGTGAGGAAGCTCCTCGATTCCGTCGCCCTGTTCCCCGAGCGCGCCCACATCGTCGGCGCCTACGCGCTCGGCAAGGCGCAGCGGGTGATGGCCCTGCTGCGCCAGGCCGGCTACGACCGGCCGGTCTACCTGCACGGCGCCATGGAGAAGCTGACGGAGCTCTATAAGCGCGAAGGCATCCCGCTCGGGGAGACGCCGAAGGTCGTGGCCGCGGAGCGCGCGAGCCTGCACGGCGCCATCGTGCTGTGCCCTCCTTCCTCGATTCAGGACGTCTGGTCGCGAAAATTTCCTGACCCGGTGACCTCCTTCGCCTCCGGCTGGATGCGGGTGCGCGCCCGCGCCCGCCAGAAGGGCGTAGAGCTGCCGCTGGTGATCTCGGATCACGCCGACTGGCCGGACCTCTGCCGCACCATCACAGAGACCGGGGCCGGCGAGGTCTGGGTCACACATGGGCAGGAGGATGCTCTGGTCCACTGGTGCGGGACGCAAGGGATCAAGGCGCGGCCGCTGCACATGCTGGGCTACGGCGACGACGGCGAAGTCGAGACCGCTGCGGAGGCGGCGGCATGAACGACTTCGCCCACCTCCTCGACCGCCTCGCCTACGAGCCCCGCCGCAACGCCAAGCTGCGCCTGCTGCAGGATTATTTCCGCCACGCCCCCGACCCGGAGCGGGGCTGGGCGCTGGCCGCCATGACCGGCGGGCTGACCTTCCGCGAGGCCAAGGCCGGGATGATACGCGGGCTGGTGGAGGCGAGGATCGATCCGGTGCTGTTCGCGCTGTCGCACAACTATGTGGGAGATCTGGCGGAGACGACGGCTCTGATCTGGCCGGGGCCGACGCAGAACCCTCTCCCCTCTGCGGGGGGAGGGCACCGCCCACCCCATATCGGCCACAACAATCCGCCCCCCCACATCCCCACCCTCGCCGAGGTGGTGGACACCCTCGCCACCACGAAGAAATCCGAGCTCCCCGGCCACATCGCCGGCTGGCTCGACGCCCTCGACGAGACCGGCCGCTGGGCGCTCCTCAAGCTCATCACCGGAGCGCTCCGCGTCGGCGTCTCGGCGCGGCTCGCCAAGACCGCAATCGGAGCCCTCGGCGGACACGAGGCCGATGCCGTCGAGGAGGTCTGGCATGGGCTGTCGCCGCCCTACGAGTCCCTGTTCGCCTGGGTCGAGGGGAGGGCGGAGCGCCCCGAGACCCTGAACCCCGCGCCGTTCCGGCCACCGATGCTGTCGCATCCGATCGAGGAAGAGACGGATTTCGACCGGCTCGATGCGCGGGATTTCTCCGGCGAATGGAAGTGGGACGGCATCCGCGTCCAGCTCGTGGGCGGGCGGGACCGCGAGGGCGTGCAGGTCGCCCGCATCTATTCCCGCACCGGCGAGGACATCTCGCACGCCTTCCCGGATCTCGCCGAGGCCATCACCTTCACCGGCACCCTCGACGGCGAGCTGCTGATCCTGCGCGAGAACCGCGTGCAGAGCTTCAACGTCCTGCAGCAGCGCCTCAACCGCAAGGCGGTGACGGCCAAGCTGCTGGAGGAGTTCCCGGCGCATGTGCGCGCCTACGACCTCCTCACGGCGGACGGTGAGGACCTGCGGCCGCTGCCCTTCGCGGAGCGACGGGCGCGGCTCGAGGCTTTCGTCGCCGCCCTCGACCATGCCCGGATCGACCTCTCGCCGCTGGTCGCTTTCGAAACCTGGGAGGAGCTGGCTGCGAGCAGGGCCGATCCCGCCTCGGTGGGGGCGGGGGAGGATGCCGACGCAATCGAGGGCGTGATGCTGAAGCTGCGCAGCTCTCCCTACCTGCCGGGGCGCCCCAAAGGCCCGTGGTGGAAGTGGAAGCGGGAGCCCCACATCGTCGATGCGGTGATGATGTACGCCCAGCGCGGCCACGGGAAGCGCTCGTCCTTCTACTCGGACTACACCTTCGGCTGCTGGCGCGAGGCTCCCGAGGGTGTCGAGGAGCTGGTGCCGGTGGGCAAGGCCTATCACGGCTTCACCGACGCCGAATTGTTGAAGCTCGACCGCTACGTGCGCAACAACACGGTGAAGCGGTTCGGGCCGGTGCGGGAGGTCGCCTACGGGCCGGAGGCGGGACTCGTGCTCGAGATCGCCTTCGAGGGTGTTCAGCGCTCGACGCGGCACAAGTCGGGTGTCGCCATGCGCTTCCCCCGCGTCAGCCGCATCCGCTGGGACAAGCCGGCGGCCGAGGCCGACCGGATCGATGTCCTGGAGCGCATCCTCGCGCGGGGCGAGCGCGAGATCGCGCCGGGTCACGCCATCGCGGAGGCCGGTGAATGACGCGTGCGGGCAAGATCGGTGCGATCGAGGGATTTCAGGCGGGCGAGGTCCGCCGGCAGGCCGGCGCGACGGTCGTCGTCTCGACGCCGGGACCGGGTTTTACCGAGATCACCGACACCGTGGCCGAGTTCGTGGGGGCCAGCGGAGTGGCGAACGGCCTCGTCACGGTGTTCTGCCGCCACACCTCGGCCTCGCTGACGATCCAGGAGAACGCCGATCCCGACGTCCGCACCGACCTGTCGACTGCGTTGGACAGCCTGGCCCCGCGCCACGGCGCCTATGTCCACGGGATCGAGGAACCGTACCGATTACACAAACCGATAGCGTACACCCATTCGGCCGAAGGCCCTGACGATATGCCCGGCCACATCCGCACAATGCTAACGGATTCGAGCCTGTCGATCCCGGTGGTTGGTGGACGGCTCGCTCTGGGTACGTGGCAGGGAATCTACCTAATCGAACACCGGGATCGACCGCATCGGCGCGAGATCGTGCTGCACGCGGTCGGTGCGTAG
>NZ_CAXUJR010000061.1:0-11600 GCF_964251405.1 uncultured Methylobacterium sp.
AGCGATCCGGTGGGCCTCCCCTCCCCCTTGCGGGGAGGGGTAGGGGGGTGGGGGTGGTTCCGCTGGCCTCGCCAAAGGGTCACCCGGCCACCCCCACCTCCAGCTCCTCCCCGCAAGGGGGAGGAGAGAGTTGCCGCCCCTCACGCCCCCGCCTCCGCCCGCGCGTCCTTGCGCCCGAACAACTCGCGGAACACCGGGTAGATCTCGCGGCGGTGGTTGACCTTGCGCATGGCGATGGCGCCGCCGGATTTGGCCAGGGCTTCGTAGGTCCGCCATAGGGTCGTGCGGTGCTCGACGAAGCCCGCCCGCGGTCCGTTCTCGTCTCCGACCTCGAGATAGGCGAAGTGCTGGCAGGCCGGCAGGATGTGGGCGCGCAGCAGGTCGGTCGCCGTAGGAGCGTCGCTCGATACGTTGTCGCCGTCAGAGGCCTGGGCCGCGTAGATGTTCCAATCGTTGGGGTCGTAGCGCTCGGTGATGACGCGCTTCATCTCGACGAGCGCCGAGGAGACCAGGGTGCCGCCGGTCTCGCGGGACCCGAAGAAGGTCTCCTCGTCCACCTCCGTCGCCTTGTCGGTGTGGCGGATGAAGACGATCTCAACGTGCCGATAGCGGCGCGTCAGGAAGATGTGCAGCAGGATGTAGAAGCGCTTGGCCAAGTCCTTCATGTGCTCGGTCATCGAGCCGGACACGTCCATCAGGCAGAACATCACCGCCTGCGCCACCGGGCGCGGATAGGTCTCGAAACGGCGGTAGCGCAGGTCGAGGGGATCGACGTAGGGGATGCGCTTTGAGCGCTCGCGCAGGGCCTCCAGGGCGAGCTTCAGATCGGGCAGAGCGGGATCGGTCTCGAACGCCTGCGCGATCTGCGCCTCCAGCGTGGCGATCTCGTCGGGCTTCGGACGCTTGAGGGCAATGCGCCGCGACATCGAATTGCGCAGCGTTCGGGTCAGCGCGAGGTTGGCCGGCGATCCGGATGTGGTGTACCCGGCCCGCCGCAGGCCTTCCGTTTCAACCACCGAGAGCCGGCGCTTGGCGAGGTCGGGCAGTTCGAGGTCCTCGAGGAAGAGTTCGAGGAACTCGTCGCGGGTGAGGACGAAGCGGAACGCGTCCTCGCTGTTCTCAGAGCCGTCGCCGCCCTCCCCCGAGCCGCCGCCGCCCGATCCGCTCGGCGGCCGCTCGATGCGGTCGCCCTCCACGTAGGTCTTGTTGCCGGGCAGGATGTGGTCCTGCAGGCCGGTGCCGGACTGGCGGCTGAAGCGGGGCTCCCGCACCCCGTCCACCGGCACCGTCACGCGCCCATCCTTGCCGAGATCCTTGATGTCCTTCTCGCGCGCGGATTCCCGCACCGACCGCTGTGCCATGTCCTTGATACGGCGCAGGAAGCGCTGGCGGTTGGGAAGGCTCTTGCCTCCTGGATTGAGCCGACGGTCGACGATGTGCATCCGGTGTCTTCGCCCTCAACCCTCAAGATCGCCGCGGGTCCGGCCAGCCGGTACGGCCATCCTCACCCGGCCTGCTTCACCCGCATGTACCATTCCACGAGGCGCCGAACCTGCCGCTCCGTGTAGCCGCGCGCGACCATGCGCTCGACGAACTCGCCATGCTTCTTCTCGGTGTCGCCGTCCTTCTTGGACCCGAAGGAAATCACCGGCAGTAGTTCCTCGACCTGGCTGAACATCCGCCGCTCGATGACCTCGCGCAGCTTCTCGTAACTCGTCCACGACGGATTGCGGCCGCCGTGCTGCGCGCGGGAGCGCAGCGCGAACTTGACGACCTCGTTGCGGAAATCCTTCGGGTTCGCGATGCCGGCCGGCTTCTCGATCTTGGTGAGCTCCTGGTTGAGGAGCTCGCGGTTGAGGAGCTGGCCGGTCTCGGCATCCTTGAAGTCCTGGTCCTCGATCCAGGCGTCGGCGTAGTCGATGTAGCGGTCGAACAGGTTCTGACCGTAATCGTGGTACGATTCGAGATAGGCCTTCTGGATCTCGTGACCGATGAACTCCGCGTAGCGCGGCGCCAGCTCGGTCTTGATGAACTCGATGTAGCGCTTCTCGGTCTCGGGTGGGAGCTGCTCGCGGCGCAGGGCCTGTTCCAGCACGTACATGAGGTGAACGGGGTCGGCCGAGACCTCCGTGGTGTCGTGGTTGAAGGTCGCGGCCATGACCTTGAAGGCGAAGCGGGTCGAGATCCCGTCCATGCCCTCGTCGACGCCGGCGGTGTCCTTGTATTCCTGCATCGAGCGTGCGCGGGGATCGACCTCGCGCAGGGACTCGCCGTCGTAGACCCGCATCTTCGAGAACGCGTTGGAATTCGCGTGCTCGCGAAGCCGCGAGAGCACGGAGAACCGTGCCAACATCTCCAGCGTCCCCGGAGCGCAGGACGCGTCCGACAACTCGGAGCCGGAGACCAGCTTCTCGTAGATCCGCTGCTCTTCGGTGACCCGCAGGCAGTAGGGCACCTTGATCACGTAGATGCGGTCGATGAAGGCTTCGTTGTTCTTGTTGGTCTTGAAGGTCTGCCACTCGGATTCGTTCGAGTGCGCGAGGATGATGCCGGTGAAGGGGATCGCGCCGATGTTCTCGGTGCCGACATAGTTGCCCTCCTGCGTCGCCGTGAGCAGGGGGTGCAGCATCTTGATCGGCGCCTTGAACATCTCGACGAATTCGAGGACGCCCTGGTTGGCCCGGTTCAGGCCACCCGAGTAGGAGTACGCATCGGGATCGGCCTGGCTCAGGGTCTCCAGCCGCCGGATGTCGACCTTGCCGACGAGGGAGGAGATGTCCTGGTTGTTCTCGTCGCCCGGCTCGGTCTTGGCGATGGCGATCTGGCGCAGGCGCGAGGGCCGGACCTTGATGACCTTGAACTGCGAGATGTCGCCGTTGAACTCGTCGAGCCGCTTCAGGGCCCAAGGGCTCATCAGCCCGGTGAGGCGCCGGCGCGGGATGCCGTAGCGTTCCTGGATCTCCGAGCCCATGAGCTCCGGATCGAACAGGCCGAGCGGGCTCTCGAAGACCGGCGAGACCTCGTTCCCGGCCTTGAGCACGTAGACCGGATGGACCTCCATCAAGGCCTTGAGGCGCTCGGCCAGCGACGACTTCCCGCCGCCGACGGGACCCAGCAGGTAGAGGATCTGCTTGCGCTCCTCCAGGCCTTGGGCGGCATGGCGGAAGAACGAGACGATCCGCTCGATCGTCTCCTCCATGCCGTAGAACTCTGAGAAGGCCGGGTAGACTCGGATCGTGCGGTTCATGAAGACCCGGCCGAGGCGGGCATCCTTGGCCGTGTCGACGAATTCGGGCTTCCCGATCGCGTCGAGGATGCGCTCGGCGGCTGACGCATACATCAGGGGCTCGTCGCGGCAGGCTTCGAGATAGTCGGAGAGACTCATCTCCGTATCGCGGCGCGCCTCGTAGCCCCTGGCAAAGCTCTGGAAAAGGTCGTTCGTCGACGGCATAGGCACTCCGATCCCCTCACGACATTCACAGCTTCATCCTGTCTCGCCTCCGATGCAACTGACAGGCCCAGATTTGTCGCAGAGCGACGGCGACATGGTTACGGCGTGTGATGAATGCCACACGGAGCGATTCCGGGTCGCCTGTTCGGTGCGATCGGCGCACTCTCCGTGAGGGTGCGCCGGCGCCCGGACCTGTCGTTTCGATCAGAGTTCGGTCCCCTCTTTCTTCGCCTCGCCACCCGTTTTGCCGGCCGCAGACCCGACCGTGATCTTGATGGTCTGTGTCTGGACCTGGCCGTCCGAATTCTTGATGTCGACCACGACCTCGTCGGCACCCGTGAAGTTTGCCTTGCTCTCGTAGAACACAGCCTGAACGGCGGCGTCCTTGTTCGGGCAGCGATAGCTCGCCGGCGTCTTGATCTTGCCGACCTTCGTCACGAGCGAGCCGTTCTTCGGCGCACCGCTGACACGGATCTCCGGCATCGGGCCGGCGGTGCAATCCTTCTTCAGGTTCGGGACGATCGCGAGCCTGACGGTCTTGCCGCTGGCAACGGTCTCGCTGCGGGTCACCGTGGTTTGGGCCAGGGCCGGTGCCGTCAGTGCGACGATGGCGACGAGGGTGGCGGTCGAGCGGATCAACATCGTGACGGACTCCCGTGAGGGCGCGACGGTCCGGTCCCGAATGTCCCGGTCCCTGCCGTGCCTCGGCTGAAGCGCATGTGGGGACGGCACGATCATGCGTCGAGTGGTGCCTCTCAATAAGGAATGTGCCGTCTTTTCGGGCAGAGCCGCGTCGGTACCCGTGCTCCGCCGCATGACGAGCCAGTCTCACTCGCTCGCGGCTTAGGATTCCAGTCCGGTTTCCGGCGGGACCCTCAACGCGTCCAGCATCTCGCGACAGGCGTAGAGCTCGTTCAGGACTCCCTCGAGCGACGTCTTGTCCGATGCCGACAGGCCGCCGGCCGCCTCGGGCCCGTCCTCGGCGGCGTCCGGTTCCCGCATCGCCGGTGCCTCGGCCTCGCCCCGCCCGATCGACTGGACGAAGCGCACACCCCCTTCCTTGAGGACGCGCTGCGCGCCGCGGATGGTGTAGCCCTGCCCGTGCAGAAGGCGGCGCACGCCCTTGATGAGGTCGACGTCCTCCGGGCGATAGTAGCGGCGGCCCCCTGCCCGCTTCACGGGCTTGATCTGGGTGAAGCGCGTCTCCCAGAATCTCAGGACATGCTGGGGAACGTCGAGCTCGTCGGCGACCTCGCTGATCGTCCGGAAGGCTCCGGCGCTCTTCTCCGATGCTTCCGGAAGGTCCCGCGTCGCCGCCATCGCCATGGTCGTTCTCAATCCTCGTCGTGAGCTGCCGCGCCGTTCAGGCCGTTGATCCGGGCTTTCAGCACGTTCGACGGCTTGAACACCATCACCTGCCGCGGCTCGATCTCCACTTCCACGCCCGTCTTCGGGTTGCGCCCGACGCGGCGGCCCTTGCTGCGCACGACGAACGAACCGAACGATGACAGCTTGACCGTTTCCCCCTGCGCGAGGCAAGCGCAGATTTCGGAGAGCACGGTTTCGACGAGGGCGGAGGATTCGGTGCGCGAGAGACCGACCTCCTGATAGACGGCCTCGCTCAGATCGGCGCGTGTGACCGTCTTCCCACTCATGAATCCGCCCCTGGACGTGTCGATACGTTTGACACGTATCTCTATGATGCGACACGCTAATCGCCCGCTCGGCCCGGGTCAACCGAAAGCCGGGCGCTACCAGCGGATCAGGGCGGCGCCCCATGTGAAACCGCCGCCGATGGCCTCGATCATCACGAGGTCGCCCTGGCGGATGCGGCCGTCCTTCCTGGCCACGTCGAGGGCCAGGGGAATCGAGGCGGCGGAGGTGTTGCCGTGGCGGTCGACCGTCAGCACCACCTTCTCGCGGGCGATGCCGAGCTTGTCGGCCGAGGCTTCGATGATGCGGCGGTTGGCCTGGTGCGGCACGAACCAGTTGAGGTCGTCGGCCGTGGTGCCGCTCGCCCGGAAGGCGTCGAGGATGACGTCGGTGACGGACCCGACCGCGAACCGGAACACCTCCTTGCCCGACATCCTCAGACGTCCGGTGGTGCCCGTGGAACCGGGTCCGCCATCGACGTAGAGCTTCTCGCGATGACGCCCGTCCGAGCGCAGGCTGGAGGCGAGCACGCCGCGGTCGGCGCTGGTGCCCTCGCCGGGCTGGGCTTCGAGCACGATCGCCCCCGCGCCGTCTCCGAACAGGACGCAGGTGGTGCGGTCCTCCCAGTCGACGATCCGGGAGAAGGTCTCGGCGCCCACGACCAGTGCCCGCCGCGCCGCGCCGGTGCTGAGAAACTTGTCGGCGGTGGTGACGCCGTAGACGAACCCGGCGCAGACCGCCTGGAGGTCGAAGGCCGCGCCGTGGTGGATGCCCAACGCCGCCTGGATCTGAGTCGCCGTGGAGGGGAAGGTGTGGTCGGGCGTCGACGTGGCGCAGATCACGAGGTCGATGTCGTCGGGACCCAGTCCGGCATCGTCGAGCGCGGCCCGAGCCGCATGTGCGCCGAGCGTGGACGTGGTCTCGTCGGCTGCGACGAGGTAGCGCTGTCGAATGCCGGTGCGCTGGACGATCCAGTCGTCGGAGGTGTCGACGGTCTCGGCCAGCATCGCGTTGGTGACGCAGCGGGCGGGCAGGTGAGAGCCGCTTCCCACCACGACTGAGCGCAGGATCGTCATCGACGCATTCCTCCCATCTCGCCCTCCGTCCCGCCTTCCATCGCGGGCGGCGTCACGCGGACACCGCCGCGGGCGTCAGGTCGAGCATGTCGCGGATCGTGCGCATGAGATCGTGGCGGGCCATGTCATGGGCAAGGTCCACCGCCGCCGCGAAGCCATGCGCGTCTTCGGAGCCGTGGCTCTTGATCACGATTCCCTCGAGCCCGAGGAACACGCCGCCATTGGCACGGCTCGGGTTCATCTTCTCGCGCAGGGCCTTGAAGGCCTGACGGGCGAAGAAGTAGCCGATCTTGGCCGACAGGGTCCGGCTCATGGCGGAGCGCAGGTAGGTGCCGATCTGCTTGGCCGTGCCCTCGGCGGTCTTGAGCGCGATGTTGCCGGTGAAGCCTTCGGTCACCACCACGTCGACGGTGCCCTTGCCGAGATCGTTGCCTTCGACGAAGCCGTGATAGGTCAGGTTCGGCAGGGTCGCCTCGCGAAGCCAGCGGGCGGCTTCCTTGACCGCCTCGTTGCCCTTCATCTCCTCGGTACCGACATTGAGGAGGCCGACCGTCGGCTTGTCGAGGTCGAAGACGATCCGGGCCATGGCAGCTCCCATCAGCGCCATCTCGACGAGGTGCTCGGCATCCGTGCCGATGGTGGCGCCGACGTCGAGCACCACGCTCTCGCCGCGTACGGTCGGCCACAGGCAGGCGATGGCCGGGCGCTCGATGCCGGTCAGCGTCTTCAGGCAGATCTTCGACATCGCCATCAGCGCGCCGGTATTGCCGGCCGAGACGGCGGCATCGGCCTCGCCGTCCTTCACCGCCTGGATCGCCCGCCACATCGAGGACTTGCCGCGGCCCGAGCGCACCGCCTGGCTCGGCTTCTCGTCCATGGCGATGGCGATCGTGGTGTGGCGGATCTCGACGGCGCCCTTGAGTCGGGGCTCGGCGGCGACGAGCGGCGCGAGGATCGCCTCGTCGCCGAACATCAGGAAGGTCATCTCGGGATGGCGCTCGCGGGCGATGGCCGCGCCCGGCACGACGGTCGAGGGACCATGATCGCCGCCCATGGCGTCGAGGGAAATGCACACGCGCTGTGACATGGGGGTCCGGCCGGGGCCTCTTGCGAAGGGGATGCCCCCGTCGTGAGGGCGGGATGGCGGCTCCGCGTCCTTGCGGACCGTGTGTTCTGCGGGCCGCATTCTCGGGCGAGCCATGTGCCCGGCGCGGCGGAAAATAGCGATCCCTGCCCACCGGGCAAACGAAATCTCGGGCGCCCACCCGGCCTGCCCGAATGGGCGATGTCGAAAAGTGCGCTTCCGTCAGGGCTCCCGGTCGCGCAACGATCGAAGGCCCCCGAGTGGGCCGGCCTCGTCCTCGTCGGTCACGGGGGTGAACGCGATCCAGGGCTTGCGCGGGTAGGGATCGAGCCCGAGCGCCAGGAACTCGGCGGCCAACGTGCCGAAATCGATCCGGTTGCCGATGATCGGATCGGGTATGTCGGCATCCTCGGCATCGGTCCCAACGAGGATGTCGGTATCGGTGAAGACGACCTCCACCGGTTCCGACACCTCCGATTCGAACGGATCGAGGCTCACCGTGCAGACCTGGGTCACGGTCGCGCTGACGGTGCCGGTGACGATCAGGCGGGAGGAGGGTCCACTGACGTTGAAGCGGCCGACGAGGTCGCGGATCGCCGGGATCTTGAACTCGGCCGCCAGCGCCTCGCATTCCTGCGGCGTCGCCTCGACGAGCACCTCGCTGCCGTCCTTGCGCAAGCGATCGATGCGGGTCGGGCGGGTGAGCGGGCCGGCCTTGGAACCATGTGTCATGGCGCACTCCTCGCGTCAGCGAATGCCCCGGGCTCCGGGAAGCGCGGCCCTGCTTCCAGGAGGTCGTCGAGGCTTGCGTCCTGCAGCGACGCGCCACTCGCCAACACGTAACGCGCAAGGCCTGCCCCCGCCCCATCCTCGTCGGTTCCGAGAACGTTGCGGGCGAGCGCGAGACCGAGTGCGTGCTCGTCAGCCGTCGCCAGCGCGGCGCCGTAATTCTCGGCGCGCCCATAGAAGGCCGCGCCGAGCTTCTTCATGCGCTTCGGCACCCCGAAATCCCCGACCCCGAGCTCGCGCAGCGAGGAATCGAGCTGCAGGAACACCGAGTTGACGAGGTCCTGGGCCACGTCGGCGGCGGGCGGCGGCAGCGTTTCCAGGCGGCGCAAGACCAGGATGACGTGCAGGCTCAGGCACTCGAAACGGCCCTCGACCGAGTCGGGAACACCGAGCGCGGTATAGAGCGCGGGAGCCCGCGAGGCGTCGTTGATGCGCTTATGCAGCGCCTCGATGGCGCGGTTGCGCGAGTCCTCGCGCCGGAACAGTCGCCAGATCATGCCGGGCTCCGCCGCCATCCGCGTTCGGAATCGGCCGTGGGCTGCGGCCATGCTTGCCTTGTCAAAACCATAACCCCGCGGTACGGCAACGGACGGTCAAGGTGCAAGCGCCTTCCGGCCTCACGGCCGGCTGCGTTTGACGCGGCCCCAGAATACATTGCCAAGGCGCGTTCGGCAGTTCGCGTACAGTGTTCAAAAGCATCAAGGGTGGCCGATGTCGCGCCGTCTCGTTTCGTCGCTCGCTCGTCTCGCCGCCATCGGTCTCGTCGGGATCGGCGTGTCGGGCTGCATCGGCGAAGACCTTCGCCATGGCTACCAGATCGACCAGGCCGCGCTCGCCACCATCAAGCCGGGCATGAGTGCCGAGCAGGTGCTGCAGATCCTCGGCACACCCTCCACCGTCTCCACCGTCGGCAACAAGTCCTGGTACTACATCAGCCAGAACACGCGCCGCACGGTGCTGTTCCTCGGCGAGCAGGTCGAGGACCAGAAGGTCACGGCGGTGTATTTCAGCGGCGCCTTCAAGGTGGAGCGCGTCGCCCTCTACGGTCTCCAGGACGGCAAGGTGTTCGATTTCATCGAGCGCACCACCCCGTCGAGCGGCTCCGACCGCGCCTTCCTCAGCCAGCTCTTCCGCGGCCTGACCCGCTACGAGCCCTTCGGCAGCGGCAGCGGCACCAGCATCGTCCCTGGCGCCAACCGCGGCAACTAGCGGTCTAGATCCGGCGCTCGGTACCCACCGAGCGCCTGAGTCGCGCGGATTTCGCGGCTCAATGCGTGCTCGACAGCTTCATCATGACGAGCCCCGAGACGATTAAGGCAGCCGCGATGAGCCGGGCGGCACTCGCCTGCTCCCCAAGGACGGTGATGCCGATCAGGAAGGCACCCACCGCACCGATGCCTGTCCAGATCGTGTAGGCCGTTCCGAGCGGCAACGTCCGCATGGCGAGGGCCAGAAGGCCAAAGCTGCCAGCCATCGTCACGGCCATGATCGTCGTCGGCCATGGGCGCGTGAAGCTGTCGGATTGCTTCATCGCGTAGGCCCACACGATTTCGAGAACGCCCGCGCTGATGAGGTAGACCCAAGCCATTGCGGCCCTCCGCTCAAAGGGCCGGGCCGTCCCGGACTTGGGCCCCGCGAACGGGGGAGGACGTGGCCTCGCGCCGGCTTAGCTAAAGCGCCGCCCCCGGCTGTCAAGTTCGGGACCCCGTGCCCGTTCAGGCGGCCTCGAACAGCGGTACGATCCGCATGCCCGGTACGAGGACGAGGCCCTTGTCGGTGATGCGGATCTCCGGGATCACCGAGAGCGGGATCAGGTTGAAGCCCATGTACGGAATGGTGCAGCCCGCCTGCTCCCAGGCCGCTTTGAGGATGCGCACCTCCTCGGCGACGACGCCGACCCGCTTGTCGGAGAGCAGGCCGGCCACGGGCAGCGGTACGGATGCGACGACCTTGCCGTCCTCGACGATACAGACGCCGCCCTGCGTCGCGCCGATGGTGTCGAGGGCGAGCCGCATGTCGGGCTCGTTCAACCCCGCCACGATCACGTTGTGCGAGTCGTGGCCGACGCTGCTGGCCACCGCCCCCGCCCGGAGGCCGAACGCACGCAGCAGCCCATGCGCGACGTTGCCGTTGCGGCCGTGGCGCTCGATCACGGTGACGAAGGTGCAGTCGTTGTCCCTGAGGGTGGCTGTCCAGTCGGCGCCGGGCTGCAGCGTGAACCGCTCGTGGACCAGCTCGATGCCGGGCAGCGTCGTACGGATGGCGTTGACGGTGCAGGGAGCGGTCGGCAACTCCGGCACGAGGCGCGGCACCGGATCGGGCAGGTGGATCGTTTCGTAGGCGGGAGACGGGTAGCGGTAGGGGCGCGACAGCGCCGCATCGAGCAGCGGCGTGATGCGGCGGTCCTCGACCACGCATTGCCCGCCATACCAGGTCGATTGCGGGACGAGGCTGTCGTCGAGCAGCACGAGGTCGGCGCGGCGCCCGCCACCGAAGCCACCGACCTCGCCGTCGAGGCCGTAGCGGGTCGCCGGATGCAGCGAGCCCATCGCCCAGGCCTGGACCGGCGGGACGCCCAGGCGAACGGCTTCGCGCACCACCCAGTCGAGGCCGAAGGCGAGGAGATCCTGCGCGTCGCGGTCGTCGGTGCAGACGCAGACACGCTTGGCCGCGGCTCCGAGGGCGGTGATCGTCCCGATGGCTTTGGGCAGGCTGTGCCAGGGCGTGGTCGGCGGGCCGCCGCGCAGGTAGACCCAGACGCCCGCCTCCAGAAGGTCGTCGGCGATGTCCTGGTCGATGGCCTCGTGCGTGTCGGTGACGCCGCTGGCTGCATAGGGCGCGACGAAGCTGCGCCCGTAGATATGGCCCGAGACCGGCCTGCCGCGCTCGAGCGCGGCGGCGATGATCGCATGGGCGCGGGCGTCGCCCTCGGCCACGGCCACGAAATCCATCTTCTCGCCCAGCCCGATCGCTTCCGGCCAGGCATCGAACAGGGCGGCGATCTTGGCGGGCGTGAGGTCGCCGCCGGCGGTCTCCAAGTCCGGCGAGGTCGCCGGCACCGTGCTCGGCACGGTGAGGTAGATGTTGAGCGGGGCGGCCCTGGCATCCTCCAGCATCCAACTGATCCCATCGGAATCGAGCACGTTGCCGATCTCGTGGCTGTCGCAGACGATGGTGGTGGTGCCGTTCAGGAGGGCGGCCTCCGCATAGGCGCAGGCCGTCACCATGCTGCTCTCGATGTGGAGATGCGGATCGACGAGACCCGGCGCCAGGAGCCCGCCGGCGACGTCCTTGCGCGGCGCGGCTCCGCGGTGGCTGCCGGCGGGGTGAACGGCGGCGATGCGCCCGCCCGCGATCCAGACCTCCCGGTCGGGCAGGATACGCTCCGAATAGGTCGAGAGCAGGCGTGCGCCGGTGATGACGAGGTCCGGGTCGCTGCGCCCGGCGGCGACGTCGGCGAGCCGCCGCGTCATGCGGCTCAGGGGCTCGACGGAGAAACGGGTCAGCGCGCGTGGTTCGGTCATCGCGGTCCTCGATCGTCCGGCAT
>NZ_CAXUJR010000061.1:11700-21998 GCF_964251405.1 uncultured Methylobacterium sp.
AGCGTCGCCCAATGGCAACGCTGGGGCACCGAAACGACGCGGAGAATTGTAAACCCGCGACGGCGTCACCATCTCCCTGCTATGCTGATCGCGACGACCGTCGCTTGATCGGTGACGGCCACGAGACCGGGTGGCCTCGGGTGACGCCGGATGTACGCGCACCCCCCGCCCGACATCCGTGGCCGTCGACCTTTTCCCTCCATCTCGTCGTTTCGAGTATCCACCATGGCCAAACGCACGAAATCGAAGCCGCAGGAGCGCGGCTCCGTCCTGTTCGACGTCCTCTACGAAGACGATTCCCGCGCCTCGAACCGTCGCGTGCCGATGGAGATCCTGGGCGGGCTCGACGGCGACGAGCCGGCGCGCGAGGTCATCGAGGAGCAGGACCGCACCATCGCCGAGAAGTCGGGCCGTCCGATGCGGGCGATCAAGAGCCTCACCCGCTCGCCGATCCGGGTCCAGACCGCCAACGACGACTGAGGCCGGCGGCAGCCTGCCCCCGCGGCGGGCGCCGACCGTCAGGCCTTCTTCAAGAACGCCGCCTTGAGGACGAGGCCCTTCACGGTCTCGGCGTTGCATTCGATCTCCGCCGGGTCGCCGGTCAGGCGGATGTTCCTGATGAGCGTTCCGCGCTTGAGTGTCGTCGAGGTGCCCCTCACCTTGAGGTCCTTGATCAGCGTCACGGAATCGCCCTCGTCGAGCCTGGTGCCGTTGGCGTCCCGTGTCTCCTCGGCGCTCACTGGTTCGCCTGGGTGTGAGGCGACATGTAGGGCTGGCCGGCCTCTGCCAGCGCCCGGTCCACCGCCTCGATGGCGAGCAGGATGCGCATGAAGTCCTCCGCCGCCGAGGCTGCCGCCAGTTCGCTCGATCCGATGCGCTTGGCGAGCGCGGTGCGCTGGCGCGCGAGGCTGGCGCGGGCGCGCTTCATGTCGGCGATGTCGTCGGAGGTCATGATGGGTGTTCCTTGCCTGTCGTGAAGCTGTTCCGGGCAAGCGTCCCGCTTCACCCCGCCCGCGGCTACTCGCCCGGCATCCAGTCGATCGACGGACGCTGCGCCAGGATGCGCTCCAGGTAGTTCGCCACGGCCTGCGCCCCGTCGGAATGCATCATCGCGACCGGATGCGCCAGATAGGCCCTGGCGAGTTCCAGAGGGATCCGGCCCGCCTGGAAGGCGCTCAGCACCTCGTCGATGAACGTGTCGTTGGCTTCGTTGAAGTCGCTCGACAGCTTCTTGCGGTCGTTAAGCGCCTTGATGGCCATCGGGATCTCCTGGTCGCAGCGAGGACGGACGAAACCGGCTTCTTCGGGACGCCTGCCCTGAAACGACAAGGGCCGCCGAACGGCAGCCCATAGGTCGATCGAATGGGTCGATCGAAGCCAAAACAAAGATTGCGGCGGGTGAACAGGATAGAACCCTACACCCCGGCCCTGGCAGGCTATTGCGGCGCGAGGCATGCCATAAAATATGATCGGGTCAAAGCGGTCTCAGTGAAAATCCCGCGACTTCGGCAGAATGCGAACGTTCCGGGGATGGCTGGACACGCCGCGCGGCTGCTGGGGATGCGCGACCTCGTCGGCGCGCGTGAGCTGGATTGCCACATTCGTGTCCTCCGAGAGGCCGTTGAGTTCTCCTGTGCGATCGAAGACGCGCTCCCCCATGAGATGCGTGACCCCTTCGGGGCTCCTCTGCACCCGACCCTCGACGAGCAGGAGCCGTGCGCTCATGATCTCGCGGCGGAAGCGCTCGAACGTTCGCGCCCACAGGACGACGTTGGTGATCCCCGTCTCGTCCTCGATCGTGATGAAGATGGCGTTGCCGGCGCCCGGGCGCTGGCGCATGAGGACGACACCGACCGTGCGGCAGAAGCTGTTGTCCGGCCCTATCGCGGTCTCCGCGCAGGTAGCGACGCGCTCCCGTGCGAAGATCGGCCGCAAGATCTGCATCGGGTGGGCCTTGAGCGAGAGGCGCACGGATCGGTAATCGGCTGCCACATGCGCGCCGAGCGACATGGCCGGCAGCGGGACGTCCAGCTCCGGGCCGAGTTCGCGCGCATCCGCCGCCGCGAACAGAGGCAAGGGCGCGTCGTCCGGCAGGCGGCGCACGGCCCACAGGGCCGCACGCCGGTCGAGCCCCATGGATCGGAACGCATCGGCCCCGGCGAGCAGGCGCAGGGCACGTGCGGGAAGCCGCGTCCGGGTCGAGAGCCCTTCGATGTCGCCGAACCCATCACCGCGGAGATCCGCGATGCGAAGGCTGTGAGCCTCGCTGAACCCCTCCACCTGCCGGAAGCCGAGACGCAGCGCCAACACGCCCTTCCCGTCGCGCTCCAGCGTGTTGTCGTGAACGCTGTGGCCGACATCGACCGGCCGTATCTCGACGCCGTGCTCATGGGCGTCCCGCACGATCTGCGCCGGCGCGTAGAAGCCTATGGGCTGCGAATTCAAGAGCGCGCAGGCGAAGACCGCCGGATGATGGCATTTGAGCCAGGAGGAGATGTAGACGAGCTTGGCGAAGGACGCCGCGTGGCTCTCGGGAAACCCATAGGATCCGAAGCCCTTGATCTGCTCGAAGCAGCGTTGTGCGAAATCCCTCGCGTAGCCCCGCGCCACCATGCGCTCGACCATCAGGGCCTCGAGGGTCTGGATGGTGCCGACGTTGCGGAAGGTCGCCATGGCCCGGCGCAATTGGTTGGCCTCCACGTCGGTGAACTTGGCGGCCACCATCGCGAGCCGCATCGCCTGCTCCTGGAACAGAGGCACGCCCAACGTCCTGACGAGCACGCGCTCGAGCTCATCGGCCTCGCCCTGACAGGGCGCCGGGGACGGGAAGGTCACCTCTTCGAGCTTGGCCCGGCGGCGCAGGTAGGGATGCACCATGTCGCCCTGGATCGGCCCCGGCCGCACGATCGCGACCTGAATGACGAGGTCGTATAACTCCTTCGGCTTCAGGCGCGGCAGCATGTTCATCTGCGCCCGGCTCTCGACCTGGAAGACGCCGACCGAATCCGCCCTCTGCAGCATGGCGTAGACGGCCTCGTCCTCCCTCGGCACCCCGGCGAGGTCGAGATCGTCGATGCCGTGGGCGCGCAGGAGATCGAAGGCCTTTCGGATGCAGGTCAGCATGCCGAGCGCCAGGATATCGATCTTCATGAGGCCGAGTTCGTCGATGTCGTCCTTGTCCCATTCGATGAAGGTGCGCTCCGCCATGGCGGCGTTGCCGATGGGCACGGTCTCGTCGAGGCGCCCGCGCGTGAGCACGAAGCCGCCGACATGCTGCGAGAGGTGGCGGGGGAAGCCGAGCAGACGGCGGGCGAGGCCCAGAGCGCGGTGGATCGAGGGATTCTCCGGATCGAGCCCCGCCTGGTGGATATGCGCGTCGCTGATCTCGCTGCCCCAACTTCCCCACTGGGTCGAGGCAAGGCGGGCGGTGATGTCCGTGGTGAGGCCCAGCGCCTTGCCGACCTCCCGCATGGCGCTGCGCGGCCGATAGCTGATCACGGTCGCCGCGATGCCGGCCCGGTGGCGCCCATAGCGGGCGTAGATGTACTGGATGATCTCCTCGCGCCGCTCGTGCTCGAAATCCACGTCGATATCGGGCGGCTCGCGCCGCTCTTTTGAGAGGAAGCGGGCGAAGAGGAGATCGTGCTCGTTGGGATCGACGGCCGTGATGCCGAGCGCGTAGCAGACGGCGGAATTGGCCGCCGAGCCCCGCCCCTGGCAGAGGATGCCCTTGTTCTCGGCCACGCGCACGATGTCGAGGATCGTCAGGAAGTAGCGCGCGTAGTCGAGCTTGGCGATGAGGGCGAGCTCCTCGTGGAGCAGTGATTCGACCTTGGCCGGGATGCCCTCGGGATAGCGGATTCCGGCGCGCGCCCAGGTCTGCTCCTCCAGCCAGCCCTGCGCGCTCCAGCCCAGCGGGACCGGCTCGTCGGGATAGTCGTATTTCAGTTCGGCGAGCGTGAAATCGATCCGTGCCAGGAGGCTCTGGATCTCGGCGATGGCCTCGGGGACGTCCCGGAACAGCCGCGCCATCTCCTCCGGCGGCTTGAGGTGACGCTCGGCGTTGGCTTCGAGCCGTCTGCCGGCCGTCTCGATCGTCACGCCCTCCCGGATGCAGGTCAGAATGTCCTGCAGGTCTCGGGCGCCCGGCCTGTCGTAGAGGGCGTCGTTGACGGCGATCAGCGGCACGCGCGCGCTCGACGAGAGAGCCTTGAGGCGGGCGAGCCGCCGAAGGTCGTCGCCCCGCCTGTGCAGGGACGCGCCGAGCCAGACTGCGCCGGGGGAAGCCTCCTGCATGCGCGCCAGCGCTGATGCGACCCCGTCGCCGCGACGCTCGGGCAGGAGAATCAGCAGGAGGCCCTCCGGATCGCTCAGGAGATCGTCGAGGTGGAGGATGCAGGCCCCCTTCCGCGCGCGGCGGTTGCCGAGGGTGAGAAGACGGCAGAGGCGGCCCCAGCCTGGCCGGTCGACCGGATAGGCGACGACGTCCGGCGTCCCGTCGGCGAAGACGAGCCGTGCCCCGACCACGAGCCTGAAGGCCTCGGCCCGCCGCTTCAGCACCCCGCGTGAGACAGGATCGCCCTCCGCCAGGGGGTCCTCGACATGGACGTGTTCGCCGGGGCCTGAGCCTTCGCGAAGCGTCCTGGGCGGCGGTACGCCCTCGGCACGCAATTCCTTGAGCGTCGCATGGGCGCGGACGACCCCGGCGACCGAGTTGCGGTCGGCGATCCCGATCCCGGCATGGCCGAGTGCCAGGGCCGTCGACACCATCTGCTGCGGGTGAGACGCACCGTGCAGGAACGAGAAGTTCGTGGCCGCTACGAGCTCCGCATAGGCGAGTTCCGCATAGGCCGGCGCGTCGGCTCTCATGCGAACAGCCCGTGCACGAACCAGAGCGGTCGCGTGGTCTCGCGTTCGTAGAGCCCGGCGCGGAACAGCCAGAACCGACGACCATCCGCATCCTCGACACGGTAATAATCCCGCGTCCGAGCTTCGGGCCGGCGCCACCATTCCGCCGCGATGCGCTCCGGCCCTTCGGCGTACACGACCACGTGAAGCACGCGCCGCCAGCGGAATCGTAGCGGCGGCCCGTCCGGCACCTCCGCGATCGCCTCGATCGGCTGCGGCGGCTGGAACAGCTGCAACGGGCGCAAGGGCGGCTCGCCGGGTTCCGTCCGCGGCCAGGACACCCGCAGCACCGAGGTGGCCGAGACCGGGACCAGCCGCGAGGCCCGGACTGGATCATGCGTATCGACGGTTGCGAAACGCAGGACGCGTGAGGCACCGAACCGCGCCACGAGCCGGTCGACGAGATCCGAGACCTCGTCCGCCTCCGCAGCCCTGCCGTCGAGCTCCAGCTGAAGCGCCGCCAGCGGTTCGGCGATTGGGACAGCGAGCCGGACGAGGTCGAACCCGTAGCCAGGATCGAGCGGATCCGCCAGCGCGTCGAGCCGCTCGCGCAGGAGGCGCAGGATCGCCTGCGCATCGCGCGAGGGCCTGCCTGTCTCGACCCTGATGCGCCGGACCGCGCCGTCGGTGCGGAAGAAGCTCGCCTCGAAGGCCCGCCCACCGCACCCAGCCACCGCGAGTAGATCCATGACCCGGACGACGAGATCCTGAAGCGCCGCCTCGATCGCCACGGCGTGGGCGATCGGTTCGGCGAAAGCCTGCTCCAGGCGATAGGCCAAGGGCAACCGGAGCGGCGTGATGCGACGATCCTCCCGGCCCAGCACGCAGTGCAGACGGGCCAGCAGGTCCTGGCCGAAACGGGCCGCAAGCGGCCGGCTCGGCAGGTCCGCAAGGTCGGCGATACGTCTCAGGCCGGCCAACGAGAGCGAAGCTCGGGTCTCCGGCTCCAGTCCAAGCGCCAGGATCGGCAGAGGCCGCGTGGCGGCCTCATCGCTGCCCGGCGGCACGACGGTCTCTCTCCCGAAGCGGGCCAGGGCACGCGCGGCATCGGGCGTGCCGGCGATCACGGCGCGCACCGCAAAGCCGCCTTGCCGGAACCGTTGCAGGGTCTCCCCTCGCAGCGAGGCCTCGCCGCCGAAGAGGTGGTCGCAGCCGGTCACGTCGAGGATGAGCCCGTCCATCGGGTCGAGGGCGACGAGCGGGGTCCAGCGGTCGCAGGCCTCGGCCATCCGGCCGAGCAGTGCCGCATCGGCCTCCGGATCGTGGTCGGCCGCCGCGAGCCCAGGGATGCGAGCCCAGGCATCCGCGAGGGTCAGGCCGGCGCTCAGCCCGAGCGCCATGGCCTTCCGGCACACCGCGGCGAGTCGTGACGCCCCTCCGATCGCCTCGACGAGTACGAACGGCTCAGCCGGTACGCCGCCGCGGCGTTGCGCCGTCAGCTGCCACCGGTCGGTCGACAGGAACGGGAACCACAAAGCGAGATAGCGGCGCGGCTGCGGCGGGCGAGGCGAAGGAGAGGCTGTCACGGTCCCACTCCAGGTGCCAGGTACGAAGGTCGAGCCCCACCCGATTGCGCAGCAACGCAGCGGCGAAGGCGGGGCGGCCGGGCGCGTTCGCCTCCAGCGGCATCGAGATCGAGGCCGCGACGCTCCAGCGGGTGGCCGCCGCGCTCGGGCAGGGGGCGGCGTCGAGTCGGATCATCACGATGGTGACACCGGAACCACCCGCCGCCAGCGCCAGCCGTCGGCTCGCCGTCTGGTCGAGAATCTTCGGACTGCCCCAGATCTCGACAAGGGCCACGCCGATCGCTGGGCAGCGCGCAACCTCGGCCGCCGCCCGCAAGGTTGCTGTCGGGTCCCTGGCACGCACCACGAGGAGCCGCGCGGGGTCGAGCCCGAACGCCGCGAGCCCATCGCCGTAAAGCCCGCCCGCCTGGGCATCGGCGGTCTCGTGCCTCACCCAGACCAGCGAGCGGCTACCCATGACCCTCAGGGCCAGACTCAAGCCGAAGCCGGTCGCCGCAGCGGCATCCGCAGCACCGCGCGCATAGATCTCGTGCAGCGCTCCGCGGGCCAAGCCACCGAGCCAGTCGTCGAGCTCCGGCAGGCCGAGGCCGAACACCCCATCGACCGCACGCGCCACGCCACTCGTTTCCAAGGCCAAGATGGCGCGCCGCAACGCGGGCAGGGTCATGGGGCGTTTGGGAATCATAAATGTTCTCTGTTTGTTCTACCAACAATCCTCTGCTGAAGGTGGAGTCAAGCAGGCGCAGGCATCGCCGCGCAGATATGAACAGGAAGGATGGTTCAAGGAAGCGAACAGGAAGATCCTTCGCCTTCCCTCAAGTTGTCCACGCAACCGGACAGCATTATGGCCCAGGATCCCCGAACGGAACCCCGAGCCACAAACAAGTTCGGCCGCTCTCGCGGCTAACTCGTAACTCTCTAAAGAAATGGAGTAAATTGGAGCGGGCGAAGGGATTCGAACCCTCGACCCCAACCTTGGCAAGGTTGTGCTCTACCCCTGAGCTACACCCGCTCACAACCGTGCCGCAGAGGAGGAAGTGCCCCGGCGGCCCCGGACGGCGTCTCTAAACACCATTCCGCCGGCCGTGGCAAGCACCGAAATCGGAACGATGGTAGCCGGCGCGTTTTCCCCGGACCGCTCGCTTGCCCGGGTGCCCGGTTGCCTACCAGCTTGCCGTGGGGGACCGCCCATCGCGGATCTCGCCGAGCCGATCGCGGGTGGCGCGGGTGGTCTCCTCCGGCAGGGCATCGAGCGGAAAGAAGCCGCAGGCGGCGATTTCCCGATCCGGCGTCTTGTCCTTCAGGACGCTGAAGGCGGGGGCGACGTAGAGGGCGATATGGTCCCGGCCGGAGCTGGCGCGATTGTGGAAGAAGCCGTGGAGCCGCAGCGGCACGGCGGGGTCGAGGGCGATCTCGGCCTCCTCGCGAAACTCCCGGGTCATGGCCCCGACCGCATCCTCTCCGGCCTCCACGCCTCCCCCCGGCAGGTGCCAGCCCGACACGTAGGTGTGGCGCACGAGGCAGACGCGCCCCTCCCCGTCGATCGCGGCGCCACGCACCCCGAGGGTCATCCCCCGCTGCGCGAGGGCGCCGAGATGGAACAGGCGTCTGAAGAAGGGCTGGTCGAGGATCATGGTTTCCGTCGGGATGAAGGTCGGCACGAGGCCGGACGCGTTGCCGGTCCTCAGGTCACGACGAGACTGATGGTCCCGAGGCCGGCGATCTGCGCCAGCATAGTCTGGCCTCGCTCCACCGGCCCGACGCCCGAGGGGGTGCCCGTGAAGATGAGGTCGCCCGGGGCCAGGGTGAAATAGGTCGAGAGCAGCGCGATCTGCTCGGGGATCGACCAGATCATGTCCGAGAGGTCACCGGCCTGGCGCCGGTCCCCATCGACGTCGAGCGTGATCGCCCCGCTCGCCAGGCCCCCCACCGCCTCGACCCGGTGCAGAGGCCCGATCGGCGCCGAGAAGTCGGCGGCCTTGCCCAGATCCCACGGCCGGGCAAGCTTCTTCGCCTCGTCCTGAAGGTCGCGACGGGTCATGTCGAGGCCGATGGCGTAGCCGTAGACGTGGCGACCCGCCACCTCGACCGGGATATCGGCGCCGCCCTCTCCCAGGGCTGCCACGAGTTCCACTTCGAAATGGTAGTTTGCCGTGCGTGGCGGATACGGGTGCTCGGCGACTGCGTCCTCCGGCACCACCTGCAGGGCATCGGCCGGCTTCATGAAGAAGAACGGCGGCTCGCGGTCCGGGTCGGCGCCCATCTCGCGGGCATGCGCCGCGTAGTTGCGGCCGATGCAGTAGACCCGTCGCACGGGGAAAAGGTCGTCGCTGCCCACGATCGGGAGCACGATGCGCGGCGGGTTCGGGATGACGGACAGCATGGATGGCCTCGCTCTGTTGGTGTCTCGGTTTCGGTCCGCGGGCGGGGCGGGCCTGCACGGGCTGTCCCTCCCCGCTATCATAGTGAGCTGCCACCGGCGTACCAGTCGTCGCCCGAATCCCACCGTTCACCCCGCGAGAGGCGATCCCGCATGACCCCACCCGCGACGCTCCTCGATACCCTCGCCGGCCGGCTCGGCGAGAAGCATGTCCTCACCGACCCCGACATCATGGCCCCGGCCCTCGTCGAGACGCGCGGGCTCTACCAGGGCCGGGCCCTCGCCGTGGTCCGGCCGGCCGATACCGCCGAGGTCGCCTTCGTGATCGAGACCTGCGCCGGGGCACGGGTCCCTGTCGTGGCGCAGGGCGGCAATACCGGTCTCGTCGGCGGCGGCGTGCCCGAAGGCGGCATCGTGCTGTCGCTTGTGCGCCTCGACCGGGTGCGCGGCCTCGATCCTCTCGGCTCGACCATCACCGTGGAGGCCGGCGTGACCCTGGCCGACGTGCAGGCCGCGGCCGGCGAGGCGGGACTCCTGTTCCCGCTCTCGCTGGCCTCGGAGGGCTCCTGCCGGATCGGCGGAAACCTCGCCACCAACGCCGGCGGCACCGCGGTGCTCGCCTACGGAAATGCCCGCGACCTCGTGCTCGGGCTCGAGGTGGTGCTCGCCGACGGGCGGGTCTGGAACGGGCTGAAGGCCCTGCGGAAGAACAACGCCGGCTACGATCTCAAGCACCTCTTCGTCGGCTCGGAAGGCACGCTCGGGATCATCACCGCCGCGGTGCTCAAGCTGTTCCCGAAGCCGCTCTCGCGCGCCGTCGCCTTCGTCGGCCTCGCTTCGCCGAGGGCGGCGCTGGCGGTCTTCGAGCGGCTGCGGACCCAAGCCGGGCCGGACCTCACCGCCTTCGAGTACATCCCCCGCTTTGGGCTCGAGATCGTCCTCAGGCACCTGCCCGGCGCCCGCCGGCCGCTGGCAGGGGACCATGCCGCCTATGCGCTGATCGAGCTCTCGGCCACCCGCCCCGGCGCATCTCCCGGCGACGACCTGACGGAGATGCTGGCCGGAATCATCGAGGAGGAACTCGTCGAGGACGCGACCATCGCGTCGAGCGGCGCGCAGGTGGACGCCCTCTGGGCGCTGCGCGAGAACCTGTCGGAGGTTCAACGTCAGGAGGGCGGATCGATCAAGCACGACGTCTCGGTGCCGCTCGGCCGTCTCGCGGACTTTCTGGAGGAGGCCACCGCCGCCTGCGAGGCCGCGATGCCGGGCCTGCGCGTCTGCGCCTTCGGCCATTTCGGCGACGGCAACATCCACTTCAACCTCAGCCAGCCCATCGGCATGGACAAGGCCACCTTCCTGTCGGAATGGGGCCGCTTCAACCGGATCGTTCACGACATCGTGCACGCGATGGACGGCTCCATCGCCGCCGAGCATGGGATCGGCCAGATCAAACGCGACGAACTGGCGCGATACGCGGATCCCGT
>NZ_CAXUJR010000062.1:0-3529 GCF_964251405.1 uncultured Methylobacterium sp.
ACGGCGAGCCACGAGGACCGCGGCACGCTGCTCGATATCGTCAGCCGCACCGCGGAGGCCTGCTTCATGCCGCTCACCGTCGGCGGCGGCATCCGGACCGTGGCCGATATCCGCACCCTTCTGCTTGCCGGGGCCGACAAGGTCTCGATCAACACGGCGGCCGTGAAGGATCCGGATTTCGTCTCGGCGGGCGCCCTCAAGTTCGGCAGCCAATGCATCGTGGTGGCGATCGACGCCAAGCGCACCTCGGCCCCGGGCGAACCCGCAGCTTGGCAGATCTTCACCCATGGCGGGCGCACCCCCACCGGGATCGACGCGATCGATTTCGCCCGCCAGATGGCAAAGCGCGGTGCCGGCGAGCTGCTCGTGACCTCGATGGACCGGGACGGGATGCGCTCGGGCTACGATCTCGCGCTGACCCGCGCCATCACCGACGCGGTCTCGATCCCGGTCATCGCTTCCGGCGGAGTTGGCAGCCTCGACGACCTTGTGGCGGGCGTACGGGACGGCGGCGCCAGCGCCGTTCTTGCCGCCTCGATCTTCCATTTCGGCCAGCACACCGTGGGGGAGGCGAAGCTGCACATGGCGGCGGCCGGCCTCGCGGTGCGGCTCGACGCCGGTGGGGGTCAGTCGTGACAACGGGGTTCAGGATCACATGACCCAGTTCTCCCTCCTGGACCTCGAAGCCCTCGTGGCCGTGAGGGCCGAGGCGCCGCCCGACCAATCCTATACCGCCAAGCTGCTGGCTGGCGGCCCTGCCAGGGCGGCGAAGAAGCTCGGCGAGGAAGCGGTCGAGGCTGCCATCGCCGCGGTTCAGGGCGACCGGCCCGGGCTCGTCGCGGAATCGGCCGACGTCCTCTATCACCTCCTCGTCGTCCTGAAGGGCGCCGGCATCGGCCTCGACGAGGTCCTGGGCGAACTCGAGCGCCGCACCGCGCAGAGCGGGATCGCCGAGAAGGCGGCGCGGGGGGCGGCGTGAGCGGAGCACCGCAGACGGAGCCGCTGGCGGCCCTGGCGCCGAGCGTGATCGCTGGCCAGGACCCCGTTACCGGGGAGGGCCCCGAGCGGCTGTCGCCCTACCGCCTGTTCCCCCGCGAGGAATGGGCGGGGTTGCGCGCCGACACGCCCCTCACCCTCACGGCCGAGGATGTCGGCCGCCTGCAATCCCTCAACGACCCGATCTCGCTCGAAGAGGTGGTGGCGATCTACCTGCCGCTGTCACGCCTGCTCTCGCTCTACGTCGCGGCGACGCAGGGGCTGTTCAAGGCGACGCAACGCTTCCTCCTGGCCGAGCACGAGGCCAAGGTCCCCTACATCATCGGGGTCGCGGGCTCGGTGGCGGTGGGCAAGTCGACCATGGCCCGCGTGCTCAAGGCACTGCTGGCACGCTGGCCGAATACCCCCAAGGTCGACCTCGTCACCACCGACGGGTTCCTCCTGCCCAATGCCACCCTGCAGCGCATGGGCGCCATGGACCGCAAGGGTTTTCCCGAGAGCTACGACACCGCCGCGCTCCTTCGCTTCCTCACCGACATCAAGGCCGGCAAGAAGCGGGTGGCCGCCCCGCTCTACTCGCACCTCGTATACGACGTGATGCCGGGCGAGGAGCGGGTGGTGGAATCCCCCGACATCCTCATCGTCGAAGGCCTCAATGTTCTCCAGCCGGCCCGCCTGCCGCGGGACGGCACCGCCATCCCCTTCGTCTCGGACTTCTTCGACTTCTCGATCTACCTCGACGGGCACGAAGATGACCTGCACCGGTGGTATCTCAACCGCTTCCTGCGCCTGCGTCACACGGCCTTTCGCGATCCGCTCTCCTATTTTCGAAAATACGCGGAGGTCAGCGAAGCCGAGGCGATCGAGATCGCCGACGGTCTCTGGACCACGATCAACCTGCCGAACCTGCGCGACAACATTTTGCCGACCCGCCAGAGAGCGAGCCTGATCCTGGCGAAGGGGGCGAGCCACCGGATCGAGAGCGTGGCGCTGCGGCGGTTGTGATCCGATCGTCGCACCGCTCCGGTTGTCATTCCGGGGCTGCCCCCGGATCTGGCCTTTGGCCAGTCCGAGGATGAACTCCGCAGAGCCCGGAACCCCGAGCCGCCGACGGGGCAAACTGGAAAACTACCTGCGGTGATGGGTTCCGGGCTCGCTTGCGGCGCCCGGGAACGACCGAGTGCGTCGGATTCCGGTCCCAGCTATCGCAAACCGAGAACGCTACTCGGTTACAGTTCCCCCAAGCGGGTAAGCCGCCTCGACCACGTAGGGCCCTCCGCCTTTCGATTCGCGGGCCGAGAAGAGGGCGACCCGCTCGGACAGGAAGGACAGGGGCGGGAAGAAACCGGCTTCGGCGAGGTAGGCTGCGACGTCGGGCGCTTTCACCTCGCGGCGCAGGCGGGCAAGCGTCACGTGGGGCGTGAACTTGCGCCGTTCCGGCTCCGCGCCGGCCTGTCGGCAGATGCGTTCATGCTCGGCCTGGAGCGCGTCGAGTTCGGTGCAGGGCGCTACGGCGGCGATGATCGACCGGGGCTTCTCGCCTCCGAAGCTGGCGAGACCCGACAGCGTGATCGGGAGGAGGCCGCGCGGGCGCGCCTCCGACAGCAGGTCGTGAACGGTGTCCGCCAGCGGCAACTCCACATCGCCGAGGAAACGCAGGGTGATGTGGAAGTCCGCGGGGTCGATCCAGCGCGCACCTCGCAATCCGCTTTGGTATCGGGCCAAGGCATCGGCGATGCCGGCGGGAATTTCCAGGCCGGTGAAGAGACGTGGCATCGCGTCGGCCCCGTGTTTCCAGTCTATGCCGTCCTCACCGGCGCCCCGCCTGGATCCGGTCGAGGAACGTCTCGACGGTGGGCAGGATGCCGGACACGATCGCCTCGACGCCCTTGCTGTTGGGATGCAGTCCGTCCTCGAGGTTGAAGGCGCGGTCCCCGACGATGCCCTTCAGGAAGAATGGGTAGAGCACGAGGTCGTGGGTGCGGGCGAGGTCCGGGTAGATCGCGTCGAACCGGGCGACATAATCCGGCCCGAGGTTGCGCGAGGCGTTCATGCCGGCGAGCAGCACCGGGATTCCTCTGGCCTTCAGGCGGGTGATGATCGTGTCGAGCGCCTTGCGCGTCACCGCCGGGTCGGTGCCGCGCAGCATGTCGTTGGCGCCGAGTTCGAGCACGACCCCGTCGATGCCGTCCGGGACGGACCAGTCGAGGCGGTCGAGGCCACCGGTGGAGGTGTCGCCGGAGACGCCGGCATTGGCCACCGTCACGTTCCGGCCTCGGGCCTGCAGGGCACGTTCCAGAACCGAGGGAAAGGCCGCGCTCGCCGGGAGGCGGTATCCCGCGCTGAGGCTGTCACCGAAGGCGACGAGCTTGAGGGGAGCACCGGCCGGGGCGGCGTCGGCGGGGGTGCCGCTCAGGAAAAGTGCGGCAAAGAGCGCGATCAGCATGGCCCAGCTGCGCGGCTCATGGCACCTCGCCCACCCACGGACCATATCGCGGGAAGCCGACAGGACGGACCCGACACGTGACACAGA
>NZ_CAXUJR010000062.1:3629-21841 GCF_964251405.1 uncultured Methylobacterium sp.
ACCCACGGACCATATCGCGGGAAGCCGACAGGACGGACCCGACACGTGACACAGAGCACAGACCCATCCCGACACAACCTCGACCGTCGTTGGCATTCGCACTCGGCTAGATCGGTGTCCCATTGATGTTCGGCAAGTCGATAGATGCCAAGACGATGGCCGGCCATGCGCCGGTGGTTGCTCCATCGGGCAAGGCGGCGTCTTCCCCCACGATCGCGCTCTCCGACATCGACCTCAGCCTCGGTCGCGGCCCGGCGCGGGTGCATGTGCTGCGCGGCATCTCCCTCGACGTCGCGGCCGGAGAAGCGGTGGGGCTCGTCGGGCCGTCGGGCTCGGGCAAGTCGACGCTGCTCATGGTCATGGCCGGTCTTGAGCGGCCAGATGGCGGGCGTATCGTGGTGGAGGGCACCGATCTCGGCGCCTTGACCGAAGACGACCTCGCGCGGTTCCGCGGACGCCGCATCGGCATCGTGTTCCAGGCCTTCCACCTCGTGCCGACGATGACGGCGATCGAGAACGTGGCGCTTCCCCTCGAGCTCGCCGGCAAGGACGGAGCGCACGAGCGCGCCGCGGCGGAACTCGCGGCGGTGGGCCTCGGCCATCGGCTGCACCATTACCCGGCCCAGCTCTCGGGCGGCGAGCAGCAGCGCGTCGCCATCGCCCGCGCCATCGCGCCCGATCCGGCGATCCTCGTGGCCGACGAGCCAACCGGCAACCTCGACGAAGCTACCGGCCGACAGATCATCGACCTGCTGTTCGCACTGAAGCGCGACCGCGGCGCGACACTCGTCCTCGTCACCCACGATCCGAGCTTGGCTCGATTGTGCGACCGCACCGTGCGGCTGCGCTCGGGCCGGGTCGAGGAGGCGGTCGCGGCGTGAACACACACTTGCACGGAACGCTGACCCAGGCCGTCCCGGTCGGCCGGCCCTCCGCCGCCCGTCTTCCCCTGACGCTCCGCCTCGCTCTGCGCGAGCTGCGCGGCGGACTCTCCGGCTTCGTGGTCTTTCTTGCCTGCATCGCCCTCGGCGTCGCTGCCATCGCGGGCGTCGCCTCCATCGCCGGCTCGCTCACCGACGGGCTCGGCCGCGAGGGCCGGCGCATCCTCGGCGGCGACCTCACCTACAGCCTCATCAACCGCGCCGCGACACCCGACGAGCGCGCCGCCCTCGACGCGCGGGCACCGGTCTCCGTGGTCACCACACTGAGAGCCATGGCGGTCGCCGGCGACAAGGGTGCGGCGCTGGTCGAGCTCAAGGCGGTGGGCGGCGATTATCCCACCGCCGGGGAGGTCGTCACCGATCCGGCCCTGCCGCTGTCCGAGCTTCTCGCCGAGACCGGCGGCGCCTACGGTGCCGTGGTCGACCCGGTGCTCCTCACCCGCCTCGACCTCAAGATCGGCGACCGCATCACCATCGCGGGCCGGACCGTGGCCCTGCGGGCGACCCTGGTCTCGGAGCCCGACAAGATCGCCAATGGTATCGGGTTCGGTCCGCGCGTGCTGATCTCGCACGCAGCCCTCGACGCAACCGGCCTGATCCAGCCGGGCAGCCTCAACCGCTTCAGCTACCGCCTGCAGATGCCCGAGGCGAGCGACGAGGCGTTGCGCGAGACGATCGCGGCCATCGCCAAGGCGGTGCCCGAGGCCGGTTGGGAGATGCGCTCGCGTGACAATGCCGATCCACGCTTTGCCAAGAGCATCGAGCGCTTCACCCAGTTCCTGACCTTGGTCGGCCTCACGGCCCTGATCGTCGGCGGCGTGGGCGTCGCCAATGCGGTCCATGCCTTCGTCGAGCGCAAGCGCGGCTCGATCGCGACCCTGAAGAGCGTCGGCGCGCCGGGTGCCCAGATCGTCTCGCTCTACCTGACTCAGGTGATGCTCATCGCGGGCCTCGGCACGGCGATCGGCCTCGTCGTCGGCGCCGGCTTGCCCTTCGCCCTCGACGCGTTCTTCCACGACGACCTTCCGCTGCCCCTCAACCCGATCCTGTCCCCCGGGCAGTTGGTCCTGGCGGCAGCCTACGGCCTGCTCACGGCCCTGGCCTTCGCGATCCTGCCGCTCGGCCGGGCTCACGACGTTCCCGTCTCCGGGCTGTTTCGAGACGTGGTCGATCCGAGTGCTACGCCTACGCGTCGGCGCTACCGGCTCATCCTCGCGGGTGCCGTCCTCGCTCTCGTCGTGCTTGCGGTGACCACCGCCTTCGATCGACGCGTCGCGCTGATCTTCATCGCCGCGGCCGGGCTGGCCTTCGCGCTGCTCCGAGTCGTCGCGATCGGCGTGATGGCGGGGGCGAGGCGCCTGCCGCGTCCGCGTCTCGCAGCCCCCCGGATGGCCCTGGCGAACCTCCACCGGCCCGGCGCCCTGACCTCGGCGATCGTGCTCTCGCTCGGGCTGGGCGTCACGCTCCTCGTCACCCTGAGCCTCATCGACGCCAATGTCCGCCGGACCCTGACGAGCTCGCTGCCGGCACGCGCGCCGAACCTATTCTTCCTCGACATCCCGGCCGGCGAGGCCGACGCCTTCCACGATTTCCTCGGCGGCCAGGCGCCGGGGGCGAAGATCGAGCGGGTGCCGATGATGCGCGGCCGCATCACCGCCCTCAACGGCGTTCCCGCCGGTCAGATCAAGGCTCCGGAGGACGCCGCCTGGGTGCTGGACGGCGACCGCGGCGTCACCTACGCGGCGGACCTGCCGGAGGGTTCCAGCCTCGTCTCGGGGACGTGGTGGGACGCCGAAACCGGCAAGACGCCGCTGGTCTCGTTCGACGCCGAACTGGCGCGCCGCCTCGATCTGTCCATCGGCGACGCCGTGACGGTCAACGTGCTCGGACGCAATCTCACCGCCAAGATCGCCAACCTGCGCAAGGTCGAATGGCGCAACCTCGGCATCAATTTCGTGATGGTGTTCTCGCCCGGCACCTTCCGCGGTGCACCGCATTCCGACCTCGCCACGCTGACCTTGGCCGGTGGGCCGGATGCGAAGGCCGAGGCGGTGATCCTGCGAGACGTCGCCCGCAGGTTCCCCTCGGTGACGAGCGTGCGGGTCAAGGACGCCCTCGACGCGGTCAACGACATCGTCGGCAAGCTCGTGCTGGCGATCCGTGGGGCGAGCGCGGTGGCCGTGATCGCGAGCCTGTTCGTGCTGGCCGGCGCCATCGCGGCGGGACACCGCGCCCGCCTCTACGACGCCGTCGTGCTCAAGACGCTCGGTGCCACACGCGGCCGGCTGCTCTCCACCTACGCCCTGGAATACGGCGCGCTCGGCCTCGTCACCGCCGTGTTCGGGCTCATCGCGGGCACGCTCGCCGGCTGGGTGATCGTCTCGAAGGTGATGAAGCTCGAGTTCATTCTCGACCTCTCGGGCGCCCTCGTGGCGGCGGGCCTTGCTGTGGTCTTCGCCATCGTGCTCGGGCTCGCGGGGACCTGGCGGATCCTCGGCCAGAAGCCGGCGGCCTATCTCAGACAGTTCTGAGAGGTCGGCACACGGCCGCTATTCGGCAGCGTGCAGCAACGGGGCGGGGTCGGCCGCGTCCGAACCCTTGTTGACCTTGTGTCCCGACCATTGCGGGGCGGTCGCGACGCAGTTCCGGCCAGCCTGCTTGGCCTTGTAGAGCGCGGCATCGGCCGCGCGCACGAGGTCGACGCTGCCATTCGAGGTCGACGGGATGCAGGCCACGCCGAACGAAGCCGAGACCGCGGCGCCGTGCTGGCCCGACAGGGCCTCGATCCGCTGCCGGATCGTCTCGGCCTTCTCGGCCCCCTTGTCGAGGTCGCAATCGGGCAGCAGCACGATCATCTCCTCGCCGCCGTCGCGACAGGCCACGTCGGTCTCCCGCAGCGCGCCGACGACCGCGGCGGCAGCCTCGCGCAGGACCGCATCGCCGGTCGCGTGGCCATGCTCATCGTTCAGCCGCTTGAAGTGATCGAGGTCGATCATGATCACCGAGAACTTGCGGTTCTCACGCTCGGCGAGGCGGACGAAACGCTTGAGGCTGTCTTCCATGTAGCGACGGTTGTAGAGCCCGGTGAGCGGGTCGCGCAGGGCCTGGCTCCGAAGCTTCTCGCGAAGAGCGATGTTGGCGAGCGCCAGTGACATCCCGTCGGCGAGGGCCGATCCGAGCGGAAGGATCCCGTCGAGACGGGCCTCCGCGCTGGATCCGGTCGCGAAGATCTGTAGCAGGCCCAGGATCTCGCCGCGCGCGATCATCGGGATCTCGAGCACGGCGCTGCCGGCGACGTGATGCTCGCAGCACAGGCCCTTGGCGTCCGCGCGATTGACGTGAGGCTTGCCGCGCTTGAGCGCCCAACCCTGATTGGGCGCGATGAGGGCGGGCAGTTCGCGCCCCTCCGGGATTTCCCACGACGTCGACAGCGTCAGCCGGTCGCGCGAGTTGTTGAAGACGTAGAGTGCGCCACCGAACCCGGCGATCAGCTCGTCTGCGGTGGCTTTCAGGACGGCGTTGGCATCGAGGATATCGGCGGCGCTCTGGAGCATGTCGGTCATCTCGAACAGGCGTGTGACCTGGCGGCGTGAGGCGGTCGCCTCGGCCATCGCCACTGCGCGGCCCTTGGCATCCGCCGCAGCGGACCAGAACGCGAACAGCATGACGCCGCCGAACACGACCACGAGGAGCGGCATGAGTGCCTTGCCCAGATCGACGCGATGCTCGTAGGCCGGGAACTGAGCGTTCCAGTCGACCAGATAGGCATCGATGGCCTGGCGAAGACGCTCGACCGTCGGGCCGGTCTCCCGTGCCCCGAGCAGGGCCACCGCCTCGGCGCGCTTGCCGCCATGAGCGAGGGTGATCGCCTGGGTCCAGCTCTCGCGAAGGGACGACAGGATCTTGCCGGCGTCGCCGTCGCGCAAAGCATCGGCGCGCAGGAACGGTGTGAGCTTGGCGATCTGGCTTCCGCGACGGCTCTCGAGGTTGTCGACGGACCGCGCGAAGGCGCCGGAATCGCCCCACTGATCGAGGATCACACGGTTGAGGACGAAGGCTTCGGCCTCCATCAGGCTATCGAGCGTGATCCGCATCTGGCGGCCACCTTCGCGCAGGTCGATCAGAGCCTGCTGCTGCCCATTGGTGAAGAAGAAGCCCGCCAGCACCATCGCCATCATCAGGACGACGAGACCGGCCTGCACGATCAGGCCCCGCTGAAGCCTGACGCCGCGGGTTATCGCAGCCACCGGCGCCTTATCGTCAAGATTTTCGTTCATTATCCCGCACCACCAACTCCCGGCGTCTAGCAGAACAGGCCAAAAGGGTGTCGGAATATTTAAACCTTATGCTCAATAGGATAAGGTACTTTGTTTAGGAAAAGCGATATTCACGATCCAAAGTCGACAAAACAAAGATCGATACGAACCGCGATGTGGAAACCAAACCCGGAGACCGACCCGATATCGCTCACTCCCGGACCAAGAACGGCTTTTAATCCGTCGATGAGGAGATAAAAATTGATGCCGTCATTGTGGGAATTGCTTGGTGTCGAACTCGGCCGCCTCTTGTGCGCCACGGCGTGACGGAACATATCTAGGCACGAGGCGCTTCGTGGCGCCAGAGGTGGTGTGCGTGAGCCTCGGTTTCGAAATCACACGCTGAGAGAGCTTCCAAAGGAAACTCCCATGGCATTCGACAACTCTCCCTTCCGGTATGGAAGCCAGCAGGCGGGCGGTTACGCCGGAACCCAGGTCGACGTCGACCAGGGCCTGCGCGCCTTCATGCTGGGCGTCTACAACAACATGGTCGTCGGGCTCGGCATCTCGGGCCTGGTGGCGCTCGGCCTGAACATGGCTGCGACGGCGCAGACCACGACGGGCAAGATCGCCCTGACGCCTTTCGGTCAGGTCCTCTACACGAGCCCGGTGAAGTGGGTGCTGATGCTGGCACCGCTGGCATTCATCTTCTTCTTCTCGTTCCGCATGGACAAGATGTCGGCCGCCTCGGCGCGGACGATGTTCTTCGCCTTCGCGGCCGTGATGGGCGCCTCGATGTCGACGCTGCTCCTCGTGTTCACGGGGGCCAGCGTGGTGCGGGTGTTCTTCATCACGGCGGCAACGTTCGGCGGTCTCAGCCTCTACGGCTATACGACCAAGCGTAGCCTGTCGGGCATGGGTTCGTTCCTGATCATGGGCCTCATCGGCCTGATCATCGCCTCGCTGGTGAACATCTTCCTGGCATCGAGCGCGCTTCAGTTCGCGATCTCGGTGATCGGCGTCCTGATCTTCGCAGGCCTCACCGCCTACGACACGCAGAAGCTCAAGGAGATGTTCCTCTATAGCGGTGCGGATGCTGAGGGAGCCGCCAAGCTCTCGGTGAACGGTGCCCTGACGCTGTACCTGGATTTCATCAACATGTTCCAGATGCTGCTCTCGCTGCTCGGCGACCGTCGCTAAGCTGGAACAGACCGACGAAAGTAGAGCCCCGGCGGAAACGCTGGGGCTTTTTTGTTGGAGCCCTGAACCCCGAACCTCAGTTTCGCTGACGCTCCATCCGTCCGGGGAAGGGCGGGTGGGTTGCAGCGAGCTTTGCCACACCGACCTTATCTCATCACACCGCCCGGAGCGGCTTCTCCAGCACCGCGAGCACGCGACCCAGGTCGTGGCCGCGCTTCATGACCAAGCCCGTCGCAGCGGCGATCACCGCGTAGGCGCCCTGCCGCCTGGCGAGCTTCGGGTCCTTCTCGATCCGGTAGAGCGGCGTCTCCGATGTGCGCCGGTAGATGGAGAACACCGCCTTGTCCCGGCGGAAATCGATGGCGTAGTCGCGCCATTCGCCCTCGGCGACTCGGCGTCCGTAGAGATTGAAGATCGTCCGAAGTTCGAGGCGGTCGAAGGACACCTGGGGCAATACCGGCGCGATGGGGAACGGCACCACGCTGTCTGCGGAATCCGAGGGCCTTTGCCCGGCGCCGAACCTCTCGTTCATCGTCACTCCATCGTTGGACGCGCCTCCGCGCCGCACCTAGCCGGGGATGATGAGCCTGCGGTCCACGTCCCGCAAGGGTTGCTGCCCGAAACACGCCATCACGATTTCGCCCTCTTCGCGCCGTGGCCAAGCCTTCATGAGAGGCCACACCTGTTGCGGAACCTCGTCGGTTTCGACGGCCGGATCGTGCCCCGATCCCTATGGTCCCCCAGCCTTCGGGGAGCGCCCGGCCGCACCGAAGCCGACACCCCAGAGGTTTCGAGACCCAAGGACTTCAGGCCGCCTCTTCGGAGTGCGGCCTTTTTTTCGGCCAGGCGGAGGCCGGCGCGCTCGCGCTCCGCCCTTTTTCGGCTATGGACGATCCCGCAGGGAGAACGGGCGGGGACGGCGATGGTCAGCTTCGATGCCGGTTTCCGCGCCTCGCTGGCGGACCTTTTCGCCTGGCGGCGCGACGTGCGACGGTTCCGTTCCGACCCGGTTGCCGAAGTCGTGCTGCGCGACTGCCTGGCAATGGCGAACCTCAGCCCCTCGGTTGGCAACAGTCAGCCATGGCGCTTCGTGCGGGTGGCCGACCCTGGTCGCCGTGCCGCCGTGGTCGAGAGCTTCCAGCGCTGCAATGCCGCCGCCGCCGCGAGCTATCCCGACGAGCGCCGGGCTGCCTACACCCAGCTCAAGCTCGCGGGCCTGCGCGAGGCACCGGTTCACCTCGCCGTATTCTGCGACGCCGAGACCGAAGCCGGCCACGGCCTCGGCCGGGCGACCATGCCGGAGATGCTGCGCTACTCCGTGGTTTCGGCGGTGCAGACCTTCTGGCTGGCAGCCCGGGCTAACGGGCTCGGCGTCGGCTGGGTCTCGATCCTCGAACCCGACGCGGTGCGGGCCTGCCTCGACCTGCCGCAATCCTTCGAGCTCGTGGCCTATCTCTGCGTCGGCTACCCCGTCGAGGAGCATCTCGACCCCGAACTCATCCGCCACGGCTGGCAGGCGCGCATCGACGAGGCGACGTGCCTCATCGAGCGATGATCGGATGATGGTTTGAACGGCTTTAAGTCTTTCCGCCGTTTTGACCTATTCGCTGAAAACCGGCCTTTACCGCAGCACTGGAAAACCCGCGGCGCGGAGTGCTGAGTAACCGGAACGGCAATCGACCCCGGCCATTGTCCCTGAACTTGCGGTTACGCTTGGACAGGGAGCAGGGTCGATGAACGGGCGTTTGGGTGCGTGGGCGGTGCTGATGGGAACAGTGCTGATGGCGGCGCCGGTTCAGGCGCGCGAGGTGGTGGCATTCCCCGACGGCGTGTCGCCCGGAACCGTGGTGGTCCGCACCGCCGAGCGCCGGCTCTACCTCGTCAACGGCGACGGCACCGCGATCCGCTATCCCGTTGCGGTCGGAAGGCCAGGCAAGCAGTGGACGGGAGCGACCCGCATCGACGGCAAGTACGTCGAGCCGGCCTGGTCTCCTCCATCCGAGGTCAAGCGCGACAACCCGCGCCTGCCGAGCGTCATCGCCGGAGGCTCGCCGCGCAATCCGATGGGCGCGGCCGCCATGACCTTGGCGGGCGGCGAATACGCCATTCACGGCACCAACCGGCCGAGCTCGGTCGGCACCTACGCCTCCTATGGCTGCATCCGCATGTACAACCAGGATGTCGTCGACCTCTATGGTCGCGTCGATGTCGGCACGCAGGTCTACGTGACGCGCTGAACTACCGATCCTCGATTAAGAGCGCCGTCAGAAGTCGACGGCAATCCCCTTCACCTCCCAATCGGCGTAGCGCACCGGCTCGAGACCGCCGCGTCCCTGCTTCTCGCGCGTCGCCGCGATGGCGTTGGCTCGAGCATCGATCTCGGCGCGGCGGGCGTCGGCTTCGGCCAGGGCCCTCGCCGCCGCCGGGGAGGGCGGCGGTCGCAAGACCGTCTCCCCGGCCATGTCCTTGCCCGGCACGATGTCCGCCTCGTCGCGGGTGTTCACGTCTTCCACTGTCCTAAAGCCTTGCATCATCCTGAACCTGTGTGGGAGGGCGTCCTGACCGATGCCCGCCTCCCGTCGGGCCTCATGCAAGCAAGGTGGCATTCATGGCGGCTCGCCGCAACGAACCCGGCCCCGCGCCGGTGCTGGATTCCAGCGTGGCGGGCCTCGCCGCCCGACAGGTCGCCCATTCGGCGGTGGCCGATCTCCTGGCGAAGGACCGCGCCTTCGCCCTCGAGGACGCCCTCGCCCAGGCCGATCGGACCGGGCGCCTCGATGCGGCCGATGCCGGGTTGGCGCGGGCCATCGCAACGGCGACCTTCCGCCGGCTCGGCTTCCTGCGCTGTGCTCTGCACGAGCGCCTGGCGCAGGGCCTGCCCGAGGACCAGCCTCGCCTCGTCGCGCTGCTGGCCACCGGTGCCGCCCAGATCCTCGATCTGAACGTGCCCGACCACGCCGCCGTCGATCTCTCGGTCCGGATCGCCAAGGGCGACCCGCAGCTCCAGCATCTCGCCGGGCTCGTGAATGCGGTGATGCGCCGCGTGGTACGCGAGCGCGACGCCATCTTCGCCGCAAGCACCGATCCCCTCGGTGACAACACCCCTGATTGGCTCGGGCAGCGCTGGCTCGCCCGCTACGGCGCGCAGACGGCCGCCGCCATCGCCGCTGCCCATCTGCGCGGTGCCCCCCTCGACATCACGGTCAAGAACGATCCACTGGGCTGGGCCGAACGCCTCGGCGGCGTCGTGCTGGGCACCGGCAGCGTCCGGCTTCACGACGTCCACGCCCCGGTCGCCTCGCTGCCGGGCTACGACGAGGGCGCCTGGTGGGTTCAGGATGCGGCAGCCGCGATCCCGGCCCGGCTTCTCGGCATACAGGCGGGCGAGCGCGTCGCTGACCTCTGCGCGGCGCCGGGCGGCAAGACGGCCCAGCTCGCCGCGGCCGGTGCCGCCGTGACGGCGATCGACCGCTCGGGGCCTCGCATGGAACGCCTCTCCGAGAACCTGGCGCGTCTGGACCTTCATGCAGAGATCCGCGTCGGCGACGCCCTGGCGATGGGCAACGACGAGACCTTCGACGCCGTGCTTCTCGATGCGCCGTGCTCGGCCACAGGCACCATCCGCCGCCACCCCGAGGTGGCCTGGACCAAGGCCGAGGCCGATATCGGGCGCCTCGCCGGCCTGCAGTCGCGACTCCTCGACCGGGCCGCGACCCTGGTGAAGCCCGGCGGGCGCCTCGTCTATTGCACCTGCTCGCTGGAGCCGGAGGAGGGCGAGCGCCAGGTCGAGCGCTTCCTCGGGCAGAATTCCGGATTCGCGCGGGTACCGATCAAGGCCGGAGAGATCGGGGATCTCGGCGCGGCGATCGACCGGAACGGCGACCTGCGCACGCTGCCCTCCCAGCTCGACGGCGCCACCCCGGAAAGCCAGGGCGGCCTCGACGGGTTCTTCGCGGCACGGCTGCAGCGGCTGTGACGGGGTAAGGTCAGGACCTGAGTTAACGCATCAGGCTTCACGGCCCGCCAGATGCCTAAGTCAGAACTATCGATCGAAGATGACGGCATGGCGCATCAGTTTCAAAACAACTGTCTAGAGAAACGCAGCCGCTGCTAAAGCTGGCGATGGAGAGCCGCCCGGTTGAGATCAAGGTCAGGGAGCAGAGGCAGCGCTCCACAGCAGGCTTCCGCCCGAGACCAGCAATAGCCCGTCCATGACGAAGCGGAACGTCTCGGAAGGAAGGCGCAAGACGAATGGCTTCGCGAGGAAGGCTCCTCCCATCAGCGTGGCACCGACGACGAGGCCGCTTGAGAGGCTTTCCAAGGGCAACGCCCCCGCGCTCCCGAAGGTCAGTGTCTTGGCGGCATAGAGCGCGAGCGAACCGGCCGCCTCGGTGCCGATGAAGGCGCCTTTGGTCAGCCCGTAGCCGATGAAGACAGGAACGGAGGCGGGACCCGTGGACACCACGATGCCCGTCAGGAAGCCGATGACCGTCCCGGCCAATGCCAAGTGCCAGAGATGGAGCTGGATGAGCCGTGCCGCGAGCCAGTGGCGGGTCGGGATCATCAGCACCAGGAAGGCACCGATGGCAGCGTCGACTGCGCGCGGGGGCAGGCTGAGCATCGTCCGTGCGCCAAGGATCGCGGCCGGCGTGCCTGTCCCGGCATAGGCCGCGCACGCTCGCCAATCGACCTCACGCCACCAGGCGACGATGCGCGAGGCATTCGCCATGACGGCGGCCACTGCCATGATCGGCACGGCTTCCTTCGGTCCGTACACCGACGCCAGGACGGGCATGAGCATGATGGAGGAGCCGGTCCCGATGATGCCGCTCACGACACCGGCAACGAGACTGACGGCGATGAGGATGAACAAGCCCATCCGCCATTCTATCGAGCGCTAGAATTGATGCCACCGGCATGGACGGCAACGAGAAGCGCAGTCCTGCGTTTGTGCCCGGCGTTCATCATCGTGCACGACTTGCCAGGCTTGGCTGAAGTGGACAACGCTGAAGGCGCGAACGATGGACGCGGATCCGCGGATCTGCTTGCGGGCCAACCGAAGGACTCGTTGGATGCTGGGCTGGTTTCGGGCTTTGATGCCGCGCGAGGATCGCTTCTTCGACTTGTTCGCTCGTCACTCCCAGACCCTCATTGCTGGTGCAGAGGCGCTCCAGGGCGTGCTCAAGGGCGGCGATGACGTGCCGCGCTACTGCCAGATCATCGTCGATCGCGAGCATGAGGCGGATACGATCACGGCCGAGGTGCTGCTCGCCGTGCGGCGCAGCTTCATCACCCCCTTCGACCGCGGCGACATCAAGGATTTGATCCAGTCGATGGACGACGCCATCGACCAGATGAACAAGACCGTGAAGACCATCTCGCTCTACGAGGTTCGGACGTTCGATCCTCTGATGCAGGAGATGGGTGAGACCGTCATCGAAGCGGCCCGACTGACGGCGGAAGCGATCCCGCTCCTCAACGCCGTGGCCACGCATGCGGGCCGTCTCAGCGAGCTGACGGAGAAGATCACCCGCGTCGAGAGCCGATCCGACGAGTTGCACGAGCAAGGACTCAAGGCCCTGTACAAGGCACATCGGCAGGGGAGTGGCGACAGCAACACCATGGACTACATCATCGGTGCCGAGATCTACGGCCATCTGGAGGACGTGGTCGACCGCTTCGAGGACGTCGCCAACGAGATCAGCGGCATCGTAATCGAGAACGTGTGAGCGGCATGGACACCGCCGCACTCGCCCTGCCTTACCTCGTCGGACTGATCGCGGTCGCGCTGTTCTTCGACTTTCTCAATGGGCTGCACGACGCGGCCAACTCCATCGCCACCATCGTGTCGACCCGGGTGCTGCGCCCGCAATACGCGGTGCTGTGGGCAGCCTTCTTCAACTTCATTGCGTTCCTGTTCTTTGGCCTGCACGTCGCGCAGACGCTCGGCACCGGTATTGTCGATGCCGGTATCGTGGATCCTCGCGTGATCTTCAGTGCGCTCGTGGGCGCCATCGTTTGGAACATCGCCACCTGGATCCTGGGTATCCCGTCGAGCAGCTCGCATGCGCTGATCGGCGGCCTCGTCGGGGCGGGTGTCGCCAAGGCCGGCGTCAGTGCCGTGGTCTGGAGTGGCCTGTCGAAGACGGTGGCGGCCATCGTCCTCTCACCGTTGGTCGGATTCCTGCTCGCCCTTCTGCTGGTGCTGATCGTGTCGTGGGTGTGCGCACGTTCGACGCCGTTTGCCGTGGACCGGAGCTTTCGCGGTCTCCAGTTCGTCTCCGCCTCGCTGTACTCGCTCGGACACGGCGGCAACGATGCCCAGAAGACGATGGGCATCATCGCGGTACTGCTGTACTCGCAAGGTCACCTCGGCAGCGAGTTCCACGTCCCATTCTGGGTGGTGATCTCCTGTCAGGCGGCCATTGCGCTCGGCACGCTCCTTGGCGGTTGGCGCATCGTGCATACGATGGGTTCCAAGATCACCCGGCTGAACCCGATGCAGGGCTTCTGCGCGGAGACGGGCGGGGCCATCACGCTGTTCACCGCGACGTGGCTCGGCGTGCCGGTCTCGACGACCCATACCATCACCGGGGCAATCATCGGTGTCGGCGCCGCGCGCCGGACCTCGGCCGTGCGCTGGGGCATTGCCAGCAACATCGTCACGGCCTGGGTGCTGACACTCCCAGCCGCGGCCCTCATCTCCGCGGCCTGCTACGCCCTGACCGCCCTGCTCGGTTGACGTCCGCCGGAGCCTGACCCAGCTGATCGTGTCGACACCCCCGTCAACCTGTCCCTACAGCGTGATGTAGTAGGTTGATGGCCTGGGCCACGCCATCTCGCTATGATCAGGAGTACCGGCAGCAAGCATTAATGCGAAGAGTTGACTGCCATCGCTGATGCCAAAAACCTCGCGCTACAAGACTTTTCTGATCGTGGTCGTCAACGTGCATCAGCCGCGGCGCACCTACGCGGTTGTGAAGCGGAACTCCAAAGAAGCGTTGGCTGCGATGACGGCGCTTTCTCTGGGCAGAAGCAAGGCATACCTTGCCGGTGGCCTGTCGAGGAACATGGTGCGTCGCTTGAAGCTCGAACCAGATGAAATACGGCTGGTGTAGAGCTGCATCGAACCGCTGCCACACCTTCAAGGCCGAGGAAATCCCGCCATCCTCACGCGTCATCGGCGGCCAAAACAGAGAGGAAACAGCCATGCGTTTCGCCACGACCGCTCTCGCTATCGCGCTTTCCGCCACCATCGCAGGCGGCGCTCTAGCCGACCAGAAGCTGGCACCCGAGCAGCAGACCAAGGTCGAAGCCATGCTGAAGCAGGAAGGCTTCACGAAATGGAAGGAGATCGAGATGGATGACGGCATGATCGAGGTCGATGACGCGATCGACGCCAGCGGCAAGCAATTCGACTTGAAGATCGATCCGACCACGCTAGTCATCAAGAAGCGCAAAGCCGAATAGGCTAGACCTATCCGATCCCGGTAGTCGCTGAAACACGACGCCGACATCGCACGGGTGGTCCTCAGCGGTGTCGGTCGGTGCCGTGGGAATCGTGGACGTAATGACGAGCCCGTGTACTCGAAGGCCTCACGATCCTGGATGTTGTTCAGGCTCATTGACCATGGCCTCGCGGACATAGCGCGGCCGCTGATCCAACTCTTCGTCTACGAGGACTGTAGCCTCACTCCGGGGCCAAATTCGTCGGCGGGAATCAGCATGACGCCCCCTTGGCGCAGCGCCGAAATGATCTGCGTTTCGGACGCACGGTGCAGATCGTGGCGTCCCTTCTCGAAGTCCCGCACGGTGCTGCGTGAGACGCCGGCCCGTTCCGCAAGTTCCTCCTGCGTCCAGTCGAGAAGCCCTCGGGCGGCCCGGCACTGCTCAGGGGTGAGCTCAGGACGGGCATCCGGTTCAACAAAACTTTCAGCCATAATGGTTGAAATCGCCCCGTTCGCCACCCACATCAAGGGCCAAGCTTAACCTCTTCCTTCAGCGAGGACCAATGCAGCACCAGACCCCGCTGATCGCGACCCTGGTGGCAGGTCTCGGGCTGGCCTTCATCTTCGGCGTCATCGCGCAGCGCCTGCGCCTGTCCCCCCTGGTCGGATACCTGCTCGCCGGCGTGATGCTGGGGCCGTTCACGCCCGGATTCGTCGCGGACCAGGCGCTCGCACCCCAACTCGCCGAGATCGGCGTGATCCTCCTCATGTTCGGCGTCGGGCTGCATTTCTCCCTGGCCGATCTGATCGCGGTGCGCGCCATCGCGGTCCCAGGAGCGGTTGGGCAGATCACCCTGGTCACCTTGCTGGGCCTTGGGCTTGCCCTGCTGCTGGGCTGGACCTGGGGCGCAGGCATCATCTTCGGCTTGGCCTTGTCGGTGGCCAGCACCGTCGTTGTCCTTCGTGCCCTGCAGGAACGCCGCTTGGTGGAGACGGAGCGAGGGCGCATCGCTGTGGGTTGGCTCATCGTCGAAGACCTCGCGATGGTGCTCGCGCTCGTGCTCATCCCAGCCCTTGCGGGCTTGATGGGCGGTCAACCCTTGGCACAAGGCGACGGAAGCGCGCTTCCCTCCTGGCTCGAGCCCCACACGCTCTGGGGTGCGCTGGCCATCACCTTCATCAAGCTCGCGGCTTTCACGGCCCTGATGCTCGTCGTCGGTCGGCGGGTCATTCCCTGGATCCTGCACTACGTCGCACATACCGGTTCGCGCGAGCTGTTCAGGCTTGCCGTGCTCGCCATTGCCCTTGGTGTCGCCTTCGGTTCGGCCGAACTCTTCGGCGTCTCGTTCGCGCTCGGGGCGTTCTTCGCTGGGATGATCCTGTCCGAGTCGGCCCTGAGTCAGCAGGCCGCGCAGGAGACGCTGCCGCTGCGAGACGCCTTTGCGGTGTTGTTCTTCGTCTCGGTCGGCATGCTGTTCAATCCCACCATCCTGATTACCCAGCCCGGACCGGTTCTGGCCACCTTTGGCGTTATCGTGGTCGGCAACGCCATCGCGGCCATCACGATCGCTCTTGCTGCGGGCTATTCCTTCCGCATCGCGCTGACGCTCGGCGCGAGCCTGTCGCAGATCGGAGAGTTCTCGTTCATTCTCGCGGGGCTCGGAGTCGGCCTGAAGATCCTTCCCAGCGCGGGGCAGGATCTGATCCTGGCAGGGGCGCTCCTCTCGATCCTGGCCAACCCGGTGATGTTCTTCGCGGTCGACCGGCTCTCGCCATGGCTGAAGCGGCGGGAACGGCGCCTCGATCCGACAAGCGACACCAGCAAACCCGAGACGCCGGACCTTCCCGTCACCGCGTTGACGGGGCACGCCGTCCTCGTCGGCTACGGCCGGGTCGGGAGCATGGTCGGCCAAGCCTTGGAGCAGGCGCAGCAACCCCTGATCGTGATCGAGGAGCGCCAGGAGGTCGTCGATGCCCTCCGGGCTCGAGGTGTCGAGGTCTATGCCGGCAACGCTGCACAACCCGGCATTCTCAAGGCTGCCAATCTGGCTGGGGCCCGGTGGTTCATCAGCGCGATTCCCGACCCCTTCGAGAACGGCAACCTGATCGAACAAGCGCGGGCCGCCAATCCAGACCTCGAGATCATCGCGAGAGCGCATTCGGATGCAGAGGTCGACCACCTGGAGCGGTTTGGGGCGAACCTGATCATCATGGGCGAACGCGAGATCGCGCGCGGGATGGCCGAACACATCCGTGCGCGCATGGACCTGCCCAAGCTGCCGGCCGAGGATCACGGTCTTACACCGACCGGGACCTAGGAAAGGGCAGAAGGCTCGCGCATGGGTGCTGGCTGCGCAACGATGGCAAGCACTCGTCCTCTGGGGATCCCGAAACCGTCGGCCTGAAGGAGCCGCCCGATCGAGCCTGAGACCACCGATATCCTCAGCCTTGTTCGTCGTTCTGAGGGAGCGCGACGGGGGCGCCGACAAAGCCGGCAGCTCCCGGCATCAGAGGGCGGAACGCTCGCGGGTAAGGCTCGCCGGCGCATGCAGCTTATTGGCGAAAGAGAGTTTTGCGGCAGCTCTTATCCATCGGTTCCGTAGCACATGGCTGACGCCGCAAGCGCGAGATCGACACCATGCCCGTGAACGGCGGCTTTGTCGGAGAGGCCGGTCCGTCCCTGGGCCTATTCGGAACTCAGGTCAGTGCATCAAGTTACCTTCGACGCCAGACCGTTCAAGAAAGACTTCGAATGGGCACTCTCCGTACGACCCTCTATGCGGCCACGGCGGCCTTCGCTGCCGGCGTAGGGATGACTGTTGCTGTTACGAGCCTGAACTCCGGCGGCTCATCGGTAACCTCACAGGCGACACAGCCGGAGGGGCCATCGCGAACGGTCGAACGGCGATGGTCGGACCTGCCCAAGCCGACGGAATCATCAGCTCCGGCAACTCGTCAGGCACACCCGGTCCTTCGATTTGATGATGCCGAGAAGGTCGGAAAACCTGATGTGGCGCCCACGCAATCTGCGTCCGCGCTGCCGGCAGGCATTCAGGCACTTCATCAGCAAGACCGTCCGTCTCCCACGAACGACAACAACCCTAAGAGGGCCCTCGCTGAATCACTGGCTCCAGGCAGTGCTGCACCGACACCGGCCAGGATCGCACTGACGCCGTCGATACAAGCTCGTCTCGATACGATCAGAGCGGAGAGAGCCGCTTTTGAACGCGCGCGCGTTGATCGCTTCAAGACCATGAAGGTCGAGCATCACCCATCCGAAGTCGTGCGCCCGGTGGTGTCTGGGGATAGGATTCCCGAAACACGTCGAAACACTGTCGTCGCTCAGGATCCGCCGCGTGAACCCGTGGTTCGGCGGCTCGCCGCAAAGGCGCCTCCCGGTGAGCGCCAACGCCTAGCGGCCGACAAGAACGTTAGAAACATCGTCACGCCGATGCGGGGCTTCACGTTCGCCGAATCGCAACGGATCGAGGCATCCGATCGCCGGAAGCGTGTCTCGTCCGCTGATGCGGGCGGAGTTATGAAATGGCTTATGGAGCCGAGCAGCAATTTTTAGCAGAATGTCTATCGTGGCGAGATCATGACCTTGAAAACAAGATATTTGTTGTTCGCTGTTACCATGATCGCATCAACGTCATCTGTACAGGCTTTTAGCTTGGCTGAGATGAAGGAGCGAACGGCTGTCATCGCGGATCGCTATCTGGAAATCTGGTCAATGAACAATACGACCCCGATCGCGGGGGTGCCCTACATGTACGGACCAACAGTCACATTTTACGGGCGGCCGTATACTCAAGACATGCTGATCGCCGAGAAGCGCCGTGCCATCCGACAATGGCCAAATCGACGCTACTCTCATCGCCCCGGAAGCATGAATGTGACCTGTAATCTTGCCGCCCGGAAATGTGCAGCGCGGTCCATCATCGATTTCGAGGTCAGCAACAGGGCCCGAGGTACGGATAAGAGCGGTTCGGCGCAATTTGATCTCGGTGTCAGCTTTGCCGAGAGCCGTCCGCGTATTCTGTACGAGGGCGGCAGCCTCAACAATCGACACTCTCGGAACTGATTTCCAGAGCATCATCCGAATTTGCGCGGAGCAGGATCGCGGCGGAAGTCGTACGGGTAATTGGGTGGCAGACCCCAACGACTGGGGACATCGTCCTGTCCCGAACTTCAGCCTTCCGGGGGCCACAGATCCGTGCGTGCGAAAGACCCGATCGCCGAGTGAAAAACTCAGCAGGGTGTGAGGCGATGCGGCTGGACGCGAACGGGACCGGTCAAGATCCAGATACAGCCCTAGTGCACTGACTCAGACGGATGGTTCAGGCGCTCGGTTGAGGGCGTCGAAG
>NZ_CAXUJR010000063.1:0-15666 GCF_964251405.1 uncultured Methylobacterium sp.
CGGCGAGCCGCGCCGGCCTGTCCGGGCTGACGCAGATGCTCGCCACCCGTACCGCCCTGGAGCCGGGCGAACCCATCGGGATCGATCCCTCGCGGGACGAGCTCGCCTTCTATCCGATCATCTACTGGCCGGTCGTTCCGAGCCGCCCGCAGCCCGGCGAGGTCGCGATCCGGCGGATCGACGCCTTTATGCGCAACGGCGGCACGGTCCTGTTCGATACGCGGGACGCGCTGACCGCGCGCGCCGGCGGTCCGCCGACACCGGAGGCGCTATATCTCCGTAATATGCTGGCGACCCTCGAAGTGCCGGAACTCGAACCGGTGCCGACCGACCACGTGCTGACCAAGGCCTTCTACCTCGTCGACAGCTTCCCCGGCCGATACAGTACAGGCCAGACCTGGGTCGAGACGCTGCCGCCAGCCAGCGACGGGCCGGAGCGGCGACCCGCGCGGGCGGGGGACGGCGTCTCACCGATCATCATCACCGGCAACGACCTCGCCGCCGCCTGGGCCGTGGGCAAGCGCGGCGAGCCGCTCTACCCGATCGTCGGCGGCGACCAGCGTCAGCGCGAGATGGCGTTTCGTGGCGGGATCAACTTCGTGATCTACACGCTCACCGGCAACTACAAGGCGGATCAGGTCCACGTCCCGGCCCTGCTGGAACGGCTGGGGCAATGATGGTTCTCGATTGGCCTGACGCGTTCAACCCTCCTCCCTCTGCGGGGAAAGGTGCCCGGCGGATGCCGGGCGAGAGGGGGGATCGCGACCTCTCCGGAGAAGGCGGTGCTCCCCTCTCCCGACCCGCTGCGCGGGCTACCCTCCCCCGCAGAGAGGGGAGGGGCGTGCGTTGCGTTGACCTGCACTGTCCTGAAGGCCGCACCTCATGCTGAGCCTCAGCTTCACGCCCCTCGTTCCCTGGCCAGTCCTTGCTGTCGCCGAGGCGGTCGTCGCCTTGTTCTGCATCCTCGCCATCGTCGCGCGTGGTCGCACCGCGCTCCTGCGAGCCCTGGCGCTCGGCCTCGTGCTCCTGGCCATCGCCAACCCGTCGCTGGTCCGCGAGGATCGCGAGCCGGTGAAGGATGTCGCGGCGATCGTCGTCGACCGGTCCGGCTCTCAAGCGCTCGGCGACCGCACGACCATGACCGATGCCGTGCGCGCCGAGTTGCAGCGCCGCTTCGGTGCCCTCACGAGTATCGAGCCGCGCTTCATCGACGTGCCGGACGCCACCGACGGCGACGAGGGCACCAAACTCTTCACGGCGCTCAGCCAAGCGCTGGCCGACGTGCCGCCGGAGCGGCTGGCCGGCGTGGTGATGCTCACCGACGGCGTCGTCCACGACATGCCGGCCACCGTCGCAGCGCTCGGCATCAAGGCCCCGCTCCACGTCCTCGTCACCGGGCATCCGGACGAACGCGACCGTCAGATCAAGCTGATCGAAGCGCCGCGCTTCGGGATCGTCGGGCGGGATCTCGCCATCAAGGCAGAGGTGATGGAGCGCGGCGGCACCGGCAGCGCCGTCGTCACCGTCCGCCGCGACGGCGAGGAGATCGATCGCCGTGCCGTGCCGACCGGGCAGCCATTCTCGCTCACGACGAAGATCGAGCATGGCGGCCCCAACGTCGTGGAGATCGAGGTCGAGGCGCTGCCGGGTGAGCTCACGACGATCAACAACCGCGCGGTCCTCCCGATCGAAGGAATTCGCGAGAAGCTGCGCGTCCTTCTCGTCTCGGGCGAGCCGCACCAGGGCGAGCGCACCTGGCGTAACCTCCTGAAATCCGACGCGAACGTGGACCTCGTCCACTTCACCATCCTGCGCCCGCCGGAGAAGCAGGACGGCACCCCGATCTCGGAACTCTCACTGATCGCCTTCCCGACGCGCGAACTGTTCGTCCAGAAGATCAAGGATTTCGACCTCATCATCTTCGACCGCTACGCGAACCAGAGCGTGTTGCCCTCGGCCTATTTCGACAACATCGTCCGCTACGTCCGCGACGGCGGGGCACTGCTCGTGGCGGCCGGGCCGGAATTCGCCTCTACGTCCAGCCTGTCGCGGACCCGTCTCTCGGCGATCCTGCCCGGCGAGCCGAACGGCCGAGTGGTGGAGAAATCCTACAAGGCCGCGCTCACGGGCACCGGCCAGCGCCACCCGGTGACGCGAGCGCTTCCCGGCTCAGAGGCCTCGCCGCCGGCCTGGGGCGACTGGCTGCGCGTGGTCGCGGCTCAGACCAAGCCCGGCATCCAGCCGATCCTCCAGGGAGCCGATGCGCTGCCGCTTCTCGCCCTGTCCCGCGAAGACAAGGGCAGGGTGGCGCTCCTGCTCTCGGACCACGCCTGGCTGTGGGCGCGGGGTTACCAAGATGGCGGTCCCTATCTCGACCTTCTGCGCCGTCTCGGCCATTGGCTGATGAAGGAGCCGGCCCTTGAGGAAGAGGCGTTGCGCGCGCAGACGACCGGCCGCGGCCGCGAGGTCCGCGTCGAGCGCCAGACCATGGCCGAGAGTGCCGAGCCGGTGACGGTGACCGGCCCGGCCGGCACGCAGAGAAGCCTGACCTTGGATCAGGCAGAGCCCGGCCTGTTCGCCACCACCTTCGAGGCGACCGAACTCGGGCTGCACACGCTGCGCTCGGGCTCGCTCGTCGCCTTCGTCAGCGTCGGGCCGCCCAACCCGCGCGAGCTCGCCGACGTCTTCAGCGACACCGAGCGCCTGCGCCCCTTGGCCGAGGCTACCGGCGGGTCGATCCGTCGGCTGGCCGAGGTCAATGGCGGCGTTTCGGTGCCGCGCCTCCAGAGCGTGCGCGGCGGCCGCCTTGCCGGAGCCGACTGGATCGGCTTCCGCCCGAGCGACAGCGCCAACATCCGCGGCGTCGAGGTCTATCCGCTGGCGCTCGGGTTGTGGGCGCTGGCGGCGCTGGCAGCGGCGGTCCTGGCGATGTGGCTGGTGGAGGGGCGGCGCGGGCGGATGGCGTGACGCGCTGATCCCCGTCGAGCCTCGGACTTGCCCTGGTTCATCGAAAAACCGCCAACACCGCAAACTGCGAACGATGTGAGTTCGGAGGAGGAGCGTGAGGGAGCCAGGATCGGAAAGTCCCACCGCCATCGCCCGGGGGGTGATCAAGAACACGTCCCCGTGCCCACTCAAACCTGCGGTGACCGCGGGCTGAGGACGGTGCCGCTCGTTCGGGCAAACGCACCGTCCAGCAATTCGCACCACAGCACCCGTGCCGGATCGACCGGTCCCGGCAACGCCAAAGCTCCGGCCGGGACTCGCTCGAAACCGAAGCGCGCATAATACGGGGCATCGCCCACGAGCAGCACCAGCGCGTGGCCACCGGCCCTCGCGGCGTCGAGGCTGCGCCGCATCAGGGCGGATCCGATGCCGCGGCCCTCGAAGCTCGGATCGACGGTGAGCGGCCCCAGCATCAGCGCGTCGCTCGTCCCGACTCGAATGGGCCCGATCCGCACCGATCCGACCAAGAAGGTCCCGACCAGCGCGGTGAAGGACAGTTCAGGGCAGTGGCTCACACCTTCGCGAAGGCGGTACGGCGTCCTGGCATAGCGCCCGGGACCGAAAGCGCGAGCGTGGAGCCGGTCGATGCCTTGCGCGTCCTCGGCGTGTTCCTGCCTGATGAGGAGGGGGAGCGAGGTCACGGGCCGTTCTCAGGTCGAGCGGTGCGAGAAATCGATCCGTGGATCGATCCAGGTGTAGATCAGGTCCGAGAGGAGGTTCACCGCGAGCCCGAGCAGCGAGAAGATGTAGAGCGTGGCGAACACGATCGGGTAGTCGCGCCCGACGATGGCTGTGAACGAGAGCAGGCCGAGCCCATCAAGGGTGAAGATCGTCTCGATCAGCAGCGACCCGGTGAAGAAAGCCGAGATGAAGGCACCGGGAAAGCCCGCCACGACGATCAGCATGGCATTGCGGAAGACGTGACCGTAGAGCACGCGGCGCTCGGTGAGGCCTTTCATGCGGGCGGTGAGCACGTATTGCTTGCGTATCTCGTCGAGGAACGAGTTCTTGGTGAGCAGGGTCGATGTCGCGAAGGCGCCGAGAACCAGTGCGGTGAGCGGCAGCGTCATGTGCCAGGCATAGTCGACGATCTTGCCCCAGAGCGTGAAGTTCTCGAAGCCCTCGCTGGTCAATCCACGGATGGGAAAGAGCTGCATGAACGAGCCGCCGGCGAACAGGATGATGAGCAGGAGCCCGAACAGGAAGCTCGGCACCGCGTAGCCGACGATGACGACGCCGGAGGTCCAGAGATCGAAGCGCGAGCCCTCCTTCACGGCCTTGCGGATGCCGAGCGGGATGGAGATCGCGTAGGAGATGAGCGTCATCCACAAGCCCAGCGAGATCGAGACCGGGAGCCGCTCACGGATGAGCTGCAGCACCGAGACGTCGCGAAAATAGCTGTTGCCGAAATCCAACCGGACATAGTCCCACAGCATCTTGGCGAACCGCTCGGGCGCCGGCTTGTCGAAGCCGAACTGCGTCTCCAGCTTGGCGATGAAGGCAGGGTCGAGTCCCTGGGCGCCGCGATAGCGCGAATTTGCCTCGCCCCCTGTCCGGCCGGCCATGCCGGCCCCGCCGAGGTCGCCCGCACCGCCGGTCACCCGGGAGAGACCGGCATCGTTCTGACCCTGAAGCTGGGCCAGAACGCGCTCCACCGGCCCGCCGGGCGCGAACTGCACGATGGCGAAGGTGATCAGCATGATCCCGAAGATGGTCGGGACCATCAGGGCGATGCGGCGCAGGATATAGGTGAGCAAAGGCGAGCCCCTATAATCGGCCGATGCGCCGGGCCTTGGCGGCATCGAACCACCATGTCGCCGGCACGCCGAGCCCGTAGGCCGGGGTCTCGGCTGGGCGCCCGAACACATCCCAGACCGCGATCCGGTGGGTGGCACCGTACCACATCGGAACCCAGTACTGCCCGGCCCGGAGCACGCGGTCGAGCGCGCGGCAGGCCGTGGTGAGAGCGGAGCGCGAGGTCGCCTCGGTCACGGCGGCGATGAGCGCGTCTACGGCGGGGTCCGAGATGCCCGCCAGGTTGTTGGAGCCCGACGTCGCGGCGGCGCGTGAGCCGTAGGCCTCACGCAGCTCGGGTCCCGGCGTCATGCCGTTGGAGAAGCGGCGGACGGTGAGGTCGAAGTCGAAATCCTTGAGCCTGGATTGATATTGCGAGGCGTCGACTTGCCGGATGCGGCCCTTGATCCCGATCAGCCCGAGATTGCGGATGAAGGGCTGGGTGTGCGGCTCGAGGCTCGGGTCAAGGTCGAGGAACTCGATCTCCAGTGGCTCGCCGCCGGGAAGTTTCATGACCCTGTCCGCCCGAATGCAGCCAGCCTCGCGCAGGAGGCCGGCCGCGCGGCCGAGCAACGTCCGGTCCTGGCCGGAACCGTCCGATTCCGGGGGGCTCCACGGCTCGCCGAAGACCTGCGTCGGCAGGCTGGCGCGCAGGGGTTCGAGGAGTGCCAGTTCCTCCGGCGAGGGCAGGCCCGTGGCCTTGAGGTCGGAGTTCTCGAAATACGAAGCCGTGCGCTTGTAGGCGCCGTACATCAGGTTCTTGTTGGTCCAGGCGAAATCGAAGCACAGGCCGATGGCCTCTCGCACCCGAGGGTCCTTGAAGGCGGCGCGACGCGTATTGATCCACCAACCCTGCGTTCCCGACGGTGTCGCGTCGGGCAGGGTCTCGCGGCGGACGCGGCCCTCCGTCACCGCCGGGAAGTCGTAGCCCGTGGCCCAGACCCGTGCCGTGAACTCTTCGCGGTAGGTGAAAGCGCCGCCCTTGAAGGCCTCGAAGGCCACCTGACGATCGCGGAAGCACTCGTAGCGGATGGAATTGAAATTGTGCTGCCCGACATTGACCGGCAGGTCGGCGCCCCAATAGTCGCCCACCCGCTCCAGCTCGATGAACCGGCCCGGCTCCAGGCGACCGACCTGATAGGGTCCCGACCCGAGTGGCGGTTCCAGCGAGGATGCCTCGAAGTCTCGCCCCTCGTAATAGGCCGATGAGAACACCGGCAGGGTCGCCACGAACAGGGGCAGGTCGCGGCTTCGACCCGGCGCGAAGCGGATCGCGATCGTCGCATCGTCCTCGGCCACCGCCTCCTGCAGATCGCGGATGACCTGCGAGATCTCGGGATGGCCCTTCTCCTTCAAGACCATCAGCGAGAAGGCGACGTCTCGCGCGGTGAGCCGCGAACCGTCGTGGAACCGCGCCTGGGGACGCAGGGTGAAGCGATAGGTCAGGCCGTCCTCGGAGATCTCGACGGAGCGGGCGAGGAGACCGTAGAGGGCGTCCGGCTCGTCCAGTGCCCGGACCATCAGGGAGTCGAAGGTCAGGTTCATGCCCGGCGCCCCGTCGCCGCGCAGGACGTAGATGTTGAGGGTGTTGAAGGTCTCGGACGACTGGTTGCCCATCGTCGAGGTCAGTTGCGCCGAGAAGCGCCCACCGCTCGGTGCCGCGGGATCGACGTAGTCGAAGTTCCTGAAATCGGACGGGTATTTTAAGTCGCCGAAGCTCGACAGGCCGTGGGCGCTCCGAGGGGCGCTCACCGCTGGCCTCATGCCGGCGAGGGCGAGCACGACCCCTCCGGCGACCACCGTGCGACGGGACGGGCCGCCGCTCAACGGGGTGCTCCCGTCTTAGCGGCCAGCGCCTCGTCGTACCACCATGTGGTCGGGAAGCCGGAACTACCGTAGCGGGGCAGGACCGAGGGCCTGCCGAAACGGTTCCAGCGCAGGGTCCGCGAGACGCTGGAAGCCCATTGCGGGACCACGAAATTGTGGGCCAGCAGCACGCGGTCGAGGGCCTTCGTCGCAGCGATGACGCCGGGCCGGTCCTTCGCGAAGATCACCCGCTCGATCAGCGCATCGATCGCGGGATCCTTGATGCCGGCGAGGTTGCGCGAGCCCGGCTTGTCGGCGGCCGCCGAGCCCCAGTACTCGCGTTGCTCGTTGCCCGGCGAGAGCGATTCCGGCCAGGAGCTCGTGGTGATGTCGAAATCGAACGAGCGCAGCCGATTCTGATACTGCGCCTGGTCGATGACCCGCAGCGACGAGTCGATGCCGATGAGCTTGAGCTGGGCGGCGAAAGGCAGGATCACCCGCTCGAACACGCTCTGGAACTCCAGGAACTCCACCGTGAGGGGTTCCCCCGTCTTCGCATTCGTCATCCGGCCATTGCGCAACTCGTAGCCGGCCTCCTTCAGGAGACGGACTGCCTCGCGCAGGTTCGCGCGCACGGCTTCAGGCGAGCCGTTCACGGGATTCGCGTAGGGCGTCGTGAAGACGCTCGCCGGCACCTTGTCCTTGAACGGCTCGAGCACTGCCAGTTCTTCGGGGCCGGGCAGGCCTGAGGAGGCGAGTTCCGAGCCGAAATAGTAGGAGTCGATCCGCTTGTAGAGGCCGAAGAACAGTGCCCGGTTCATCTCCTCGTAGTTCATGGCAAGGTTGAAGGCCCGGCGCACGCGCTCGTCGGCGAACTTCCCCTTGCGCAGGTTGAACACGAAGGCCTGCATGTTGCCGTTGCCGCGATCGGGAAACTCCTCCTTGACGAGGCGCCCATCCTTCACGGCGGGGAAATCCTCGTAGGTGGTCGCCCAGTTACGGGCGACGTTCTCGGTGCGGAAGTCGTAGAGGTCGCCCTTCAAGGCCTCGATCAGCACGGTGGAATCGCGAAAATACTCGTTGCGCAGGGTGCCGAAATTGTTGCGCCCAACATTCACGGGCAGATCCTTCCCCCAGTAATCCGCCACCCTTTCGTAGGTGGCGCTGCGGCCGGGCTCGAACCTGGCCAGGCGATACGGGCCGGAACCCAGCGGGATCTCCAGGGTGGTCTGCGTCGCATCGCGCTGGCGCCCCTGCGCGTCCCTGCCGGTCCACCAATGCTTCGGGAGGATTCGGAGCTGGCCCAGCACCTGCGGCAGCTCGCGGTTTCCTGTCTCGCTGAAGCGGAAGGTGACCTCACGCTCGCCGGTGGCTTCGGCCTTCGTCACGGTCTGGTAGTAGGTCGAGTAGAACGGACTGTTGGCCTTGAGGATGTCGAACGACCAGATCACGTCCTCGGGCGTGACCGGCGCGCCGTCGTGCCAACGGGCGCCCTCGCGCAGACGGTAGGTGACCGCCGACAGGTCGTCCGCGATCCGCAATCCTTCGGCCACGAGCCCGTAGGAGGTGAAGGGTTCGTCGCCCGAATCCAACATCAACGTGTCGTAGATCAGGGTGATGCCCCCTTCGAGGTCGCCCTTCAGGCCCGATACCACGTAGTTGAAGTTGTCGAAGCCTCCCTGTGCGCCGAGGCGGACGAGACCGCCCTTCGGCGCGGCAGGGTCGGCATACTCGAAGTGCTTGAAATCGGCCTGATATTTCGGTTCGCCCATCAGAGTGAAAGCGTGGACGAACGAGCCTTCGGCGGGAGGCGCCTGTTGAGCATTTGTTGGCGAGGCAAACCCCGATACGGCAAGGGATCCGGCGAGGAACCCGGCAAGCAATGCGGTTCGACACGATTCGATCAGGCTCTGACGCATCACGATCCGTCGGTCTCCCAAGTCGTAGCGCCCGCCACCTCGGTGCGGCAGGGTGCGAAGTTCTAGGACGGGCCGACCGGGAACGCCAACTCGGCGCTTGCGCGCACGTCGTCGAAACAGGCGCACGAGGTTCGGGCGGCAGACATGAAAAAGGCCGGGATTGCCCGGCCCTGTTCGCTGGTCATCGTGTTCCGTGGAACGAAGCCGTTAGGGCTTCGGTTCGGCCGCGGGCGCAGCCTCGGCCTTCTCGGCTGCGGGCAGCGGCTTGGGGCTTTCCGCGAGCGTGCGCAGGTAGGCAATGACGTTAGCCCGTTCCTGGGGCGACGAGATGCCCGCATAGGCCATCTTTGTGCCCTTGATGTAACCCTTCGGATTCTCGAGGAAATGGTCGAGCTGGGCATAGTCCCAGGCGCCGCCCTTCTCCTTGAGGCCCGCCGAATATTCAAACCCGGCATGGCTGCCGAGCTTGCGCTCGACAACGTCCCACAGGCCGGGTCCGACCTTGTTGGCGCCACTCTTGTCGAAGCTGTGGCAAGCTTGGCAGGCTTTGGTTCCGGCCTGTCCCTTATCGGCGCTGGCGCTGGCCAATCGCACCGCGATCGGCTCCACCTTCGCGGCAGCGGCCGGGGCGCTCGATGCGGCCACGGGCTCGGGCAGGGCATAGCCGGCATTCCCGGCGGGCTTCGAGTGATAGATCAGCTCGGCCACGAAACCCGACCCCAACGCGAACAGGAGGGTGCCGAGCACCGCGCCAGCAACCTTGTTCAGCTCGAACGAGTCCATTCTCGACAACTCCGGTGCGTCCGTCGGCGATGGCGCCAAAGGGACAGGCACATGGTCATGTCCAGCGGCTGTAGCACACCGGACCTTTGGAAAAGATCGAGGGTGCTTAGCCGCTCCGGGTCGATCTTGACAATGCCGGAGTCGGAATCCGTGAAGTCGCAGTCGCTGCGTGGCATCGGGGCCGCAAGAGCCCGCGATGACAACCGCTTTCACCCCTGTTAATCACCCGCACAGAACGGTTGCGTGCCACGGGTTGGGCGGCATCACTGCACCACGAGCGATGGCTCTACCGTCGACCGCCGCTCCAACGTCTCGGGACCGATGTCAGATCCCCTCGTGCTGATCCCGGCCCGGATGGCCGCCACCCGATTGCCGAATAAGCCACTGGCCGACATCGCCGGACAACCGATGATCGTGCATGTCTGGCGCCGGGCCGTCGAGGCCGGCATCGGCCCGGTGGTGGTGGCCACCGACGCCGAGGAGATCGTGGCGGTCATCGAGGAGCGGGGCGGGGTCGCGGTGCTGACCCGGGCCGATCATCCGTCGGGCTCCGACCGGCTCGCCGAGGCTCTCGAGATCGTCGACCCGGACGGCAACCACGACGTCGTCGTCAATGTCCAGGGCGACCTGCCGACGATCGACCCCCGGGTGATCGGCGCGGCGATCATGCCGCTGGCCGACCGCGCCGTCGATATCGCCACGCTCTGCGCCGTCATCACCCGCGACGAGGAGGCGCGTGACCCCAACGTGGTCAAGCTCGTCGGCCATAGCGTCGGCGCGAACCGCCTGCGCGCACTCTACTTCACGCGGGCGCAGGCGCCTTGGGGGGAGGGGCCTTTGTTCCACCATATCGGGCTGTACGCTTATCGCCGGAAGGCTCTGCGCCGCTTCATGACCCTGCCGCCCGGCGAACTGGAGCTGCGCGAGAAGCTGGAGCAGCTGCGCGCGCTCGAGGCCGGAATGCGCATCGACGCCGTCATCGTCGACGATCTACCGCTCGGCGTCGACACGCCGGCCGATCTCGAACGCGCCCGCGCGCTCCTCGCCGCCCGCCGCCTGAACTGAGTGCCATGACCCAGACAACGATCTCCTATCAGGGCGAACCCGGCGCCAACTCGCACATCATCTGCGCGCAGGCCTTTCCCGACTGGACGCTGCTGCCCTGCGCGACCTTCGAGGACGCCTTCGCGGCGGTTACGGAAGGCCGCGCCGCCCGCGCGATGATCCCGATCGAGAACTCGATCGCCGGGCGGGTCGCCGATATCCACCACCTCATCCCGACCTCGCCGCTCCACATCGTCGCCGAGCACTTCCTTCCGATCCATTTCCAGCTGATGGCGCTGCCCGGCACGCCGATCGCGGCCTTGAGGAGCGTCCACAGCCACATCCACGCGCTCGGCCAGTGCCGCCGTATCATCCGTCGCCTCGGTCTGAAGGCAGTGGTGGCCGGCGATACGGCGGGAGCCGCGCGCGAGGTGATGGAGGCCCACGACCCGAGCCGCGGCGCGCTCGCCCCGGCGCTCGCCGCAGAGGTCTACGGCCTCGACATCCTGGAGCGCGACGTCGAGGACGAGACCCACAACACGACGCGTTTCTGCGTGTTCGCGCCGGAACCGGCGGTGCCCGATTTCGACGGCCCGACGGTGACGAGTTTTGTCTTCCGGGTGCGCAACATCCCGGCCGCGCTCTACAAGGCGCTCGGCGGGTTCGCCACGAACGGCGTCAACATGTCGAAGCTCGAGAGCTACATGGTCGAGGGCCAGTTCTCGGCGACGCAGTTCTACGCCGAGGTCGACGGCCGGCCCGAGGATCCCGGGCTGGCCCGTGCCCTCGACGAATTGAGCTATTTCTCGCGGGAATTGCGCGTCATCGGGACATATCCGGCGCATCCGTTCCGCGAAGCATCGCGGCTGGCCGCCGAGTAGGGGCTATTCCCGCTTGAGGACACGGTCGACCAGCAATTCCGACCAGAAGCCTGCGCGGAACTCCCGCGCCAGCGCGTCCGCATCGTAGGCGGTCTCGACCCAGGTCAGGAAGTCGAGCCCCCTGGCCTCGCCCTCGCGCCGGTAGAGGTCGAAGAAGGCGTCGAGGATGCCGGTCTTGGCGAAGCGGAAATGGCCGTACCGGGCCGAGAGCTGGCCCATCGCCTCGGCCACCGGCTTGCCCTCGTGCAGGATAAGGTAGAGCGCTGAGGCGAGCCCGGCCCGGTCCGCGCCGGACTTGCAGTGCATCACCGCCGGGTACTCGATGCCCGCGAAGAACGCCTTCGCTGCCAGAATGGTCTCGCGTGACGGGGCTTCGCGCGAGCGCAGAACGAACTCCACCAGTGCCAGTCCCTCGCGCTCGCAGGCCTCGCGCTGCAGCGGCCACGAGCCGTGCTCGCGCCCACCACGCAGCGAGATGACGGTCCGTACGCCTTGACGTCGGAACCACGCGACCTGATGCGGCGTCGGCTGCGCGGAGCGCCAGATCTTGCCCTGGCCGACCTTGTGGCGGTTGAGATAGGCGAGACGGAAGATGCCGTGATCGACCAGAAGCATGTTCGCCCAAGCCTTCGCCCGGGACGCGGGGCCGGCGATGGGTTGCTCGAACCGGGCGATCCGCGCCATGCGCCGCGCGTATCGGGTCTCTGGCTTCAGGAAGCGTTTGAACACGTGGGTGACGGCCAGCCAAAGTCCGGGAGAGCGACAGTCCGGCTCTAACAGTCACCCTTAAGGGGAGCAACGCGGAGTGTCGGCTCCGCGACACTTCGGGGGACATGGCCCGTGGCGGCGCCTCCGGATGCGGCATCGGGATTGCGTCGTCGATTCCGCCTTGCCTTCGCCGATATCGTGTCCTTCGATGACGCTTCGCTCTCCAGACACATGCGGGGATCCGCCATGAGCACGAGCACGACCAGCATCCGCCGCGCCCGCATTGAGGACGCGGAACGGCTCTCGGACGTGTTCGACGAAACCTGGCGAGAGGCCTATCGCGGCATCATCCCCGGCATCTGCCTGGAGCAGATGATCGCCAAGCGCGGTCCGGCGTGGTGGCGCGCTGCGGCACGGCGCGGGCGCCCACTGGCGGTCGTGGAGACCGGCGAGACCATCGTCGGCTACGCCTCCTACGGCCGGGCGCGAGGCGGCACCCTTCGTACGGCGGGCGAGGTCGACGAGATCTACATCGCGCCCCACTACCAGGGCCTCGGCCTCGGGCGGCGCCTGTTCCGGGCGATCCGCAACGACCTCAGCGACCGCGGCATGGCGCGGGTCGGGGTCTGGTCGCTTGCCGACAATGAACGGGCGCGCGCCTTCTATGTCGGGCAGGGAGGCGTCGTGGTCGGCCAATCCGTCGAGCGGCTCTCCGGGGCGCTGCTTCCCAAGATCGGCTACCGGTTCGGTTGAACGCTCCACGCTGCCCGATCGTTCTCACTGCGGCCGCGATCGAATGTGTGGCCGGCACGGGAGAGACCGGGCATGAACGTGACGGCCGCCGACTGGGACAAGCGCGTCGACCATCTGAGCGAGAAACTGCCGGCCCGCCTGCGGTCGGCACTCGACTGGCTGCGCGAGCCGTCACGGCAATGGCTGCGGATCGGCGCAGCGCTCCTGTTCATCGTCGGCGGCGTTTTCTCGATCCTGCCGATCCTCGGCCTCTGGATGCTGCCTGTGGGCCTCGCGCTCCTGAGCCAGGACATCCCTTGGCTGAAGGTGCCGTTGGAGAAGGCGGCGCGCTGGATCGAACGGACTTGGCAGAGCCTGGCGGCGCGCTGGCGCAACCGCCGGGGCTGATGGGGCGATCCGGTCGAAACCCTTACATTGTCACATGCACCGGTTCCGGTGAACTTGCTTCGCGGCGCAAGCGCCTTAAGAAACGCGCAACGGGTCATAGGACCGCGCCGCCCCGGGAGAGGACGAACCATGATCATCGACGCCGTTTCGATCGGAAAGAACCCGCCCCACGACGTCAACGTGATCATCGAGGTGCCGATCGGAGGCGAACCCATCAAGTACGAGATGGATAAGGAAGCCGGCGCGCTGGTCGTCGACCGCTTCCTCTACACCGCCATGCATTACCCGGGGAATTACGGCTTCATCCCGCATACGCTCTCGGGCGACGGCGACCCCTGCGACGTGCTGGTGGCCAATACCCGAGCCATCGCGCCCGGCGCCATCATCAGCGTCCGCCCCGTCGGCGTCCTCGTCATGGAGGACAATGCCGGCGAGGACGAGAAGATCATCGCGGTTCCCTCGCGCAACCTCACCATGCGCTACGACCGGATCGAGAACTATACCGACCTGCCCGACATCACCATCCACCAGATCCAGCACTTCTTCGAGCACTACAAAGATCTGGAGCCCGGCAAGTGGGTGAAGATCGTGCGCTGGGGCGACAAGGCCGATGCGCATCGCCTCATCCTCGAGGGCATCGAGCGCGAGAAGGCTCGCAAGGCCTAACCGAGGTCGGCGAGGTGCCCTAAAGCGCCTCGCCACGAAGGAGCCGAGGCAGATTCCTGCCGCGCCCCGCCGCCTCGCCGATGAAACGGCGCTTGAGCCTCGGCAGACGATCGACGAGGCCGAGTCCGAAATCCCGTAGCAGACGCAGCGGCAGCACGTCGTTGGAGAACAGGCGATTGAGCCCGTCCGTGGCCGCCGCCATGGCGAAGCTGTCGAAGCGGCGGCGGCGCTCGTAGGCCAGCAAGACATCCCGGCTTCCCGGGTCCATGCCGAGCCGCACGGCGTCGGTGATGCCCTCGGCGAGGGCGGCGACATCGGCGAGCCCGAGATTGAGGCCCTGTCCGGCGATCGGATGGATCACGTGCGCGGCGTCCCCGAGCAGGGCGAGACGATCGGCCTGGAAGCGGCGCGCCATGCCGAAGGCCAGCGGATAAGAGCGCGGTTCCCGTTCGAGCGCGATCCTGCCGAAGCGGCTGCCGCAGCGGCGCTCGATCTCCGCGAGGGTCTCGTCGCGGCTGCCGCCGAGAAGGGCCTCGACGTCGGCGGTCCGTTCCGTCCAGACGATGGAGGTGCGGTGCCCAAGCGTTCCACCATCGACGAGGGGCAGGAGTGCGAACGGTCCGCTCGGCAGGAAATGCTCGATCGCGCGTCCGTCATGGGGACGCTCATGGGCCACCGTCGCGACGATCCCGACCTGCGGATAGGACCACCCCACCCAACCGATTCCGGCCGCTTCGCGCAGACGCGAGCGTGCACCATCGGCGGCCACCACCAAGCTCGCATCGACGGCGCGGCCGTCCTCGAGCGACACGGCCATCCGCCCCGCCCCCGGATTCGCCTGCGCGACTCCGGACGCGACGAGATCGACGCCGCACGCCTCCGCCGCCGCGAGGAGGGCGCCGACCAGCGGCTCGGCCTCGACCATATGGGCGAAGGGGTCGCCGGGCGCAGCATCCCCGTCTTCGGCAAAGGTGAGGAAGACCGGGCGAACCGGATCGGCCAGGCGGCTGTCGCTGATCGTCATCTCGCGGATCGCCTCCGCCGAACCGACGATCCCCGCCCAGATCCCGAGGCGATCCAGGAGGCGGCGGCCCGCCGCCGATACGGCATAGGCCCGCCCGGCGTGACGTGCGGCCCCACTCGCCAGGGCCGGGTCGCAGACCATGACATCGAGGGCGGGACCGTGCGCCTGCTTCAGGGCGACGGCGAGCGCCAAACCCGGGATGCCGGCGCCGGCGACGAGGATGGTCCGCCGAGGCCTTGGGGGCATCACTCCAGGCTCAGCCGTCGTCTCACCGCTCATGCGTTCTCCCTTGCCACCGGCCGTTCCCGCCACGGTGTCACCCTCGCCCTGCCAGGACAAGGTGGGCAATCGGCACGGCGCCGACCCGGTGCCCCGCTGATGACAATCGCCTGGATTGCGTGGGCGAGACTGCTATGTCGGGACCCTATCGACCGCCGGCGGCCATCCATCAAAGCCGGTTCCGTAGGGGTCAACGTCGCCGAGGGCAACGCAGCCGCATGACTGGTATCGTCACCGAACTTCTCACCGTGCTCGATCTCGAAACGATCGCCGAGGACAGCTACCGCGGACACAGCCCGACCATCGGCTGGCCCCGCGTGTTCGGCGGACAGGTCGTCGCCCAGGCCCTCGTTGCCGCGACCAGGACCGTGCCGGCGACGCGGCCGCCGCACTCGCTGCACGCCTATTTCCTGCTCGGCGGCGATCCGAAGGAGCCGATCGGCTACGAGGTCGAGCGAATCCGCGACGGCCGCAGCTTCACGACGCGTCGCGTGGTTGCCAAGCAGCACGGCCGGGCGATCTTCGCGATGTCCGTGTCCTATCACGATCCGGAATCCGGCGTTTCGCACCAGCTGCCGATGCCCCAGGTGCCCGGCCCCGACAGTCTTCCGGATGC
>NZ_CAXUJR010000063.1:15766-21812 GCF_964251405.1 uncultured Methylobacterium sp.
TTTCGCACCAGCTGCCGATGCCCCAGGTGCCCGGCCCCGACAGTCTTCCGGATGCGCGCGCGATCGCTGCGAAAGCCGGTCCGGGCATCCCCGCCCCCGTCCTCGCCTATTTCGGCCGCGAGCGGCCGATCGAGCTGCGGCCGGTGGAGGTGGAGCGCTACCTGCGCCGGGAACCGCGGGAACCGCGTTTCCACGTGTGGCTGCGCGCCGCCGCCCCTCTGCCGGACGATCCGGCGATCCATCGGGCGGTCCTCGCCTATGCGTCGGACATGACGCTCCTCGACGCTACGCTCATCGCCCACGGGCAGACGGTGTTCGATGGCGAGATCCAGTCGGCCAGCCTCGACCACGCCCTCTGGTTCCATCAGCCCTTCCGGGCAGACGAATGGCTCCTCTATGCGCAGGACAGCCCGAGTGCAGGCGGGGCGCGTGGCTTCGCTCGCGGGCTCATCTACAGCCAGGACGGTCGCCTTGTTGCTTCCGTGGCACAGGAAGGAATGATCCGGCCGCGCCGAAGTGAGAGCTGAGCCGTCGGGCAAGAAGAAAACGCCTATCAAATAGCGCGAATGCGCAACTTCTCATCGCGCTGAATGATATTTCAGCTCTGCGAATAGGCGGTACGCCATTTCGGGCGCCAAATTGGGTTAGTTTGTAGGCACACCAGCCTGGGTCCTAGAAGTTCCCACTGGCATAGTCCTTGAATAGTGGCGCTTCGAGCGGTGCCATGTCGGCCCGCGCGAAATGTCCGGACGTGTCCGGTCGCGACGCAGAGCGCGACGGACCGCCGGGTCAACTCGGACAAGGGGGCGCCGCCCATGAAAATCGTGATGGCTATCATCAAGCCGTTCAAGTTGGAGGAAGTGCGCGACGCCCTGACCGGCATCGGCGTGCACGGCCTGACCGTGACCGAAGTGAAGGGATACGGGCGGCAGAAGGGCCATACCGAGATCTATCGCGGCGCCGAGTATGCGGTCAGCTTCCTGCCCAAGCTCAAGATCGAAGTCGCTGTGGCCGCCGACGTCACCGGGACCGTGATCGATGCGATCGCGGCCGCGGCCCGGACCGGCCAGATCGGCGACGGCAAGATCTTCGTGCTCCCCCTCGAGAAGGCCGTCCGCATCCGCACCGGCGAGACCGACGCGGACGCCCTCTAGCCGACCGGACCGGCACCCCGCCAGCCTTCCCAGACCACTCAGCCTTCACATCAGCATCGCACCGCGATCGGGAGTCTCGTTTCCATGAAACTTCGCAATGCCCTGTCGCTCGGAATGGGAGGCGCCGCCCTGGCCCTTCTCATGGTCGAGCCATCACTCGCGCAATCGCCCACGGTAGAAGCCGTGACGGCTCCCGGCGCGCCGGTCCCGAACAAGGGCGACACCGCCTGGATGCTGATGTCATGCGCCCTCGTGCTGATGATGACGCTGCCGGGCCTCGCCCTGTTCTACGGGGGCCTCGTGCGCACGAAGAACATGCTCTCCGTTCTGACGCAGGTCTTCGCCATCGCCTGCCTCGTTTGCCTGCTGTGGGTCTTCTTCGGCTACAGCATGGCCTTTACCAACGGCGGCGGCCTTAACGACTATGTCGGCGGCTTCTCCAAGGCCTTCCTCAAGGGCGTCGACGCGAACTCCACCGTCGCGACCTTCTCGAACGGCGTGGTCATCCCCGAATACGTCTACATCTGCTTCCAGATGACGTTCGCGATGATCACCCCGGGCCTCATCGTCGGCGCCTTCGCCGAACGGATGAAATTCTCGGCGCTGGTCGTGTTCATGGTGCTGTGGGCCGTGCTGATCTACTTCCCGATGGCGCACATGGTCTGGTACTGGGGCGGCCCGGATGCGGTCGGCAACGCCGCCAAGGCGTTGGCCGCGGCCACCGACGATGCCAGCAAGGCCACCGCGCAGGCGGCCCTCGACGCGGTGAACGCGGATGCGGGCATGATCTTCAAGTGGGGCGCCCTCGACTTCGCCGGCGGCACAGTCGTGCACATCAACGCAGGCATCGCTGGCCTCGTGGGCTGCCTTATGCTCGGCAAGCGCATCGGCTACGGCCGTGACCTCCTGGCCCCTCACTCCCTGACGATGACCGCGATCGGCGCCTCGCTTCTCTGGGTCGGCTGGTTCGGCTTCAACGCGGGCTCCAATCTCGAGTCGAACGGCACCACGGCCCTCGTGATGCTGAACACCTTCGTCGCAACCGCCGCGGCCGCCCTCTCCTGGCTGTTCGTCGAATGGCTCCTGAAGGGGAAGCCGTCGCTCCTCGGCATGCTCTCGGGCGCCATCGCCGGCCTCGTGGCGATCACCCCGGCCTCGGGCTTCGCCGGCCCGATGGGCGGCATCGTGCTCGGCCTCGTCGCCGGCGCCGTGTGCTTCATCATGTGCTCCACGGTGAAGAACGCCATCGGCTACGACGACTCGCTCGACGTCTTCGGCGTCCACTGCATCGGCGGTATCCTGGGCGCCCTCGCCACGGGTGTCCTGGTCCACACGGATCTCGGCGGCGTCGGCATCCCCGACTACGCGTCGAAGCCCGGTGAGTTGGCGGTCGGCGCCTACGACATGACCGCTGCGGTCATCGCGCAGGCCAAGGCCGTCGGCTTCACGATCCTGTGGTCGGGTATCGGCTCAGCGATCCTGTTCAAGCTCGTCGATCTCACCATCGGCCTGCGCGTGACACAGGACGAGGAGCGCGAAGGCCTCGACATCGCCGACCACGGCGAGCGCGCCTACAACTACTAGCCTTGGCATCGCCTGCGGCGAGAGCAGGCGGTTGGCGAGCAGTTTAGCTTTTGACGTAGAAAGCCGGTGCCGTGCAAACGGGACCGGCTTTCTGCTGTTCTGTGCCTTGTTTCGTTGATTCGTCGTCGCTGCTGGGGACGTCTGCATCGATCACGACGCCGAGGGACATTTCGCGTGCTGAGTTTGGACACGTGGGGCCAACCTGCCACCGCGTTGCCGGATCGACGGCCAAAATGTGGCGTCAAAGCAACAACCTCATCTCATCATAAACGAGCAACCCCTATTTGCTTATTTCATAGGCAATTGCCTGAAAGTTGGTTTTGCCGATCTGTCTTTCGTCCGGCACTCTTGGACAAGTTTAAACAAGGGGCTGATTTCAATGATGTCGAAGATGTCCATGCGGGGGGTTGCTGCTTCCGTCGCGACCTTGCTGAGCCTGGGCCAGGCTTACGCTGCCGATCTCGCCGCCCCGAAGGTGATGCCGGTCGAGGCGAAGGCGCCCGATCCGCTAATCGGCTTCTCATTCGGTTCGCGCTACCAGACGGACTACAATTTCCGCGGTATCTCCCAGTCGAATCGCCAGGGCAGCTACCAGACCTTCTTCGAGGCACAGTATTTCGGCAACTTCGCCTATACGGGCTTCGCGACCTATCAGACCCGCCTGCCGACCCGTCCGGACATGGAGTTCGATCTCGTCGCCGGTATCCGGCCGACCTTCGACAAGTTCGCTTTCGACTTCGGCGTCATCTACTACTTTTATCCTAATGAGCAGCGCCTCTTCAACGCCGACGGCATCACGCCCTTCACCACGGCCAATACTGATTTCATCGAGTATGCTGGCAAGGTCCTCTACACCGCGACCGATGCCCTCACGGTGGGCGCCAATGTGTTCTTCGCGCCCAACTATCTAGGCACGCATACCAACGGCACTTACGTCTCGGGTACGATCGCTTACACGCTTCCGGCGACGCTGTTCCCGTTCCTGCCCGATGCTTATGCAGGCGGCTTTTCGCTTTCGGGCGAAGGCGGTCATTACTTCTTGGGCGCGGCTAAGAGCTCGGCCACTGGCGTATTTGGCAGTACCGCTCCAGGCCGCTTTCCGGTCTTCGATTTGCCGAGCTACGCATACGGCAATGTCGGCCTGTCCTATACCTATAAAAACATCGTCCTTGATGTGCGCTATCACGACACCAACCTGAACCGTCGCCAGTGCGCCGCGCTGACCGGCGACTTCCGCCAGCTGACCAATGGCGGTTTCTCCAAGTGGTGTGGCGACGCGGTCATCGGTTCTATCACCTTTCAGACTTCGACGGCTTCCCCAGGCATCTATGCCGAGCCAGGCGGATTGCTGAATCTCTTCCGCTAAGGAAGTTTCAGACCGAGATTATGGGGCTCCGGAGCGATCCGGGGCCTTTTTTCGTGGATTCCGCACTGAGGGCATGCTGCTGTTTTATGGAACCATCAGCACGTTCTATCTCTCTGTGGCTCACGGTGAGTTCGAACAACCCGACTCCGCTTTTCCGCATCATGATTTTTAGTTCAGACATCAAACGAATACGCCCAGGGCCGTTCTTCACACGTCTTTGACCGACAGGGTAGCATCCTTAAACGGCCGTTAACCGAGCTGGCATTAGCGTTACCGGACAGTTCCCTTCGCGTCTGGTCCCGCATGCGCTCGCTCCGACGTTCCGCATCGCCCTACGATACCTTCGTCGAATCTCTGCGCCCGTTCCTCGCCAAGCGGCTGACGGAGCTCGGAGGTCTCGTCCTGTTCCTGGGCGCGACGGCGCTAACCGTCGCCCTCGCGACCTGGTCGATCGACGACCCGAATCTCAACCACGCCACCAACCACGCCGCCCACAATGTCCTCGGTGCCCCCGGGGCCGTCATCTCTGATCTTGCGATGCAGCTGATCGGGCTCGGCTCGCTCGCTTTCGCCCTGCCGCCGGCGCTGTGGGGCGTCCGCCTGATGCGGGCGCGGGATCTGCCGAGCGGTGGTCTTCGGATCACATTGTGGATCATCGGATTCTTCGCGGCGAGCGCGGTCGCCAGTGCCCTGCCGCCGACCACGCGGTGGCCCCTGCCAACCGGGTTGGGCGGCGTCGCCGGCGATGCGCTCATTCATGCCGCCCGCACCCTCGTCGGCGTCGTCTCGACCTCGGCCGCCGCTCTCTGCGGCTTCGGCTTCGCGGTGATCGCGATCCTCGCTATGACCGGTGCCTGCCGCGTCGGCCCCGCCGAGGAAGCGGAGGACGAACCCTACCCCACCGCCCGCATGCCCGTGCGGCGCGAGCCGAGCCGCGCCGAGCGCGAGGAATCCGACGAGCCGAGCCTCGGCATCCTGTCGCTCGGCACGATTGCGCAGGGCTTCATGGCCGGCCGAGACGGTGTCGGCGCCTGGATACGGAGTTGGAGCACTCGGCGAACAGACGCGACGACCGCGGCCTTGTATTCCGGAAACTCCCCGGCCCTGGCAGCCAGACGTGCCTTCGGCCCGGACGACGATGCGCCATGGGTTCGGGAGGACGCGCCCGCCATGGGCGCGGAGGCACGCCGGGAGCCCATCTTCGACGATCCCGAGCCAATGCCGACTTCCGGTCCGGAAAGGGAACGCCGGTCCGTGGCGCCGCCGATCCTCCATGACGATGAGCCGAACGAGGACGCCCCGGTCTCCGTCGCCGACGACACGTATCCGGTCCGCTCGCGCGTCGCCGCGCCGGTGCCGAGCCCGATGCCGGTTCGCCGCCCGCCCGTGCCGTCCATGTCCAGATCGGACGCCTACGCGCATCCCGCCCTCGAACTGTTGGCCGAGCCCAAGGGCCCGTCGGCGAGCAGCCTGATCTCGACCGATGCGCTGGAGCAGAACGCCACCCTGCTCGAAGCGACGCTCAGCGATTTCGGCGTGCGCGGCGACATCCTGGCGGTGCGGCCCGGTCCCGTCGTGACCCTCTACGAACTCGAGCCCGCGCCCGGCACAAAGTCGAGCCGTGTCATCGGCCTCTCGGACGACATCGCCCGCTCGATGTCGGCGGTCTCCGCCCGCGTGGCGGTGGTGCCGGGCCGCAACGTCATCGGCATCGAGTTGCCGAACGACAAGCGCGAGACCGTGTTCCTGCGCGAACTCCTGGCCTCCGCCGATTTCGGGATGAGCAAGCAGAAGCTTGCCCTGTGCCTGGGCAAGAACATCGGCGGCGAGCCGATCATCGCCGATCTCGCCAAGATGCCCCACCTGCTCGTCGCCGGCACCACCGGCTCGGGCAAGTCGGTGGCGATCAACACGATGATCCTCAGCCTGCTCTACCGGATGA
>NZ_CAXUJR010000064.1:0-20606 GCF_964251405.1 uncultured Methylobacterium sp.
TCACCGAGGTCCAGAAGGTCCTCTCCGTCTTCTCAACCGTCACAGGGCCCGTCACAGCGGGCGCGGCGGTCTATTCGGGCGTTCGGTAGATCGACGACGATCGGAGACCGGCCGGGTCAGCCCCGTGCCGGTCTGACGGCGATCAGGCGCCGCCGCGTTTGGCCATCAGGCGCTCGATCAGCGAACCGCCCTTCTCGATGTCGGCGAGTTCCTCGGCCACGGCCGCGACGGTCTCGCGGATCTGCTCGGGGGTGTGATCCGACGTCATGAAGAATCGCAGGCGCGAGGCACGCTCCGGCACCGCCGGATGGATGATCGGCTGCACGTTGATGCCGCGCTTGAACAGTCGGTCCGAGAGGGTCACCGATTTCAAGGAATCGCCGACGATCACCGGAATGACCGCGAGCCCGAGGCTCGTGCCGGTGTCGAGTCCCTGCTTCTTGGCGCAGGCGAGGAAGAGCTGGCCATTCTGGCGCAGACGCTCGACCCGCTCCGGCTCGGCATGCATCAGCGCCAGGGCGGCCTCCGCGGCCGCCGCGAGCGGCGGCGACATGCCGACGCTGTATATGAAGCCACCGGCGGTGCATTTCAGGTATTCGATCAGGGCCGCCGGTCCGGCGACGTAGCCGCCACAGGCCGAGAGCGTCTTCGACAGCGTGCCCATCCAGATGTCGACCGAGCGCGAGTCGACGCCGCAATGCTCGGCGAGACCGATCCCCGTCCGGCCGAGCACCCCGAGCCCGTGGGCGTCGTCGACCATGAGCCAAGCGTTGAAGCGCTCCTTCAGGGCGACGAGTGCGGCGAGATCCGGCGCGTCGCCGTCCATGCTGTAGAGCCCCTCGACCACGATCAGGGCGCGGCGGTGCTCGTGCCGGGTGGCGCCGAGCAGGGTCTCGAGGGAGTCAAGGTCGTTATGGGCGAAGGAGCGGCGCTGGGCGCCCGACAGCTTGGCACCGGTGACGACGCTGTTGTGGATCAGCGCGTCGTGGAAGATGACGTCGCCGGGCTCCATCAGGGCCCCGATGGTCGTGACGTTCGTGGCATGGCCGCTCACCATCACGACGCAGGCATCGGTCTCGTAATGGCTCGCGAGAGCCCGTTCCAGGGACAGGTGGCCTGGGCGTTCCCCGGCGACGATGCGGCTCGCCGAGGACGAGGTCCCGTACTCGTCGAGCGCCTTGCGGGCCGCGTCGTTGAGGTCGGGGTGACCGTTGAGGCCAAGATAGTCGTAGGACGAGAAGTTGATGAACGTCTTGCCGTCGATGCGCGTAGTGGCGCCGGCCTTGGTGTCGTGGACCCGGAAGAACGGGTTGCCGAGGCCGATCAGGTTGGCCGCCGAGCGCTGCAGCTTGAGTTCGCGATAGCCCGGCAGGGATTCGAACCGCTGAACGGCGGCGTCGCCCGAACCCTTCTCGCTCGCCTTCGTCGCCGGGCGCGCCGCGTTCGTGTTGCGCCCGAGCCGGTTCGTCACGAAGCCCGCGAGTGCCGCGCGGCCACCATCCGGTCTCGCCGTGTCGGTCATATCAAGATCTCTTTGATGTCCAGGCTGTTCTCTTCCACGAGGGCGTGGAAGGGTTCGAGGGTACGTACATCGACGCCCTCGCTGGCGTGGCGCTGGGCGAGGCTCATCACGGCGGCGGCGGATTCGTCGACCGGGGCGGAGATCGACTGGATCAGCGTCTCGGTCAGTTCAGTGACGGTGAGGCCCGACGAGATGCCGGATGGCGGCACTTCGAGGGCGAAGCGTTCCTGCAGGCTGGCGCCGAGCTCGACGCCCATCAGCGAATCGAGGCCGATTTCCGAGAGCTGGCGGACGCGGCTGATGTCGTCCTTGGGCAGGCGCAGGATGCGGGCGATGTCCTCGACGATGGCATCCGCCACCGTCTTGCGGACGCTGTCAATGTCCTGCGTCTTCAGGAGCGCGCCGATATCGATGGCGGCGACGCCGCCGGCCTCCATCTGCTGGTCCGATCCGAGCTCGTTGTAGCTCGGCGAGCGCATGGTCGCCAGACGCTCGCGCGCCTTGCCCCAGTGCATCGAGGCGATCGCCACGACGGCATCGTCGGGATCGCTGCTCTGGTTCTCCAGGGCCTCGGCCATGAGGTCGAGGCAGCGGCGGGCATCCATCGGCGTGACGCCGACCCGACCGGCCAGCGTCTCCATCACCGCGCGGTTGCGGGCGAGCACGCCGACGTCGCCGATGGCGCCCCAGGCCACGGCCAGAGCCGGCAGGCCCGCGCGCCGACGCTGGCGGGCCAACCCTTCCATGAAGCCATTGGCGGCGACGTAGGCGCCTTGTCCGGGATTGCCGATGAAGGTCGTGGCCGAGGAGAACATCACGAAGTAGTCGAGCCGCCGCGTGGCGGTGACCGCATCGAGATGCTCGGCGCCGATGACCTTCGGCCGGATCACGGCGTCCAGGGCGGCGGCATCGATATTCGCGATGAGGCCGTCCTGCAGCACCATGGCGCCGTGGATGACGCCCGCGAGACGGCTGCCATCGCTCTCGATCTCGGAGACGAGCCCCTCGACCGCAGCGCGACTGGTGATGTCGCAGGCGCGGGCCTCGACGGTGACACCCCGTGCCTCCAAGTCGGCGACGGCAGCCTTGGCCTCAAGGCTGGCCGCACCGTTGCGCCCGACGAGAACGAGTCGACGGGCGCCGCGAGCCGCGAGCCATTGGGCCGCCTCGATACCGAAGCCGCCAAGGCCGCCGGTGATGAGGTGAACGCCGTCGGCGGACACGTCGAAGGACGTCTTTCGCGCAACCATGACGCTGCCGGCCTTGGGCGGCGCGATCACGATCTTACCGACGTGACCCGATTGCTGCATCAGGCGGAAAGCGTCGGAGACCTCGTCGGCCGTGAAGGGCTGGAACGGCAGCGGCTTCAGCCCGCCTTCCTTGAAAAGAGCCATGACCTCTCGGAAGAGGCGGGCTCCATCCTCGCCCTGGTGCTGTAGGACCTGATCGAGGTCGACGCCGAAATACGAGAGATTCCGGCGGAACGGGCGCAGGCCGATATGGGTGTTGGCGACGTAGTCGCGCTTGCCCAGCTCGATGAAGCGGCCGAACGGCTTCAGGACGTTGAGACTGCGCTCCATCGCCTCGCCGAAGAGGCTGTTGAGCACCACGCCGACGCCGTCGCCGGTGATGCGGCGGACCTCGTCGACGAAGGCGAGCGAGCGCGAATCGAGCACGTGCTCGGCGCCGAGCGCCTTCACCAGTGCCCGCTTCTCGCGGGAGCCCGCCGTGGCGATGACGCGTGCGCCCTTGAGTTTGGCGATCTGGAGGGCGGCGAGGCCGACGCCGCCGGCACCGCCATGGACGAGCACCCACTCGCCGCGCCGGAGCCGGGCGCAGGTCACGAGGCTGTAATACGCCGTGAGGAAGGCCACCGGCACCGTGGCGGCGGCCTGCGGATCGAGCCCGGCTGGGCTCGGCGCGACGACGAGCTCGGGGGCGATGATGTGCGTCGCGAAACCCGACTGCGCGAAAGCAACGACGGGATCGCCGACCTTGAAGGCCTTCACGCCCGGACCGATAGAGACCACGCGTCCGGCGACTTCGAGACCCAGGCGCGGGCCGGCAAAGCCGTCCTCCAGGATCTCCTCTGGCAGCATCGAGAGCGCCCAGAGAACGTCGCGGAAGTTCAGGCCGGTCGCCTCGACGGCGATCTCGACCTCGCCGAGCCCGGGCACGCGGCGCTCGGCCGGACCCCAAGCCATCTCGTTGAGGCCGCCGGAATTGCTGCGCTCGAGCCGTGCCGCAGCCGCCGGCACCGCATCGGAGCCGGGCCGGCGGGCTACCTGGCCGGGAGTGAACCGGATGACGCGGGTGCGGTCGTCGTCGAGGATGATCTCCGTCTCCGGCGTGCCGGACAGGATGAGGTCCCGCAACCGCTCGGCGGAGCGCTTCGACGAACTGGCGGGCGACAGGTCGACCCGGCGCACGTCGAGGTTGGCAACCTCGTTCGCCAGCGTCCGGGTGAAAGCCCACACGCCCGTCTCGACGGCGCTGGCTTCCTCGGTCCCGTCCCGGGTCGCTCCGGGACAGATGACCCAGAGCCGGGTCTGGCGCGTGCCGAGATGCTCGACGCAACGCTTGAGGCTGAGGCAGCGGTCGCGCAGGCGGTCTGCGGCCTCGCCCTGACGCCCGAAGGCGCCCGCGAGGAACACCACGGTATCGGGGGTCTCACGCTCGAGTTCGAGCAACGATTGTTCCGAATCGAGGATGATCGACACGTGGACGCCGCTGGCGACGAGCAGAGTCGCGAGGGACGAGGCGGTCTCCGCGGCAAAGGCGTCGTGGGAGCCGATGACGAAGGCGAAGCTCTGCCCGGCAGCCGGCCGCTGCCGCGGCGGCGCTTCGGCCAGCAGCAGAAGGTCGTCACCGTTGGCCGAGACGGCCCGATCGACGGCGACACGCACGAGACCGGTGTCGCTCAGCGAGCGCTGCCAGCCGGTGATGTCCTCAAGACGGCCGACCGGCATGTCGCCGGCGGCCGACCCGCTCTCGAACCAGCCTGGGTTGAGTCCGAAGACGAGATCGCGGAACAGCGACGCGCCCGGCTCGACGGCAAGGAGCACGCCTCCGGTGGCCAGGGTCTCGGCGAGTCTGTTGAGAAGCCCGCGATCGCTGCGGTGCAGGACGTCGCTGGCGAGCATGGCGTCGAATCCACCGATCGCCAGCTCAGCCGCATCCTCGACGATCTCGACGCCGCGGGGCAGGGCGAGGCGGGCGCGCTCGGCGAGGCGCCGATCGGCCTCGAACACGGTGAGATGCGCCTCGATCCCGTCGGCGAAGGAGGCCACCTGCGCCGAGAGCGGTCCGAAGCCGACCTGAAGCAGACGGAGCGCCCGGTCGCGGGGCAGGCGGTTGCGGCTCGCGTCGACGATGCGGGCCACCACGTCGGCCGAGGCCCGGGCCGTGGCACTCCGCAGGATGAATGCATCGACGGCGTTCTGCGAGAGGGTGGGCGTTGCGTCGAGCTCTTTCGCCAGAAGGCGAGCCACCACGGCGCCGATATCGGCGATCAGCACGAGTTCGGCTGAGAATTCAGGGTGGTCCGACGCGATCCAGCGCATGATTTCGTCGGGCGCGGGCAGGGAGACGTCCTTGCGCAGCGTCCAGCGTCCTTCGTCGAGGGTGGCCAGACCGCTGCTCTCCAGCGCGAAAAGCGCGTTCTGGACCCAGGCCCGCATGCCGTCGGGCACGCGATCGTCCAGGGCCACCGTGCCGGAGCGCTGCAGGCCCTCGGCCAGACGGTAGGCCAGGGACGTTGCCCAGCCCTCGAGGAGGAGATGGCCGGGCGCCAAGGGCGTTTCCGCCGCGGCGCGGGCAGCCTTCGCCTGCGGCCGCACGCTCTCGGCGATCCCCGGCTGACGCGCCAGCGCGATCGCCGTCGGCTCGGTCGCGAGTTCGGGCCGCTGCGCGATGGCGTAGGCGGCGAGATCGTTTCCACTCTTGGCACGCAGGGCCTGGAAACGGCCTTCGCGGATCGTCGCGATGACCTCGCCATCGGCATCGACCAGGGTAAAATCGGCGAGGATGCTGCGCTCATTGCAGCGCCGCGTGCGGATGAGAGCCCGCGCGATGACGGCGCCGGGCTTCACCAGCCGGATCTCGCCGAAGCGGACCGGAATGTAGGCCTTCGTCGAATCCTCGCCCAGCAGATCGGCGAAGAGCAGGATCAGGCCGTGGAAGCAGGCATCGAGCCGGGCCGGGACCAGGGCGAAGCGGGGATCCGCCTCGGCCGGTTCGAGTTCCGACACGATGGTCAAATCGTCGACCCGGGCACTCAGGGCGACTTGGCGGAAGCTCGGGCCGAAGCCGAGGCCGGAGGCGGCGGCGCGGCGATAGAGCTCGGCGCCGGAGACCGCGTGCTCGGTCGGCACGTGGATGTCGACCTTGGCCGGCATCCCGTAAGTCCCGTCGACGATCTTGGCCGACGCGTGGAGCTGCCAGGGCGACTGGGTCAGGCGCGGGCGGCTCAGGATCTGGATCTGGTTGCCGCTGCCCGAGAGCCGGACCGTGACCTCGCGTAGAGCGTCCTCGCCGAACACCATCGGCGACTGGATCTCGAACTCGGCCAGCACCACGGCATCGCTGCGCGTCGCCTCGCGGGCGACGCTCAGCGCCATCTCGATGAAGGCGGCGCCGGGCAGGATCGCCTGGCCCTCGATGCGGTGGTCGTCGAGCTCTGGAACAGTCGCGACGTCGACATGGCCATGCCATTCGAGACCGTCGGGAGAGATCCGCGAGCCGAACAGGGGATGGAAGCCGCGGCTGGCGAGGCCCCCGACGCCCTCGGTGGTCTCGGCCAGGCGGAAGCTGCGGCGCTGCCAGGGATAGAGCGGCAGGGCGACGTCGCCCCGCGGGTCCTCGCCGAACACCGTCGCCTCGTCGACCGCGGCACCCTGGACGAGCGCCAGGGCCATGGCGCGCGAGATCGGGTCGCCTCCGGCGGGCTTGCGGTTCATGACGCCAACGGTGGCGATCTCGATGCCGAGCGGTTCGACGGCATCGCCGATATGCGAGAGCAGCGATGCGCGTGGGCCGACCTCGACGAAGATGCGCGCGCCCTGGCGGGTCGCCTCCTGCACGGCTTCGCAGAACCGGACCGGCTCGCGGATGTTGCGCCACCAGTAGCCGCCGCCGAACTGGCGGCCGTTCAGGACGCCACCGGTGACGGTGGAGACCATCGCGGTGGTGCCGTCGTGCGGCTTGAGGCCGTTGAGATCGCGTAGCAGCGGCTTCTCGGTCGGGTTCATCAACCGGCCGTGGAAGGGATATTCGAGGTCGAGCTTGCGACCGCGGCGGCGCTTACGCGCGAGCGCCTTCATCGCCGCGTCGATGGCGGCCACCGGGCCGGCGACGGTGACGGCCTTCGGGCTGTTGTAGGCGGCGATATCGAGGCTCGGATAGTCCTTGAGGAAGATCTCGATCTCCTCGACCGGGGCTAGCAGCACCGCCATGGTGCCCATGCCGCGCGTCGTCTCCTGGTGCAGGCTGCGGTAGAAGATGACCCGCACGGCCTGTTCGAGGCTAAGGATGCCGGCCGCTTCCGCCGCCGCGATCTCGCCGACGCTGTGGCCGAGCACGAATTTCGGATGGAGCCCGGTCGCGCGCAAAGCCGTCGTCGACGCGCTCGAGATCGCGAAGATCAGGGGTTGCGAGACCCGTGTCTCGGCGAGGCGCTCCTCGAGGTCCTCGGCGAACAGGGCCTCCTTGAGGGACCAGCCCGAGAAATCGACGAACAGCCCGTCGATCCGATCGAAGGCGTCGCGGAAGACCGGGTTCTCCGCATAGGCCTCCTGGCCCATGCCCGCCCATTGGCTGCCATTGCCGGAATAGACGAAGGCGACATCGGCGGCCCGGTCGATGGCCGTTCCGACGATCGCGGCCTCGCTCTCCTCGCCTTCGGCCACGGCGCGCAGCGCGCTCGGAAGATCGGCATCGAGGGGCACGGCCACGCGGGCCGCGAGGCGCTCGCGGCGATGGGCGGCGCCAGCAGCGATACGGCCGGCCTCGTCGGCAGAGGCCCCGTCGAAGCGTTCCGCGTAATCGAGCGCGAGTTCGTTCAGGGCGGCCCGGCTCTGAGCGGAGAGGATCAGGATCTCCGGCGCGCGGGTCTCGCCGGTCTCCGCCTTCACGGGGGCGGGGTCGGTGAGGACGACGTGCGCGTTAGTGCCGCCGAAGCCGAAGGAATTGACTCCGGCGAAGCGCTCGCCGCGCCCGCGCTTTAGTTCCAGCGGCCTCGTCGCGACCGCTAAGTTGAGCGAGTCGAAGGCGATGTCGGGGTTCAGCTCGTCGGCGTGGAGCGAGGGCGGAAGCAGGTCATGCTCGAGCGCGAGGCTGGCCTTGAGCAGGCCTGCGAGCCCCGAGACAGGCTCGGTATGGCCGATGTTGCTCTTGATCGATCCGATCGGCAGCGGCGCCTTGCGCGGGCGTCCGAGCCGCCCGCCGATCGCGCCCGCCTCGATGGGGTCGCCGACCTGGGTTCCGGTGCCGTGGGCCTCGACGAAGGCGACGCTGTCGAGGTCGATCTCGGCGTCGCGGTAGACGGCTTCGAGGAGCGCACCTTGTGCATAGCCGGAGGGCAGGGAGATGCCGGTGGTACGACCGTCGGAATTGACGCCGCTCGCCGCGATGACGCCACGCACGGTGTTGCCGTCACGCGCGGCGGCCTTGGCCGAGCGCAGCACGAGGACGACGCCGCCCTCGGAACGGACGTAGCCGTCGGCTTGGGCCGAGAACGCGCTGCAGAGCCCGCGCCGCGACAACATCTGAGCGTTGGAGAAGCAGATGAAGTTGAACGGGCTCGCCAGCAGGTTGACGCCCGCGACCACGGCGGTGTCGATGCGGCCGCTGGCGATCGCCGCGACGGCGGCGTCGAGGGCCACGAGCGACGACGAGCAGGCGGTATCGACCGTGAAGCTCGGACCCTTCAGGTCGTAGATGTACGAGATGCGGTTCGACAGGATCGACAGCGTGTTGCCGGTGGCCGCGTAAGCATCGCCCGATGCCGTATCGAGGACGCGCAGGTTGCCGTAGTCGAGCGACGAGGCGCCGACGAAGACGCCGATCCCGGTGCCGGCCACGCCGGAGGGGCGAAGGCCGGCATCCTCAAGGGCTTCCCAGGTGAGTTCGAGGAGCAGCCGCTGCTGCGGGTCCATCTGCTCGGCTTCGCGCGGCGAGATGCCGAACACGGCCGGATCGAAGGACCAGATATCGTCCAGGACGCCCGCGGACCACGTGTAGCTCTTGCCGCGTTCCTGCGCGCGAGGATGCCCGAACCTGTCGAGCGCCCAGCGATCATCGGGGATGCGGCTGACGGCACACCTTGCCTCGGTCAGGAGCTGCCAGAGCCCGTCGACGCTTGCGGCACCTGGCAGGCGGCACGACCGGCCAATGATCGCGATATCTGTACGTTGTGTCACGTTCGGTTCGCACACGCTCTTGAACGGGGAACAAAGCCGATCGCCGTAGGATCGGCAATCGGCCTCACCCTTAGTATGTGCCTACGACGCTGTCCAACCCGTGTCCGACGTTCGAGCGAGTCCCGTGGATGAAAGCACCGACCTGTGACATGTATTCATCAGTCATCCCGACACATAGGTGATTCATCTCGACACTCTATGCTCTCGGGAAGGCCAGATTCATAACCGATCACAAACAAACAACGGCCACAATCTTGACAAGTCGCCCTGCGGAACTTGGCCGTGTTGCTGGCTCACTGGCAGCATCCCCGAAAGCATGGCAAGTCTGATGCCGTGGAGTAGGAAGAACCTTCCTGGCTCCAACCCTCGATCTCGAAACCGGGATATTTCGACCTCGACGAGTGTGGAACGCTCTCGCGCGAATCTGAATCGTGGAGTCGCAGCGCGGCGGCTCCAGACCGGAGAGGCAGGACTTCGTAGTCTACAGCGTCCTGAACAGGTCGCGGCCGCGCGACGCTACCCGAAGATGATCAGTCCGGCGAAACCCAGCGACCCCACGATGATGCGCCACCATGCGAAGAGTCGGAAACCGTGTGCGGAGACGTAGTCGAGCACCGTTCGCACCACGATCAACGCCGAGATGAAGGCGGTGATGAAGCCGATCACGATCAAGCCGGTGTCGTCGGCGGTCAGGTTCTTGTAGTTGTCGAGGAGGTCCTTGGCGAAGGCGCCCGCCATGGTCGGCATCGCCAGGTAGAAAGAGAACTCGGTGGCCGACCGTTTGTTGGCGCCCATCAGCATCGCGCCGACGATGGTGGCACCGGAGCGTGAGACGCCCGGGATCATGGCGAGACACTGGAACAGGCCGATCTTCAGGCTCATCGGGAGCGAGAAATCGAAGACGTCGTCCTTCTCGGCGTTGAGATCCGTGTCGTCGATGACGAGGAGGATGAGGCCGCCGGCGACCAGGGTCGCGCAGACGATCCAGGGATTGAACAGATAGAACTTGATGTATTTCGAGAGAAGGCCGCCGACGATCGCCGCGGGAAGGAACGCGACGAGGATGCCGGTCACGAAGCGACGGGCTCGCGGGTCGTTCGGGAGCGCCAGCGCCACGCCGAGCAGCCGCCGGAAGTAGACGGTGAGGATCGCCAGGATGGCGCCGAGCTGGATCAGAACCTCGAAGGTGTTGTTGGGCGACTTGAAGCCGATGAAATGTCCGACGAGCAGTTGGTGGCCCGTCGACGAGACCGGGATGAACTCGGTGGCACCCTCCACAACCCCGAGCACGACCGCCTTCGCGATGCCGACCGCATCCATCATTTAATCGCCTCGATGTCGTGGTGGTTTGGGAAGCCCATGAGCGGACGCATGGGACGTTTTCGGCAGGCCGCCCCGTTTTCGGGAGACTTGGCCGATCGCGGTTGACCGATGGTTACCGCAACGCTGCCATCGTGTTAATGAGGCGGCAACGAACGAGCAATAAGTCTCATCCGCCGCCCAGACCCGAGGGGCTTCGACACGGCCCGCCGGTCCGGCGCGCCGAAACCGGTCCGAAACGGCCCTCATGGCGACGCTGCATCACTCTCCCTTCTGTCCGCAATCGCGCTTCATCCGCTTGGTCCTGTCCGAGATGGGGATGGAGCCGACGCTCGTGGAAGAGAAGCCCTGGGAGCGTCGCGACGCATTTCTCATGCTCAATCCGGCCGGGACGACCCCTGTCCTTGTCGAGCAGAGCGGCCTCGCCATACCGTGTGCCGGGATCATCGCCGAATATCTCGACGAGACTCGTGGCCTCGGGCTCAACGGCCGGCGGCTGCTGCCGGAGACCACCGCCGAGCGCGTCGAGGTGCGCCGGCTTCTTGACTGGTTCCTGGTCAAGTTCGACGCCGAGGTGACGGGCTATCTGATGCTCGAGAAGATCTCGAAGCGCTTCATGACCAGCGCGGTCGGCGGCGGCCCGCCGGACATGCACGCGATCCGTGCCGCACGCACCAACGTCCGCTATCACCTCACCTATATCGGCTATCTGATGGGCCGGCGGCGCTGGCTCTCAGGCGACCATCTGACCTATGCCGATCTCGCGGCGGCGGCCCACCTTTCCTGCGTGGATTATCTCGGCGACGTGCCATGGGACGAGGACGAGACGGCAAAGGACTGGTACGCGCGGGTGAAGTCGCGCCCCTCCTTCCGCACGCTCCTGGCGGACCGGGTGCCCGGCATGGCGCCGGCCGATCACTATGCGGATCTGGATTTCTGACTAGGCCCACCGTCGTCCTCGACGCGCGAGATCAAGCGGGCTCGCCATGAGCACGTCGCTTCCACTCTCCGCGCGCCGTCGTCCCCCCCGGAAAATCCTCGCCGGCAGCGACCTGCGCCGGGCCGTCGAAGCCCGTGCCCGCCATCTCGGCTTCGATCTTTTCCGGGTGACGAGCCCCGACTCCGTGCCGGGTCTTCCCGCCGACCTCAGTGGATGGCTCGCCGCGGGCCACCACGGTGGCATGGACTGGATGGAGGAGCGCGCCGACCAGCGCGCCGACCCTGCTGTGCTCTGGCCCGGAGTGCGCTCGATCGTGATGGTCGGCATGAATTACAGCCCCGAGACCGATCCCCTCGGCCTCCTGTCGCAAAGGGATCGTGGCGCCATCGCCGCCTACGCGCAGCGGCGCGACTATCACGAGGTCCTGAAGGGCAAGCTCAAGGAACTCGGCGGCTATCTCTCGGCCAAGGGCGACGTGCGGGTGAAGGTCTTCGTCGACACCGCCCCGGTGATGGAGAAGCCGCTGGCCGCCGCCGCCGGGCTCGGCTGGCAGGGCAAGCACACGGTCCTGATCTCGCGGGAATTCGGCAACTGGCTGCTGCTGGGCGCGATCTACACCTCTGCCGAGTTCGAGCCCGACGAACCGGGGGCCGACCATTGCGGCGGATGCCGGCGCTGTCTCGACATCTGCCCCACAAACGCGCTGCCGGCGCCCTACCGGCTCGATGCGCGGCGCTGCATCTCCTACCTCACCATCGAGCACGAGGGCGCGGTCGCGCCGGAGTTCCGCCCCGCTATCGGCAACCGCATCTTCGGCTGCGACGATTGCCTCGCGGTCTGCCCCTGGAACAAGTTCGCGAAGACCGCCGGCGAAGCGCGCCTGGCCGCCAGGGACGATCTCGCCGCGCCGCCTCTCGCCGACCTCGCCCGCCTCGACGAGGCCGCGTTTCGCCTGCGTTTCACGGGCACGCCGATCAAGCGCACCGGGCGCGACCGCTTCCTGAGGAACGTGCTCATCGCCGTCGGCAATTCCGGAGATCCGGCCCTGGCGTCGGCCGCGCTCGACAACCTCGGCGACCCGTCTTCCCTGGTCCGGGGCATGGCCGTATGGGCGGCGGGGCGGCTCCTCGACCGCCACTGGATGGCGTCGTTGTTCGCGGATCGCGGGGCGACCGAGATCGATGACGACGTGCTGGCGGAATGGCACCTCGCGCTCGATATGGCCGAGATGAGCTCGCCGAAGGAAACCGCGCCATCATGAACCTGTTCGTCTTCGGTCTCGGCTTCACCGCCCGCCATTTCGCCGAACGCGAAGCCGGCGGCTTCGGGATCGTCCGAGCCACCGTCACCGATACGGCCAGGGCCGATGCCATCGCATGCGACACTTCGATCGCCATGCGAACATTCGGGCCGCAATCCGACGATCCCCGCATCGCGGCCGATCTCGCCGATACCGACATGCTCCTCGTCTCCGCCCCCCCGGATCGCGACGGCGACACGGTGCTGCGTCGATACGGCGGAGCGATCCGTGAGAGCCGTATCGCCTGGATCGGATATCTCTCCACGATCGGCGTCTATGGCGACCACGAGGGCGCCTGGATCGACGAGGAGACCACGCCGCGCCCGGCGAGCCCCAGGTCCCGTGGGCGGCTGGCCGTCGAGGAATCCTGGCTGCGGCTCGGCGCGGAGACCGGCAAGGCCGTACAGGTGTTTCGCCTGTCAGGCATCTACGGCCCCGGCCGCAATCCCCTGGTCAAGCTGCGTGAGGGCAAGTCGCAGCGGATCATCAAGGCAGGACAGGTCTTCAACCGCATCCATGTCGACGACATCGCCACCACCCTGTCGGCCTCGATCCGGCGCCCACGGCCGGGCGCGGTCTACAACGTCACCGACGACGAGCCGGCGCCCCCGCAGGTGGTGACCGAATACGCCGCCGCGCTCGCCGGCCTGCCGCTGCCGCCGGAGGTCGATTTCGAGACGGCCGATCTGAGCCCGATGGCGCGCAGCTTCTACGGCGAGAACAAGCGAGTGCGGAACCGTCTGATCCGCGAGGAGCTCGGCGTCTCTCTCGCCTTTCCCACCTACCGGGAAGGACTGGCGGCGCTCGTCGGAGATGCCTCGGCCTGAGCCTTCCTTGGATCGTCAACCTGTGGGGTTGGGGTCCGCCCCGTCGCGGCGAGGCCGCGGAACAGCAGGGCACGAAAAAGGCGCGGCCTTTCGACGAGGCGTGCGGCGAGGAATGAGACTGCTTCGGTCACCAGGATCGCCACCGCCAGCGTCGCAACGGTGCCGGCCGCCCCCGGCACCCAGCCATGGTAGGCCCTGACCGAGAAGATCAGCGTCATGACCGGAACGTGGATGACGTAGAGCGTGTAGGAGAACGGCGCCGCACCGCGCGAGGCTGCGAAGAACCGTGTGGCCGGTCCGTCCCGGGTCGCGAGCGCGAGCAGGCACAGAGCCAGGGGCAATCCCACGGCCGCCTGATAGGCGAGCAGGCCGCGATGATCGCTCAGGCTGTCGACGTAGCCGGCATCTTCGACGGTCACGAGCGGCAGGACGAGGCAGGCAGCCGAGGCCGACCAGAGCCAGCGCGACCCCGCCAACGTCCGAAGGCGATCACCGAACAGGGCGGCACCGGCACCGGCACCGAACAGCGCGAGGGACTGGAGGTAGAAGAAGCGGTCGGCCGTCACCGTCACCAGCCCTAGGAAAACGGCGCCGTAGAGCAGGCGGGACAGGCCGCCACGAACGAGGGCCAGGGCCGCGAAGGCGGCGACGCCGTAGAGGTAGACCTCCTGACGAAGGGACCACAAAGCCCTGTCGATCACGAAGGTCGCGTCTCCCGGTCCGAAGGTCAGCGTGATGCCGCGCAGGAACGCGATGAGGTCGAGGCGATAGGGCTCGCCCGTGCGGGTGAGCAGTGGCAGCCCGGCATGGCCGATGGCGCCGACCGCGAAGGTTATGACGATCGCAAGGATCAGCGGCGGCCAGATCCGGGCGAGGCGATGGACGGCGTAGGGCAGGACGAAACGCCCGCGGTCCTCCGCAATCAGCCGCGCCAGGCTGATGGCGATGACGAAGCCGCTCAGCGAGAAGAACACCATCACGGAGAGCCGGCCGGCCCATTCGACGAGCCCGGCCACGGGCGCTTCGAGGCGGGGATAGGCCATGCCGAGCGCATGGCTCACGAGCACGGCCTGGGCCGCGAGCCCGCGCACGCCATCGAGCGCCTCGTACCGGTAGCCACGCATGGCGGCTGCGTCCTCCCTGGCCGCGACGTGCCGCCCGGCGAGAGGGGTTTAGGCGGGGTGTGACGGGAGGATCAACCCCGCGAGGGGCCGCTCAGGCGGCGCGACGGTTCGCGGCCGGACCAAAATGATCGCGGTAGCGCGCTGCGATCGCCGAGACCGGCAGCACGACGAAGACGTCGGTGGTGCCGAACTGCCGGTCCACCACCGCCCCGTCGCCGAAGGTGGCGCCGACTCTGAGATAGCCCTTGATCAGTGGCGGTAGCGCCTGCAGCGCCGCCTTCGGATCGACGGTCTCGCGGCACAGGCGGTCCATCGCGACGTAGCGGTCCGGCAGGGCGCGGGCGCACCACGCTTGCGGCGCGCGGGCATGATGGTGAAGGAAGCTCAAGGGCAAGGCGAGACGGTCCGGATCGGTTCCTTCGAGACTCGCGCAGCCGAGCATCGCATCGATGCGGTGGTGCTGGACATAAGCCCAGATGCCGGCCCAGAGCAGCTCCACCGTCCGCTTGTTCCGATAGGGCTTCAGCACGCAGGAGCGCCCGAGTTCAAGGAAGCGCTTTCCGGGATTGGCCGCCAGAAGCGGCGCGATGTCGTATTCGCCGGCGGTGTAGAAGCCGAAATTGCGGTCGGCCTCGTCCTGGCGCAAGAGCCTGTAGGTGCCGACGACCTTCGGCCGCGGCTTGCGGAAGGGCTTGGCCTCCGTCGCGGCATGGTCGATCACGAGGAGATGGTCGCAGACTGTGTCGTAATCGTCGATGTCGCGACGCGCGAGCAGGGTGATGCCGGTCGGGATCGCCGACATCTCCTCGTAGAACACCCGGTAACGCAGGCGCTGCGCCCGGCGGATCTCCGGGACCGATGTCGCGAGACGGACCTCGAGGTTGCCAATTCGGCCGAGACTCGGGTCGAGGCCGGGCGCGGCGAGAGGCTTCTTCAGCCGCGGCTTGAACCGGATCGGAACGCCGCCGGCGGGCAGGAAGCCCATCCCGGGAAAGCCGGGCAGGCCGGCATCGGTCCGCTTCTGCTTGAAGCGAGCGATGGGGGCGTTGACGTGTGCCTCCCATCCGTTGAGCCAGGCCGCTGAAGCGTCACGCGCGAAATTCGGGACCATCGGATCCGCCCTGCCAAAGCCCCGGGGCTGACTCCCCGCGGAGCCACCGGCCTCGTGCCTCGATGCGGCACATCATCACGAAGCGAGAACGCTTTTATGACAAGAATTTCAACGGTGTCATGGTGGTTTAGTTCAATTGATCAGGCCAATGTCCGAGGTGCGTCGGCGACCCCGGGAAGGGTAGCCGCCGAAGCACCGCGGATGTCATTCAGACGAACTGGTTGAGGCCGGGGATCGAACCGACGATCGGGCCCATCACGTCCTCGCCGGCCTTCTCACGACCATAGGAGAACAGCTCGCGCCCGAGCTGCTGCATCTGGCCCATCGGCACGCCGGCCGACATCAGCTTCTGGCCCAGCGCCATGACGCCGCCGCCCATCATTCCACCGAGCATGCCCATCAATCCGCCGCCGCCCTCTGCTTCGTTCGAGTCGGCGACGAGCGCCTCGGATCCCGGCATGGCCGCGAGGAGCTGGCTGACCTCGGTGGCGGGTCCTTCCTTCTGCAGGAAGGCCAGGATGTGGCCGACGGCCGTCTGCGCCGTCGCCGCATCGAGACCGGTCACGCTCGTGACGCGGGTGATCAGTTCGTCCATCTCAAATGCTCCAGCTTTGTCGGGAAATTGTCCATCGAGCCTCGCAGGCGGGAAATCAAGCGTAAGGTCTGCGCGTGAGCATGTCTGAGCCAGGATGCAGGGAGCGTCACGGGGCGGCGGGCCGCGGCCGGCGCAGCGCCACCATCCATCGCCGAAGCCCGGTGGATCGGACGCTCGGCGGTCCCGCCGAGCGTCCGCAGGAGTCTTTAAAAGCGCGGGCCGACGTAGCCCGGACCACCGCCAAGGAGGTTGCCAGGTCCGATGCCGGTGCGGCCATAGCCGCCACGACCATAGCCGCCGCCTCGGTAGTATCCGCGCCCGCCGAAGCGCGGTCCGCCGCCGTAGCCACGACGCCCGTAGCCCCCGCGTCCGTAACCACCGCGTCCGTAACCGCGACGGCCATAGCCGTACTGGACGGTCTCGACCGCGGGAGAAGCCTCGGTCGTCGGGACGCTAAAGGGTGCTGCCGAAGCCGGCGCCGGCGCGAGATAGAGGCCTGCGACGAACAAGCCGGCCGCCAAGATGATCGTTCTTTTCACGAGGTTTCCTCCCGAGATACGCCGTTTCCAACCCGGACCCGATCGATCTCTATCGGTGTAACGCAGAACAAGGCTCTTCGGGCGAGATGCGGCGTTCGACAGGTTGAAACATGGTTCATCGCTGCCCCGCAGCCCGCAGCCTGAGCGCCGCCGTTTCGGAGCGGCGGACTGGAAAATCGGACCTACGACCGTCATAACCTTGAGCGTCGAGGCCGTGCCCGCGACGCAGGGGTTGGAGCGAGCGGTCATGCAGGGCGACGACAAGGCACGCGACGGCAAGATTCTGGTCGGCAAAAGCGGGACCAAGCCCGAAGCTCTCACCCTCAGGCTCGCCAACCGCCACGGCCTCGTGGCGGGCGCCACCGGAACCGGCAAGACCGTGACGCTGCAGGTCATGGCCGAAGGCTTCTCGAATGCCGGCGTCCCGGTCTTCGCGGCCGACATCAAGGGCGACCTCTCCGGTCTCGCGGCGGCGGGCGAGTCGAAGCCGGTCTTCCTCAAGCGCGCCGAGGAAATCGGGATCGCCTACGAGCCGGATCGTTTCCCCACCGTGTTCTGGGACCTGTTCGGGGACCAGGGGCACCCGATCCGCGCCACCGTCATCGAGATGGGGCCGCTCCTGCTGGCACGCCTCCTCGAGCTGAACGACACCCAGGAAGGCGTCCTCAATATCGCCTTCCGGGTGGCCGACGACAACCAATGGCCGGTGCTCGACCTCAAGGACCTGCGGGCGCTGCTGCTCCACCTCACCGAGAACCTGAAGGAGGTCTCGGGGAAATACGGCAACGTCTCGGCCGCAAGCGTCGGTGCCATCCAGCGCCAGCTTCTGATGCTGGAGAACCAAGGCGCCAACGAGTTCTTCGGCGAGCCGGCGCTGGACCTCAACGACTTCATGAAGGTCGACCGCGACGGGCGCGGTATCGTCAACATCCTGGCCGCCGACAAGCTCATGCAACGGCCGCGCCTCTACGCGTCGTTCCTGTTGTGGATGCTGTCCGAGCTTTTCGAGCAGCTGCCCGAGGTGGGCGACCTCGACAAGCCGAAGCTCGTGTTCTTCTTCGACGAAGCGCACCTGCTGTTCAACGACGCGCCCAAAGCCCTCCTCGACGCCGTGGAGCAGGTGGTGCGCCTCATCCGCTCGAAAGGCGTCGGCGTCTATTTCGTGACGCAGAACCCCCTCGACGTGCCCGAGACCGTGCTCGGTCAGCTCGGCAACCGCGTCCAGCACGCGCTGCGCGCCTTCACGCCCCGCGACCAGCGCGCCGTGAAGGCCGCTGCCGAGACATTCCGCCAGAACCCCGGCTTCGACGTGGCCCAGGCAATCACCGAGCTTGCCGTCGGCGAGGCGCTGGTGAGCTTCCTGGAGGCCAAGGGCACCCCGTCCGTCGTCGAGCGCGCACTGATCGCCCCGCCGCAGGGCCGCGTCGGCCCGCTGAACGCGGCGGAGCGCGCCGCCCTGATCGCCGCCAGCCCGCTCAGGGGCAAGTACGACACCGCGGTCGACAACGAGAGCGCCTACGAGATGCTGGCCGCCCGCAAGGGGCTCGATACCCAGGGCGTGGAAGCCGCGCAGCAATCGGAGGGGGGCCTCGGCGGGATGCTGGGCGGCCTCGTCGGCGGCATCTTCGGCACGAAGCCGGCCGCGAAGGGCAAGGCCGGCCGCCGCCCGCCGCAGAGCCTGACCGAGCAGGTCATCGGCAACGCCGCCCGCTCGATGGCACGCACGGTCGGCACGCAGGTCGGCAACGCGATCCTGCGCAACGTGCTCGGGGGATTGATGAAGCGGTAGGAGCGGCGACGGCCTTCAGCCGCCGAGGAGCTTCTTCCGCTGCGCCAGGGTCCGCAGCCGCAGCGCGTTGAGCTTGATGAAGCCGGCCGCGTCGCGGTGGTCGTAGGCAACCGCACCCTCCTCGAAGGTGACGAGGTCCTGGTCGTAGAGCGAGTTCGGGCTGGTGCGACCGATGACGTGGATGCCGCCCTTGTAGAGCTTCAGCCGGACCTCGCCCGTGACCATCTCCTGGCTCTTGTCGATCAGGGCCTGCAGCATCTCGCGCTCGGGCGAGAACCAGAAACCGTTATAGATCAGCTCCGCGTATTGCGGCATGAGCTGGTCCTTGAGGTGCGCGGCACCCCGGTCCAGCGTGATCGACTCGATGGCACGGTGGGCCGGCAGCAGGATCGTGCCACCCGGCGTCTCATACATGCCGCGGCTCTTCATCCCGACGAAGCGGTTCTCGACGAGATCGAGGCGGCCGATGCCGTTGTCGTGGCCGAGCTGGTTGAGCTTGGCCAGCAGGGTGGCCGGCGACATCGCGACTCCGTCGACGGTGACCGCGTCGCCGCGCTCGAAGCCGATGGTGATGACGGTCGGCGTGTCGGGCGCTTCCTCGGGCGAGAGTGTCCGCGAATAGACGTAGTCCGGCACCTCGTCGGCGGGGTCCTCCAGCACCTTGCCCTCCGAGGAGGCGTGGAGGAGGTTGGCGTCCACCGAGAACGGGCTCTCGCCGCGCTTGTCCTTGGCGATCGGGATCTGGTGGGCTTCGGCGAACGCGATGAGCTGCTCGCGGCTCTTCATGTCCCATTCGCGCCAGGGTGCGATCACGGTCACGTCGGGCTTCAAGGCGTAGTATCCGAGCTCGAACCGGACCTGATCGTTCCCCTTGCCGGTGGCTCCGTGGCAGACCGCATCGGCTCCGACCCGCTCGGCGATCTCGATCTGCTTCTTGGCGATGAGCGGTCGGGCGATGGAGGTGCCGAGCAGGTAGACGCCCTCGTAGACCGCGTTGGCACGGAACATCGGAAATACGTAATCGCGCACGAATTCCTCGCGCAGGTCCTCGATGAAGATGTTCTCAGGTCTGATGCCGAGGAGTTCCGCCTTCTTGCGTGCCGGCTCCAGCTCCTCGCCCTGCCCGAGGTCGGCCGTGAAGGTGACGACCTCGCAGGCATAGGTGGTCTGCAGCCATTTCAGGATGATCGACGTGTCGAGACCCCCGGAATAGGCGAGGACGACCTTCTTGACGGGCTTCGCGGCCTCGGACCGGGGAGTCTCTGCCTTGGGGGTCTCGTCTGCCATCGGTCTCGCTTCGCTCAGGGTCTTGGAGGGGTCGTCGCGGCTTACCAGCGGAGCGCTGCGAGGTGCAACCGGCATGCCGTTCGACGCGTTCGCTGAACGAGCCAGTGGCGTGAGGCCGCCTTGCGGGAAACTACGCATCGCGCCACGGTGACCCCTCATCGAACCGACGGAGAGTCGACGAATGGCGCGGCGGCCGACCCTCGAATTCTGGTACGAATTCGCGTCCACCTATTCCTATCTCGCCGCCATGCGGATCGAGGCCGCAGCGCAGGGGGCCGGGGTGGAGATCCGTTGGAGGCCGTTCCTGCTCGGCCCGATCTTCGCGGCGCAGGGTTGGAATTCCTCGCCCTTCAACCTCTACCCCGCCAAGGGCCGCGCCATGTGGCGCGACCTCGACCGCGAGGCGGCCAGACTCGGCCTGCCGGCGGTGACGCGACCGGACCCGTTCCCGCAGAACAGCCTGAGTGCCACCCGGGCGGCGACCTACGGCATGGATCATGACTGGCTCGTGCCGTTCTCAAAGGCGGTCTACGAGAGCGTGTTCGCCAAGGGCCAGTCGATCGCGGAGCCCTCGGCGGTGGTGACGCTCCTCAACAGCCTCGGCCTCGACGGGACGATCATCCTCAAATCTGCCGCAGCGGAGGCGAACAAGGGAAGGCTGCGCGTGAACGGCGAGGAAGCGCGGTCGCGGGGCATCTTCGGAGCGCCGACTTTTCTGACCGAGGACGGCGAGCTGTTCTGGGGCAACGACCGGTTGGAGCAGGCGCTGGCCTGGGCGGTGGGCGACCGGCCGGGCGGGATGCGCTAGCGGCTCTCTCGGTCCCGTCATGGCTC
>NZ_CAXUJR010000065.1:0-10092 GCF_964251405.1 uncultured Methylobacterium sp.
TCGCGCATCGCACATCCGTGAAGCCGAACGCCTTCAGCATCGCCGAGAGGGTTTCACCGACGATGTCGCTGTCGTCGACGATGAGGACGGGGATCAGCTCTGGATGGAAGGGGTTCAGAAGATCGCGCAGGTCGTCGAGGGCGCGCGCATCGCCGGTCTTGCGCAGGGCCGGCGACGTCGTGCCGACGAAGGGCGCGAACCTGGCGATGGCACCCGGCGGACTGACGACGTCACCCTGGATGATTGCGACGCCCGCATCGACGAGCCGATCGCGCATGGCGGGCGAGGCGACTTCGGTCGCGCCAACGGGCACACCGAAAACCCGGCAGGCGGCGACGATGGCCAGCCGGCGACGCGCCAAGCTCCCGTCGTCCTCCGCGAAGGACACGGCAAGCTTGACGAGGTTGAAGGTTCCCCCGTCCAGTATCGCGATCGAGGAGGCTCCGGAGCCGAACTCTTCGAGGCCCAGCCGGACCTCCAGCGATCCGAGTTTAGCCAGCGTCTCGCTCACGATCTTGCCGCCCTGGACCAGGGCCGCCTCGCTGACATCGATCCGTAGGCGTGCAGGGGCCAGGCCCGATACCTTGAGGGCCTGAGCCACGGTCACGGCCATGTCGCTGCTCTTGAGCTGGAACAGCGAGACCGCGACGGCGATCGCGAGCGGGCGGGTCCAGGTCGCGGCCTGCCGGCAGGCCTCGTGGATGGACCATTCACCTAGTGCCGTCATCAGGCCGGCATGCTCGGCGATCGGCAGGAAGACGGAGGGAGGCACGGTCCCGAGGCGCGAACTGTTCCAGGACAGGCGGACACCGAATCCGACCACGGCGCCGGACGCGGCCTCCAGTTCCGGGTCGTAGACCAGTTCGAGTTCGCCGCGGTCGATGGCATGCATCAGCTCGGCTTCGATCGCGCGCCGATGCTGAAGGGACTGGTCGAGCGAGGGATCGAAGAACCGATGGGTGTTCTTGCCCTCGCGCTTGGCCTTGTAGAGCGCTGCGTCGGCGTTGTGTAGCAGTTCCTCCGTCACGCGGCCGTGGCTCGGGAAATGCGCGATGCCGATGCTGACACCGAGGTTGACGGGCACGTCGCCGACGAAGAACGGGCGCCCGACAGCCTCCAAGAGGCGTTCAGCGAGCCGGCTCGATTGGTGCGGTTCCGTCGTGTAGGCCTGAAGAATCAGGAACTCGTCGCCCCCCAGGCGGAAGACCAGGTCGGTCTCGCGCGTGACTTCTTCCAGACGACGGGCGACCACGCGAAGGGCTTCATCCCCGGCGGCATGACCGTGGCTGTCGTTGATCGCCTTGAAGCCGTCGAGGTCGAGGCAGAGGACGGCGAAATTCGCACCGTAGCGTTCGGCTCGGGTCTGTTCCGCCGCGAGCGCCTGGTCGAGGCCGAGACGGTTGCGCAGTCCCGTCAGTGGGTCATGACGGGCGCGGCGGCCGATCTTCTCCTCCGCGGAACGGCGCGCACGAAGGTCGTGGAATGTCACGATGCTGACCGGGCCGGCGGCGAGTTCGGCCCGGCGCACATGGACCTCGGCACTCACGGCATGCGGACCGGCCAGCCCGACCTCGATCGCATCCGTCTGCTCCTCGGCGGCGACAAGTGCGTCGAGGGCGGCCTGATGACCCTCGGACACGAGGCTGTCCAGCCGTCGACCGGCAAGCGAGCGGGCGTCCTGACCCACGAGCTCACCGAGCCTCAGGTTCGCTTCGACGATGAGGCCGCCGGCGGAGACGATCGCCAAGCCGTCGACGATGGAATCCGTCAGCACACGAAGGCGCAGCACCTCGGCATCGATCGCGCAAATCTGCTCGTCACGCATCGCCATGTGAGCGCCGGTCCGCCTGTTCGATGTCTCGTCCACATCTTCAAAACAGCATGGCCCCCTGAAGAATCATTTAAGCCTCACCGGCGCCCTATATGGTCGCGCGCCGAAGCCAATTCGTTACGATCAATGACGATACTGAACTCGCAATTTCTTTTATCGGAAACGATATTGGCGTCTTCGGACGAGGCGTCGAAACGCTTAGAACAGGAGTCCGTGAGGAAAAACATCGACGGTCTCCCCGTTGGCGAGATGGATGCGCGCTTCCTCGATCTGGGCGAGACCGTCGCTTCCCGTAAGAGACGTGAGCGTGCCGGCGCCGTCCTTGGGATACTTCGTCGCTTCTAGGACGCCGTCGGCGCCATGCGTCAGGTTCACCCGAACGAACTCGCGCCGGCCCGCCTTCTTTCCGTAAGCGAAGGACGCGCGGGCGGGGACGCCGATCGGCGGGCTGTACTCGGCACCACCGAGTCGGGCGAGGAGAGGCCGCACGACGAAGAGCAGGGTCACGTAGACCGCCACCGGGTTTCCCGGCAGCCCGACGAAGGGCGTGCCAGCGATCATACCCATGGCGACGGGCCGCCCGGGCTTGATCCCGAGCCGCCAGAACATCAGGCGCCCGACCGCCTCCACCGCCGCCTTGACGTGGTCCTCCTCTCCGGTGGAGACGCCGCCGGAGGTCAGGATGAGGTCGTGATCGCCCGCCGCGGCCGACAGGCGCTGCTTCAGCACGCCCGGATCGTCGCGCAGGAGGCCGAGGTCTCTCACCTCGACGCCGAGGCGGCGCAGGAGCGTCACGAGCATGACCCGGTTTGAATCGTAGATCGCGCCGGCGCGAAGAGCGGTTCCCGGTTCGGTGAGTTCGTCACCGGTGGAGAAGACGGCGACGCGCAGACGCCGGCGCACGGCCAGCGAGGCGTGCCCCACCGCGGCCGCCAGTGCGAGATCCTGAGGCCGCAAGCGACGGCCCGCGGAGATGACGACCCCCCCCCTGCCGATATCCTCGCCGGCGAGGCGCCGGTTCGCGCCGCGCTTGAGCCCCGGTGGAAGGACGATCCGGTCCCCATCGCGACGAACGTCTTCCTGCATGAAGACCGTGTCGGCTCCCACCGGCAACGCCGCCCCGGTGAAGATCCGCGCGGCGCCGCCTGCGACGCTCATGCCGTCCACACGCGTGCCAGCGGCGATACGGTCGGTCACCGGCAAAACAGTCTCCGCATCGACCGTCAGGTCGGCATGGCAGAGGGCGTAGCCGTCGACCGCCGAGTTGTCGAAGGGCGGCAGATCGATCCCGGCGGTGACGTCGGCGGCGGAAATGCGTCCGTCAGCATCGATGAGCGGCACGGTCTCGATGCCGGCGAGCACGGGCAGGCGCTCCCACATCAGCGCCACGGCGGCGTCGATCGACAGCAGCGGGCCGCCGAAGGCGAAGCAGTCGTCAGTGAGCTGGGCCATGATCGCACCTATGTTGATCCGACCGTTGACGTTCCAGCCTCGCCAGGACCGCCGCGATAGGCTCCGACAGGCGGATGACGGCGTCGGCGACAGCCTCGATCCCGTCGAGCGGCATGACGGGCACGCCCGCTCCCGGAAATGGGCGGTCGCTCGCGACCGCGACGATGCGCGGATCGTCCGGATGCAGGGGCGGACGGCCATTGCCATCGCGAAACACTTCGAGCTTGGGGTGGGCTTCGCGCTTGAAGCCTTCGACGACGATGAGGTCGCAACGGCTCACACGCCGCAGGAGGTCCGCGAGCGTCGCTTCCCTGTCGTCGCCGACCTCGTGGATCTGCACCCAGCGACGGCTCGACGAGACGATCACCTCCGAGGCACCGGCTTGGCGGTGAAGGTAGGAATCCTTGCCGGGCTGGTCGACGTCGAAGGCATGGTGCGCGTGCTTCAGCGTCGCCACCCTCAAGGACCGCCGCCGCAACTCGGGGATCAGCTTCGTCAGAAGGGTCGTCTTGCCGGCCCCGCTCCAGCCGGCGAGGCCGATAATGCGCATGTCCTCTTGCCCCATCACCGATTCCCGCCCGGGACCATGCCGAGGGCCGTCAGGGCGGCGCGAATGTCGGGCTCGGCGAGAACGGTGAGGAAGGCCGCCAGGGCGGGCCTCGACCTGTTCGTCTCCGCGTAGGCGAAGTCGTAATGCTCCTCCGTCAACGGCAGGAAATCGAGCCCGTAGATCTCCGCGACGGTGGCGATGGCGATCCCCCAATCGGCACGCCCCTGTGCGACCGCCGCCGCGACGGCATTGTGCGAGCGCGGCTGGTTCCAGAAGCCGGGCGGCCGGGAACCGGCAAGCAGCCGGTCGACGAGCATGCGGGTGCCGGAGCCGGTGTTGCGATTGACCATCACGACGTCCGAGTCCGTTCGCAGGTTATCGATCGCCGCCGCAGCGTCCAGGCCTGCAAAGCGGGCATCGCCACGGCGGAACACGACGCCCTGGAGCCGGCGCCAGCCGGGTGCCAGCACGAAGCCCGGACGCAGGAACGGCGCGTTGTAGGTCTCCGTCTGTGGATCGAGGAGGTGGAGCGCGGCAAGGTCGCATTCGCCCCGCTCCAACGCGGCGAGCCCCCCCGAGGAGCCGACCCAGACCGTGCGCGAATGAAGACCTCGTTCGGCGAGGCGCCCGACCACGCGGTCGAGCCCGAGGCAATGGCTGCCGACGATGGTGAGATCGGGCGGCCGTACTGCCGTGCCGAGGCGGGTCAGGCGCACGCGCTCGCCCGCCTCCAAGCCGGAACGCTCGGCGGGGACAGCGAAGAAGCCATCGGCCTGCGAGAAGGCGGTGACGGAGCCGGAGCCCTTGGGCAACGGGACCGCCACGGCCCCGTCCGGCCCTTGCGACAGGGCGGCCATGACGAACTCCATCCGGCCGAGTTCGGACGATAGGCGCTGCGGTAGCAGCGCCTCGATGCTGGCTTCGTCCCGGGGCGGCAATCCCGCCAGGGCACGGACCAGCGGCACCACGAACTCGTGGAAGGTGAACATCGCCGAGGTCGGAAAGCCGGGCAGCACCACGATCGCCTTGCCCTCGGACTTGGCAAGGCAGAGCGGCTTGCCGGGCTTGAGCGCGACCCCATGGACCAGGACTCCCGGCGGCCCCAGCCGCGACAGGATACGGTGCGAGACGTCGCCGGCCCCCTTCGACGTGCCGCCCGACAGGACGACGAGGTCGCAGTCCGCGAGAGCGCTCCGGATCGCCGCCTCGAGCGCGTCCGCATCGTCGGGAACGATCCCGAAGGGGATGGCCTCGCCGCCATTCTCCGTGACGGACGCCGCGACGATGGCACCGTTCGAATCATAGATGCCGGCGGCGGGCAGGACATCGCCCGGCGCCGACAGTTCGTCACCGGTGGAGATGACGCCGACGCGCGGTCGGCGCACGACCGCGATCTCGGCGAGACCGCAAGCGGCGAGCATCCCGATCTCGCGGGCGGTGACGACAGTGCGGGCTCGCAGAACCGTCTCGCCACGGGCCATGTCGGCCCCGGCATAGCCGACGAACTGCCCCGGCGCGGCAGATCTGGCGACGTCGATCGCCATCTCGGCGGCGCCGCCCCTGAACTCGGTAACCTCGATCATGACGACGGCGTCGGCACCGCGCGGAAGCATGCCTCCGGTGGCGATCGGCGTGGCGGTGCCGGACCCGACCCCGCCCGTCGGCGCTGTGCCGCAGCTCAGGATCTCGCGATTGAGCACGAGACGGCGCGGTTCGGCCTCGCTGGCGCCCCTGGTATCGGCGGCGCGGACGGCAAAGCCGTCGACGAGAGCCCGGTCGAAGGGCGGCACGTCGATGGGGGAGGCGATGTCTTCGGCGAGGACGCGGCCGCGGGCCAGCGCGAGCGGAACGATCTCCGGGCCGAGCCGGGCATGCGGGATCTCGGCCTGGAAGCGCGCCAGAGCGGCATCCCGCGACAGGACGTCCAGAAACTGCTCCTGGCGCGAGGCCGCGGCAAGGCGGGCCGCGAATTCATCGTCGGGTTCTGAAGGTTGGGCTCGCGTCACAATGGGATGATCTCGACCGACGTGCCCTCGACATAGCCCTCTCGCTCCGGCGGGACCAGAACCGCGGCATCGGCCAGTGCCAAGCGATGCAGCGGAATCTCGGCACTCCCGAGGGGCTCGATCCCCTCCGGCCGACACTGCACGAAGACAAGTTCGCTCATCCCCAAGGTCGAGACGATCTTGCGCAGGAGCGGCGCGATGCGCCGATCCGTAGCACGGGTTCCCGCCAGGGCGCCTAGCAGCGGGCGGCCGAGGGTCAGGTAGCTGGCGAGGGCGGCATCGGGGCGGCCGGGCACGAGGAGAACGGGACGGCCTCCGGCGGTGCCAAACCCTGCGGTCTCTCCGGGGCGCAGGGCGACGCCGTGAGCGGTCACGGTCCCCGCCAGGGTCAGTGCGGCGGCACTGACATCCGTTCGGCCGAACCCGGTGCCCCCGATGACGAACACCGCATCGGCCGGCGAACCGAGGATCGCCTCGGCTACGGCATCGGCATGACGGCCGGGCTGACGGGTCTGCACCGCGATGCCGCCGTCGGCCGCGATGAACGCGGCCAGGGCGGCGCAGACGGCGGCGCCGGCGGGACCGGTCGCGACGAGCCGAACCATCGGCCGCCGAACATCGACGCGCGCGATGCCACAGGCAGCCAGCCCCAGGATCCGGGAGGGAGCCAGCCGCGTGCCCGCGGCGGCCATGTTCTGCCCACGGGACAGATCGGCGCCGGCGCCCCGCGTCCCCTCGGTCGCGGGAGCCTCCTCGACCACGCGGATGCGGCCGGGGGGCGCCTCCGGGTCGGGGATCGCTTCCTGGCCCAGAACCGCATCGGTCCCCGGCGGCAGGTCGTCGCCGGCCTCGACCCAGACGGGTTGAGATGCGAGCAGGATCGGCGCGTAGGGCGATGCCCCGGCGACCGCTTCGGCGGCAACGGCCCAGCCGTCCCGCAAGGCGAGGGTACGAGCGGGCAGGTCGGCCATCGCGACGACGTCGCCGGCCAGCATCCCGCCGACCGCCTCGCCCAGGCCGAGGCTGATCGGGGCGACCGGCATCACGCCGGCGGCCAGGCGCCCGCGCGCCTCCGCGAGCGCCATCAGGGCGCCGGAGGCAAGGCGCGGCAGGCCCGCCACCGACGAGGGCTCGTCATTCGTCCACATGACCGGGAGCGTTGAGCCAAACCGGCCGGTCGATCAAGCCTCGGAGCGCGACCGCCCTTCGGTTCCGTCTCGCTCGCCAGGCCGGTCTCGTGGATCACCGGTCATGCAGGAGGCCCGCCAAGCCGAACCGTCAACAGACCACGTCACCGTGGTCTCCCTCGTCCACGGCTTCAGCCGTAAGCGGTCGATCGTCACTCTCGTGTCGGCGAGTGACCCCGAGATGCGTGTCGCATTGCCCGTCCCGTTCGGCTGCGACTTCGCCGATCTGCGCGAGGAAGCCGAGAAGGCCCTGCGCGACCAATCCGGGAAACGGCAGGGCTTGTGGTCGCGGCAGCGCCGTAACGGACCCGGCGTCTTTCGCCGGGCGCCAGGCATGGGCGGGACATTTCGTCCGAAGCTCCGCGGAAGACAGGACCGGTTGGGACCAGCTAAACGCGTTGGGCATGCTCAGCACGATCCAGCGCCCGTCGGCCGGACGGCCACTCACCAAAGGCTTGGTTCGGCTCGGATCGACGGTCCTGGCCGCTTTGCTCCTCTGCATCGCGTGTGACCGGCCGGCGTTGGCACAGCTCCATGGCCATGGCGGCCCGGTGCGATCCATCGCGGTCGAACCGGATGGCGGCCTCGCGATCTCCGGGAGCTTCGACCAGTCGGCGATCCTATGGGCGCTGGAAACCGGGGCGGCGCTGCGCGTGCTACGGGTCCACGACGGAGCGGTGAACGCCGTGGCGGCCGCCGGATCCGGGCGCTTCCTCACCGGCGGCGAGGACGGCCGCATCGCCCTGTGGCAGATGGGAGCACCGGAGCCGATCATGGTCTTCGCCGACCATCAGGGACCGGTCGCCGGGCTCGCCCTGTCCCCGGACGGCGCGATGCTCGCCTCGGCCTCATGGGACGGCACCGTCCGTGTCCGGCCGCTGGGCGGCGGGGCGGTGCGTACGCTCAGAGGGCATACCGGCAACGTCAATGCGGTGGCTTATCTCGCCGACGGCCGCGTGATCTCGGCGGGCTACGACGGCACCCTTCGGATCTGGCCCCTCTCCGGCGATGCGCCGCCTCACGTGCTGACGCTCGGCGCGCCGTTGAACACGCTGGCCGTGGCAAGCGACGGCGAGATCATGACGGCGGGCGCCGACAGCGTCGTGCGCATCCTCAGGCCCGATGGAGACGTGCGGGCCACGGCCGAACTGCCGCCGAATCCCGTGATCGCCGTGGCACTCTCGCCGGACGGAACCCGGATCGCCGCGGCGACGGTGGCGGGAACCGTGGCGATGATCGCAAGGGCGGATGCCAGGATCCTGTTCCACCTCGTCGGTCCCGGCCTGCCGGTCTGGTCGCTGGCTTTCCGTCCGGTCGGCAACGAACTCCTCACCGGCGGCGGCGACCGCCTCGTTCGGCGCTGGAATGCCGCCAACGGCGAGCCGATCGGCGCCCTCGCCATGGGGCGCCCGGCCGACGCACTCGCGGCCTTCAAGGGGGATCGCGGCGCCGAGGTTTTTCGTGCCTGCGTCGCCTGCCACACCCTGTCGCCCGACGAAGGTCCCCGCGCCGGACCGACCTTGAGCGGCATCTTCGGCCGGCGCATCGCCAGCGCCCCCGACTACCGGTTCTCGGAACCCTTGAAGCGCCTCGACATCGTCTGGGATGCCCGCACCATCGCCGAACTCTTCGAGGTCGGCCCGTCGCGCTACACGCCCGGCACCAAGATGCCGGAACAGACGATCCGAGATAAGGATGACCGCGAGGCCCTGGTCCAATTCCTGGAACGGGCGACGCGCCGGAACTGAGGCGGCTTCCGCCGGCCTCTCCGGGCGTCGTTACCGTCCGCGAGCCGTCGTCAACCCAACGGATCCGCGCGGGTCGCCCGCTCGCGCAGGTAATCCTCGGTGGTGCGGGGGTTCGCCCGCTCCGGCCCCGCATGAGGGTCGAAGCCGGTCATGGTGGCGGCTTCGACGCGGCAATTCTCGCACATCATGAGGGAGCGGACCCGCTCCTCGCCGGCGCTCCCGGCGAACATCCAGTGCTTGTCGCGCAGCTTGGCGATGACCCGCTCGATGGTGCTGCGCGTACCGAAGGGCTTGGCGCAGGCCACGCACGCGAATGGCTCCTCCTCCTTGACGATGCGCCGAGGCGCACTCCAGGCCACGAAGTCGATCTGCGGCTTCAGGCTGATGACTCGCTCCGGGCAGGTTGCGGCGCAGAGACCGCACTGGACGCAGAGGTTCTCGTCGAAGGCGAGGAGCGGGCGATCCTGGCTGTCGCTCAACGCATGGGTCGGGCAGGCGCTGACGCAGGAGAGGCAGAGCGTGCAGCCCTCGACGTCGATGTCGAGGCCGCCGAACGGCGCGCCGGCCGCCAGCGCCACGACGGCGACCGGTGCGGGTGCGGCCACGTGGAGCTCGCGGAACGCGAACTGAAGCACGTTGCGCTTCGGCCCGACGGGCATGAAGGCGGCCGGCACGGGCGCGGGCGTGCCGAGGTCGGCGGCCTTGAGTGCGGCGGATAGGATGTCGGGGTCGTCCGTCTCGATGAGCGAGACCACTGCACCCCCGGCTTCCGAACCGTAGCCGAGCGCCTGCACGACGGTGTCGGTGAGGGCGACGAGGCGACGCACCGTCTCGATGTCATGCCGGGGCCTGTCCCGCACCAGAAGGCGGACACCGACGGCACCGTAGGCGAAGAGTGCGGCGACGGCCTCTGGACCGATCTGCGTCAGCTCGTTCACGGCCACGGGCAGGACATTGGCGGGCAGGCCATCGCCGTAGCGGGCCAGCGCCTGGATGAGCGGCATGCCGTGCTCGTCATCGTGGAACAGCACCACGCCGTCGCGCCCACCCGCGGCACGATAGGCGCTCATCAGCGTGCGCAGCCGCCGCATCAGCGCATCGGCATGGGGCAGGGCGTAGGACGCGGCCCCGGTGGGGCAGACCGACGCGCAGGACCCGCAGCCGGCGCAGATATAGGGGTCGATCGCGACGTGATCGCCGGCCGGCGTGATGGCGCCGGTGGGGCAGACGTCGAGGCAGCGGGTACAGCCGGTGATGCGCGACCGGGAATGGGCGCAGAGGTCGGCGTGGAAGTCGACGAAGCGGCTCTTCTCGAAAG
>NZ_CAXUJR010000065.1:10192-11573 GCF_964251405.1 uncultured Methylobacterium sp.
CGGGAATGGGCGCAGAGGTCGGCGTGGAAGTCGACGAAGCGGCTCTTCTCGAAAGTGCCGACGAGATGGGACACCGCGAACAGCGCCGCCTCCATCGCAGTCGGATCGCGCGGGTCGGCGCGGACGTAACCGCTTCGGAGATCGTGGGCGGAGAAGAGGGGCGGGCCGCCGCTGAGGTCGAGAACGAGGTCGCAGGTCGAGCTCGCGCCGTTCCGCGCCTCGCCGAACAGCAGGGCCTGACGCGAGGCTGGGGAGGGGACGGCGTAGTCGTCGATGCGCAGGGCGAAGGCGCCGAGATGACCCGAGGCGTTGACGATCGTCCCCTGCAGGACTGGGAAGTCGTTGGTGCGGGGGGGCGCCACGTCCTTCGGCCGGCTCAGCAGCACGGTGACGTCGAGATGGTCGGCGAGCCGGCGACCGGCCTCGATCGCGACCTCGTCATGACCGTAGATCAGGACGACGCCCTGGCTCTCCATGGTCAGGACCGGGGGAGGGGGCGGTGACTCGGCGGCGGACGCCAGGAGCGCGGCGATCTTCGGCCCGGCCTCGTGTGCCTCCGACGACCAGCCTGCGCTCTCGCGCACATCGATGCAGACCAGCCGATCCTCGGCACCGAGTTCGGCGGCGTGCTCGGTGAAGAGCGGCGCCTGGACGCTGCAGGATACCGTGACCGGCGCCCCCGCTTCGAGGCTCGCCCTGAAGCGGTCGATCTCCCGCCCGCACAATTCCACCGCCGTCTCCAGGCGTCCGCCGCAGGCGGGAGCGATGGCGTCGGCATCGAGGGGCACGGTACCCTCGCAGGAACAGGCGAACACGACACGGTCGGACAAGGGAAGGGCCTCACAGAGCGGGGGAACGCGGGGCCGGCATGGCCCTTCGCGTTCTCGCATCCGCGCCTTATACTCGAACCGTTCGAAAGAAAGGACCCGGCCTGTTGGCGCAGGGAAACCAGGGGCGCCAGGATGGTTCAGTCGGCATGACGGTCTCGCTCGCGCAGGGCAGGGGGCACAGGCTCGCGCTTCCACCCGCCTTCACCGCTCTCGTCTTACCTCAGGGTTCGGAAGGGGCCTTCGCGCAAGCCTGCCGGATTGCCCGGACGGATGACGCCCGGACCGGGACGCTGGTCTGGGCCGGGCCGGCCGAGACCATGGATATCGCCGTGGTACTGGCGCCCGAGGAGCCGCTCCGGACGGCACGTCGGGCCTTTATCGCCGGCATGGTCGCCCTGGCGGCGGCCGTGGGCGCACATGCTCCGCCCGAGATGCCCATCGAGGTCGCATGGCCGGACACGCTGCTGTTCGATGGAGCCCGCATCGGCGGCGGGCGTCTCGGCTGGCCGGAGACCTGCGGCGAGGACGAGGAGCCCGACTGGCTCGTGTTC
>NZ_CAXUJR010000065.1:11673-20506 GCF_964251405.1 uncultured Methylobacterium sp.
GCCGAGCCCGGCGAATGGGCCGTCACCGGCTCGTTCCTGTTCTTCGATGCGGACGTGGAGGCCCTCGCGCCGAAGGCCCGGACGGCCTTCCGGTCCGGCTTCATCGGCGTCGCCTCCCTCGGCTTCTCGACCCTCGTGGTCGTCTCCGAGGCCAGCGACGACGAACGCGAGGAGGCCGTGGCGAGCCTCGCCCACCATATCCATGAGACGCTGGGCGCTCCCGACCGCGAGACCGCACTCGCGGCAGCGCGTGAGGAGATCGAGATCGCGGCGTCGCTGTGCCAACCTCCGATCGGCACGGTGATCGCCATGCACCGCACCAGCGAGGACGGAGAGATCCGCGAGAGCTTCCGGACGCTCAACGCCAAGCCGCCGGGGATGCCGGGAGCCGACAGGATGCATGCCCATTCCCGGGCTTTCACCTTCATCGAGACCGATGACGAGCCCGAGGAGGTCGCCGACCTGATCGGGCTCATGGAGAATCCCAAGCGATGACCGAGTTCTGGGTCTCCAGCGGCCATCACCTCGCCGGGCGCACGGAGGGCGGCGGGCTCGCCGTCACCGACGAACTGCTGCTCGCCTATCTCGCACGCCCCGAACTGGTGCCGCCGGAGGAGGCGTGCGAGGCGGAGCGCGACCTGCACCGGAGCCTGATGGACGCGCCCCGTCGCGTCATCACGCCCGGTGCTGTCGCCGCGATGGCCGATCCCGATGCCCGCGAGAACTGGGAGATGATGCTTGCATTTCGCGAGCGGCTGCTCGTGGCGCGCTCCGTGGAAGCGGCCTATCTCGACCTCGTCCGCAACGGCTTGCGCGGTACGCCGCCGATCTTCCTCAACCAGCTCGTCCATCTGATCCTGCGCAACGCGCTCGATGGTTGCGAGGACCCCTACGTACTGCGGGCCGGTGAGATTTTCTTCCGGCCGCAGAAGGTCTCGCTGACCGACGGGCGTGTGCTGCTGGCCGATGCCGAGGTGATCGAGGCGCGCGAGAGCGGCAACCGCGCCTCGCCGCTCGTAGCGATGCTGGGCCAGGAGCCGGCGAGCGAGCTCGACGTCATGGTCGACGACAATGCCTGGACCTACTGGAGCCGCTCGGACGCCTTCACGATGGCGCTCGATCTCGGCACCAACCCGAGGAGCCGGGACGGGCTCGCAAGGGCCATCGAGGCCTGGGTCGGCCATCTCCTCCACGTCGCCGTGACGGTGGTGCCGATCGAGACCATGGAGGATGCGGATTGGCGCTGGTTCGTCGGGCTCGACGCGGAAGCTACGCGGATCGGCAACGCCCTTTGGAACGGCGAGACGGTCGACGGCGAGACCGGGCGCCGCGTCCTTGCCCTGTTCAGCCTCACCTTCGCCGAGGGGGCCGACGTCGATCCTCGCATCGGCGACAAGCCGGTCTATCTGATCCTTGCGATGGCCGCCGATGGAAAGCTGCATGCCAAGCCGCAGAATCTCGTCGTCGGCCTGCCCCTGATACAGCCCACCGAGGTTCTGTGATGAAGAACGACGTCCGTCCGGAGACGATCGCGCCCGAGCATCACTTCGAGGTCGGCATCATCGTCGTGCGTCGCAAGCTCAAGGGGTTCTGGGCCAGCCATGCCTGGCTTCCGGTCGGTGCGCTCCCGGACATCCCCGCAGCCGCTCCCTGGACACGGCTCGCCGCGACCGAAGACGAGGAGACGTTCTACGCCGGCGCCTACGAGGTCGGCCTGCATCCCAGCGAGACCTCGCATTACCGCGACAACCTCGTCTCGGGTCGTCCTTCGCTCTGGGTCGCCCTGCGTCAGGTCGCCGAGGATTCTTACGAGGTGGCGGCGGTGACGGCCGACCCCTACGAGGGCGAATCCATGGCCGAGGGCATCGGCGAGATCGTCGAGGCGGTGCCGATGCCCGCCGAGATCCAGGCCAAGCTCGCGGCGTTCTTCGAGGCCTTCCACGTCGAACAGGTCTTCCACAAGCGCAAGCGCGACCGGGCCGATCCCGAAGCCCTGGCCCGACAGGATACCGGCCGGCGCCGCAGAGGAGATCAGTGATGGCCGGCGACGATTTCCTCTCACGGTGGTCGCGCCGCAAGCGCGAGGTGGTTCAGGCGGAGGTGCCCGAGGAGCAGGCCATACCGGCTCCGCAACCGGAAGAGGAGGCTCTTCCCGCAACGGTCGACGAGGACCGTCTCGAGGAGAAAGCGCTCGGCGACGAGGCGATCGCCGTGCTGCCATCGTTGGACTCCCTCACCGCCGAGACCGATCTGACGCAGTTCCTGAGGGCCGGCGTTCCTCAGGTCCTGCGCAACGCCGCCTTGCGCCGGATGTGGTCGATCGATCCCAGCATCCGGGACTACCTCAGCGAGGCGCGCGAGTACGCCTTCGACTGGCACATCCCCGGCGCGGTCCCCGGCACCGGCCCGATGCTGCCCACGGACGACATCGCCGGCATGGTCCGCGATATCTTCTCGGGGTCGAAGCCGCACGTCGGGGAGCTTCCGCTCGACGAGGCCGCGTCCGAAGACGCCAAAGTGGATACTCCTTCGCTCATACAGGCCGACGTGGCGGAGGAAGCTCGCATGCGAGAGCGTCCGGCGCAGGAACTCGAGGCGCCGGTCCTCCCAAGTGCCATCCCGCTCCCCGACGGTGATTCAGTTGGACAGGTCGCGTCGGAAACCAAGGCTACGATGAACGAACTGACCCGCGAGACGGCTCCTCGCGGCCGGATGCGGCGCCATGGCGGCGCCTTCCCGATTTGATCGGTTAAAAACTAGATTGCGGGTGTCTCAAACGAGATTTAAGGTGGGCCAACAAAGCGGGAGGCGTCGGCGTGTTCGGCCGATGCGTGAGGATGACGATGCGTTCGGTCGAGGCGGTCGAGGACAGGTTGGCGCCCATCATCCGCCAAGACTCCGCCTTGAGCATGCCGGTCGGTGAGGCTCCCATAATCGACGAGATCGATCGCCTGCGTGCCGGTCAATACGATTTGCTTGCCGTGCTTCTCGGTCGCTCCCCGTCACCGGACCTGCTCGCGAGCCTCGCGGAGCTGAAGGGGGACGGCAGCGCGATCGGGCTGGCGACGTCCGGCCTCGCGCAGGTGGCGGTCATGACCGACCTGCATTCGGTGCAGCGGGAATATTTCGATCTCTTCGTCGGTGTTGGGCGGGGCGAACTCGTTCCCTTCGCCTCCTACTATCTCACCGGCTTCCTCAACGAGCGCCCGCTGGCACGTCTTCGCGAAGACCTTCGTCAACTCGGCATCGAGGCGACCGGCGAGATGAGCGAACCCGAGGACCATGCGGCGATCATGTTGGAGACCATGGCGGGTCTGTGCTCCGGCCGCTTCGGGACGGAGGCGGGAGCCGACCGCCTGTTCTTCAACCGCCATCTCGAACCTTGGGCCGCCCGGTTCTTCCGCGACGTCGAACAGGCGCAAGCCTCACGTTTCTATCGCGCCGTGGGCACCCTCGGCGCCACTTTCATGGATATCGAAGCGGAGGCCTTCGGCCTCGACCGGGTCTCGTGACGGCGTCACGGGACGGTCGAGGTGTCGGTTCGATGCCAAGCGGAACGGATTTTGGAGCGACGGATATGTCGATGGATTCGGAACAGGACCGGAAGGATGGACTTGGCCGGCGCCAGTTCTTCCGCGCTTTGGGCGGCGGATCGGTAGCGGCTGCGGCGGCCGTCGTCGGCCAGCCGATGACCGCGACGCCGGCCCAGGCCTACGATCCCGGTAACGACGAGACCAAGGCTCGTTACCGCGAGAGCGACGAGGTCAAGGCGTTCTACCGGACCAACGGCTACGAGACATTGAAGAAGTAGAGGGCGCCATGCTGATCAAGCGACAGACTGGCGGCCAGGGCCGCGCACGACCCGAGATCCTTGAAAGCGCACCGTCCGCGGTCGACCGCCGGACCTTCCTGCGTCGGTCCGGGCTCGTCGCCGGCGGCCTCGCTGCGGCCGGGACGATTCAGCTCGGCGCCGTGCGCAAGGCGCAGGCCGCAGGATCCTCCGTGAGCGGACCCGAGGTCAGCATCAAGAAGAACATCTGCACCCACTGCTCGGTGGGTTGCACGGTGACGGCCGAGGTCGTCAACGGCGTCTGGGTCGGGCAGGAGCCGTCCTACGCCAGCCCGATCAACCGCGGCACCCACTGCGCCAAGGGCGCGGCGATCCGTGAGTTGGTGTCGAGCGACCGCCGCCTGAAATACCCGATGAAGATGGTCGGCGGCCAATGGACCCGGATCTCCTGGGACACGGCGATCGAGGAGATCGGCGACAAGATCATCGCACTGCGCGAGAAGCATGGTGCCGATTCCGTGTACTGGCTTGGCTCGGCCAAGTTCACCAACGAGGCAGCTTACAAGTTCCGGAAGCTCGGCGCCTTCTGGGGCACCAACTCCGTCGACCATCAGGCTCGCATCTGCCACTCGACCACGGTGGCGGGCGTCGCCAATACCTGGGGCTACGGCGCCCAGACCAATTCCTACAACGACATCCGCAATGCCAGGACCATGATCATCATGGGTGGCAATCCGGCCGAGGCGCACCCGGTGGCGCTCCAGCACGTGTTGTCAGGCAAGGAGATCAACCGCGCCAACATGATCGTCATCGATCCGCGCTTCACGCGGACGGCGGCGCACGCGACCGACTACGTGCGGATCCGCTCGGGCACCGACATCCCGGTGATCTGGGGCATCCTGTGGCACATCTTCCAGAACGGCTGGGAGGACAAGGAATTCATCGCCCAGCGCGTCTACGCCATGGAGGACGTCCGCAAGGAGGTCGAGAAATGGAACCCTGAGGAGGTCGAGCGGGTCTCCGGCGTGCCGGGCGAACAACTCAAGCGCGTCGCCAAGCTGTTCGCCACCGAGAAGCCCGCGACCCTGATCTGGTGCATGGGCGCCACCCAGCACACCGTCGGCACCGCCAACGTGCGGGCGTTCTGCATCCTGTGCCTGGCCACCGGCAACGTCGGTAAGCCAGGCACCGGCGCCAACATCTTCCGCGGCCACACCAACGTCCAGGGCGCCACCGACCTCGGCCTCGATGTCACGACGCTGCCGCTTTACTACGGCCTCGTCGAAGGCGGCTGGAAGCATTGGGCCCGCGTCTGGGACGTCCCCTACGAGTGGCTGCAATCCCGCTTCGACGAGGTGCCGGCAAAAGACGGTCGCAAGGCCAAGACGCGCAAGGAGAGCATGGAGACGCCGGGCATCACCTCGACCCGATGGTTCGATGGCGTGAACCTGCCCGAGGATCAGATCGACCAGCGCACCGGCATCAAGGCGATGATGGTGTTCGGTCACGGCGGCAACACCGTGACCCGCCTGCCCGAGGCCGTGAAGGGATTGGCCAAGCTCGATCTGCTGGTCGTCGCCGACCCGCATCCGACCACCTTCGCGGCGATGGATGCCCGCCACGAGAACACCTACCTCCTGCCGATCGCCACCTCCCTGGAGATGGACGGCTCGCGGACGGCCTCGAACCGGTCCCTGCAATGGGGCGAGCAGATCGTGAAGCCGGCCTTCGAGTCGAAGAACGACTACGAGGTGATGTACCTGCTGGCCAAGAAGCTCGGCTTCGCCGACCAGATGTTCAAGAACGTCAAGGTCGAGAACAACATCCCGGATGCGGAGGACATCCTGCGCGAGATCAACCGTGGTGGTTGGTCGACCGGCTATTGCGGCCAGAGCCCTGAGCGGCTCAAGGCGCATATGCGCAACCAGCACAAGTTCGACCTCGTGACGCTGCGCGCGCCCAAGGACGATCCCGAAGTCGGCGGCGACTATTACGGCCTGCCCTGGCCGTGCTGGGGCAAGCCCGAGATCCGGCATCCCGGCTCTCACCTGCTCTACAATACCAACCTTCACATCAAGGACGGCGGCGGCACCTTCCGCGCCCGCTTCGGTGTCGAGCGGAACGGCCAGACGCTGCTCGCCGAGAATTCCTTCGGCAAGGGGTCCGATCTCACCGATGGGTATCCCGAGTTCACGATGGCGGTGTTCAAGAAGCTCGGTTGGGACAAGGACCTGACGGCCGAGGAGATGGCCATCATCACCAAGATCGGCGGCGCCAACGTCGATGCGGTGAGCTGGGCCACGGACCTGTCCGGCGGCATCCAGCGGGTCTGCCTCGACCACGGCGTGACGCCCTACGGCAACGGCAAGGCCAGGGCCAACGCCTGGAACCTGCCCGACCCGGTACCGGTCCACCGCGAGCCGATCTACACGCCCCGGCCCGACCTCGTGGCCAAATACCCGACCCGGCCCGACGAGCGCCAGTTCCGCATCCCCAACGTCGGCTTCTCGGTGCAGAAGGCGGCGGTGGACAAGAACATCGCGAAGGACTTCCCGATCATCCTGACCTCGGGCCGCCTCGTCGAATACGAAGGCGGCGGCGAGGAAACCCGGTCGAACCCGTGGTTGGCCGAGCTCCAGCAGGACATGTTCGTCGAGGTGAATACCGGCGACGCGGCCGAGCGCGGCATCAAGGATGGGCAGTTCGTCTGGGTCTCGGGACCCGAGAACGGCGCCCAATCCAAGATGAAGGCGCTCGTCACCGACCGTGTCGGCAAGGGTGTCGCCTTCATGCCGTTCCACTTCTCGGGATGGTATCAGGGCACCGACATGCGGAAATTCTATCCCGCAGGGACCGATCCGGTCGTGCTCGGTGAGAGCTCGAACAACGGCACAACCTACGGCTTCGATCCTGTGACGGGCATGCAGGAAACGAAGTGTACCCTTTGTCAGATCCGGGCCGCGTAAGGAGAGACCCTGATGGCTCGCATGAAGTTCCTCTGCGACGCGGACCGTTGCATCGAATGCAACGCCTGCGTCACCGCGTGTAAGAACGAGCACGAGGTGCCCTGGGGCATCAACCGCCGTCGTGTCGTGACGCTCAATGACGGCAAGCCCGGCGAGCGCTCGGTGTCCATGGCGTGCATGCACTGCACAGACGCGCCATGCGCGGCCGTGTGCCCGGTGAACTGTTTCTACACCACGGCCGATGCCGTCGTTCTGCACTCGAAGGACATCTGCATCGGCTGCGGCTACTGCTTCTACGCCTGCCCGTTCGGCGCGCCGCAATATCCGAAGGTCGGCAACTTCGGATCGCGCGGCAAGATGGACAAGTGCACCTATTGCGCTGGTGGTCCCGAGGCCGATTTCTCGACGATCGAGTACGAGAAGTACGGCTCGAACCGCCTCGCGGAGGGTAAGCTGCCCCTCTGCGCCGAGATGTGCTCGACCAAGGCCCTGCTCGCCGGCGACGGCGAGATGATCGCCCAGATCTACAAGGAGCGGGTGGTCAAGCGCGGTTATGGCTCGGGTGCCTGGGGTTGGAAGACTGCCTACCGCGAGACCGTCGCGATCTGACCGGCTCGATACGCGATACCGCAAGCTCATTGTTGTAGGGGAACGCCGATGCGGCGGGGAATGACGCTCTTCAGGTCCATCGTCGTGGCCGCTGCCATCATGGCAGCGGCGCCCGCCATGGCGCAGCAGACGCGGGACGGTCTCAATCCCACCGGGACGAATCCGACCGCGGGCTCCGTGAACGAGGAGTTCCTGTTCAAGCAGGATCCCAAGATCGGCGGCCGGGTCTCGATCCCGGATCAGAGGTCGGCCAACCTGATCCAGCCGCAGGGGCGGGATTACCGCGCGTTCCGAGAGGGTTGGCTCCCTTGGATCGCCGGCCTCGCGGTGCTCGGTGCGATCGCCGCCCTGGCGCTGTTCTATTTCACCCGCGGCCGCATCCTGCTCGAGAAGGGGCCCGATACCGGTCGCAAGCTCCTGCGGTTCGGTAGCTTCGAGCGCTTCGCGCATTGGATGACGGCGACCTGCTTCATCCTCCTGTCGCTGTCTGGATTGAACTACATCTTCGGCAAGCGCCTGCTGATGCCTTTGATCGGTCCGGAGGCCTTCGGCGTGGTGGCGCAGTACGCCAAGTACAGCCACATCTACCTCGCGTGGCCGTTCATGCTCGGTATCGTCCTGATGTTCGTGCTCTGGCTCAAGGACAATATCCCGAGCCGGATCGACTGGGCCTGGATCAAGGCATACGGCGGCTTCATCGGCACGAAGCATCCGAGTGCCGGCCGCTTCAACGCGGGTCAGAAGCTCGTGTTCTGGATGGTGATCGGCTTCGGCGCCGCCATGAGCGTCACCGGTCTAATGATGATCTTCCCCTTTGCGCTGACCGACATCAACGGCATGCAGATCATGCAGGTGATCCACGCCCTGATCGGCGCGGCCTTCATCGCTGGCATCCTGGCGCACATCTATATCGGATCCCTCGGCATGGAGGGCGCCTACGACGCCATGGGCAGCGGCGAGGTCGATCTCGGCTGGGCCAAGCTTCATCACGACCTCTGGGTCGAGGAAGAGCTGTCGAAGTCCGGCAAGGGGACGCATCGTCCGAACCGGCCAGTGCCGGCGGAGTAATTCATGAGACGGGCGGCCGGCTGACGCAGCCGCCCCGATATCGGACGCGAACCGCCTCGGAGCTGGTTCATCGGGAGGTCGACCAAGATGAAAACCTTTGCCGTGGCCGTGATCGCCGCGATCGTGCTGGGCCTGACGGCAGCCTACGTGCTCGGAAACAACCAGACGCTGGCGTACGAGGCCTTCGCCACATCGGGCACTCGTGTGTCTCATCCCGGCACCAACCTCGTCGGGCCGAAATGGAACGGCGAGACCATCGCGCCGTCGGGTAAGCCGCACGGCGCCTGATCTGAGCCAACCCTGCCGGCGTTCCGTCAGGGTTGGACCTGGACACTGCCCGGCGCGGGCCCACCACCTCTATCGCGGCGGAGTCGGCAAGCCTTCCATAGGACATTCCTCG
>NZ_CAXUJR010000066.1:0-6276 GCF_964251405.1 uncultured Methylobacterium sp.
GCAAGGCGGCAGCCGAGGGTGAGGGGGACGCGCGGCCATCATCGGCAAGTGGACGGTCCGTCCGGCGCGGCGGTTCATCGCCGCGGTCTTCCCGTTCAGGTCGTCACATGATCCTCATCCCGATCGAAGACCCCGCCGATCCCCGCGTCGCCCCCTACACGGCCATGCGGGAGCGCGACCTCGTCGGGCGCGCCGGCCGCTTCGTGATCGAGGGCGAGGTCACACTGCGGCTCGCCCTGTCGCCCGGCTCGCGCTTCTCGGTCGAGTCGCTCCTGCTCCTGCCCGATCGCCTCGCCGGGCTCGGCGAGGCGATCGCCGCCCTCCCCGATCCGCCGCCGGTCTATTGCGCGCCGCGCGCCGTGATGAGCGCCATCGCGGGCTTCCCGATCCATCGCGGCGTCCTGGCGATCGGCCTGCGCGGCGACGAGCCGGCGCCCGAGGCGCTGATCCCGCCCGCTCCCGCCGGAGCGCTGGTCGTCGGTCTCGTCGGGCTGACCAACCACGACAATGTCGGCGCGGTCCTTCGCAACGCCGCCGCCTTCGGGGCCGACGCCGTGCTCCTCGATGCGGCGACCTGCGATCCGCTCTACCGCAAGGCGATCCGGGTCTCGGCGGGGGCGGCGCTCACCGTGCCGTTCGCCCGCCTCCCCGACGGGGACGGCTTCCTCGGCCTCGCCGAACGCCTCGACCTCGTGACCCTCGCGATGACGCCGCGGGGCGAGACCGACCTCGACGGCCTGGACCCTGTGCCGCGCGCCCTCCTGCTCCTCGGAACCGAGGGGCCGGGATTGTCGGACGCCGTGATGGCGAAGAGCCGCACGCTGCGGATCCCCATGGCGCCGGACTTCGATTCCCTCAACGTCGCCACCGCGGGCGCCATCGCACTGCACTACCTCGCGGCGCGCCGGTAATCGAAGTCATAGAGAAACGGCGGCTGTATCGCTCGCACATACGGCGCCAGCAGGTCTTGTACGCTCATGCACAGAAACATTCTTCGCCATCAGGGATTTAGCGGATAGAACCACTCTGAGAGGCGGCGATGGCTCGCTACTACTTCGACATCCATGATGGGCAAGTGTTGATCCGGGATACGCAGGGCAGCGAATGCATCGACGATGACGCCGTCCGACAGGAAGCGATGGGTACGCTCCCCGCGATCGCGCGAGACGTGATCCCCACGGATGGTGACAAGCAAGCCTTCACGGTTCTGGTGCGCGACGAGAACAACATGACGGTCTACATGGCAACGCTGACGTTCGCCGGGCTATGGATGGGCGACATGCCGATCCCCGAGCACGAACCAGCCGATTGAACCTTCGGGTCAGGCTTTGCCTTCGCAAACCGTTTCAGGGCCTTATCGAAGCCAGCTTCATCCTCACTCGCCCTTGCCATAACGAATGAAGCCGCGGCCGCATGTGAACTCAGCGCCGGGCTTCTTATGCTGACCCATCCCGAACGCCAAGGCGAGTCTTCCGCTAGAAACAGCGCGATCGCCATCCGGCGATCCCATTGTGCGGTGCGCGACAATCGGTGCCAGTTGTCCCGCTCCCAAGCGTGGCCGATGTTGGAGCCGAGGGGATGGCGGGCACCGGGCCGGTCGGCGTAGCGCCGGTTCGGTTCGGCGGGCGCGTGGGCTATGCTCGCGCCATGCACCATCGGTATCGGGAGTGGGACGCGTTGCTTCAGTCACGGGACGGCTTGCGGACCCTGTCCGGACGCCGGGTCATCATCGTCGGCGCGGGTCCCGGAGGCTTGGCGACCGCGTTGCTCCTCGCGAGGGCGGGGGTCCACGTCACGATCCTTGAGAAGGACGAGGCGGTCGGGGGGCGCACCAAGACGTTCGAGGCGCCGGGCGGCTTCCGCTTCGATATCGGGCCGACCTTCTTTCTCTATCCGCAGATCCTCGCCGACATCTTCGAATCCTGCGGCGAACGGCTCGAGGACCACGTCAAGCTCGAACGGCTCGACCCGCAATACCACCTCGTCTTCGAATCGGGCGGCGAGATCCGCGCCACCAACGACATGGACCGGCTCGAGGCCGAGGTCGCCCGCATCGCGCCCGACGACGCCAAGAACGTGCGCAAGTTCTTCGCCGACAACCGGGTCAAGCTGAAGTTCTTCAAGCCGATCCTGCAGCAGGCCTTCCACACCCTGCGCTCGATGGCCTCGCCGGCGATGCTGACGGCCCTGCCCCATCTCCATCCCGGCCGCAGTGTCGACGGCGACCTCAGGCGCTACTTCGCCGACCCGCGGGTGCGCCTCGCCTTCGCGTTCCAGACCAAATATCTCGGGATGTCGCCGTTCCGCTGCCCGAGCCTGTTCACGATCCTGTCGTTCCTCGAATACGAGCACGGGGTCTATCACCCGGTCGGCGGCTGCGGCGCCGTCTCCGAGGCGATGGCCGGGCTCGCCCGCCGCATGGGCGTCGACATCCGCCTCAACGCGGCGGTGGAACGCGTCACCTTCACGGGAAAGAAGGCCGACGGCGTCGTCGTCGGGGGCGAGCGCATCGGCGCCGACGCGGTGGTGATCAACGGCGACTTCGCCAAGGTCATCCAGGACCTCGTGCCCGAGACGCACCGGCCGCGCTGGCGCGACGCCAAGGTCGCCAAGGCCCGCCTCTCCTGCTCGACCTTCATGATGTATCTTGGCATCGAGGGCGATCTGCCGGACGCGCTCGGGCACCACACCATCCTGCTCGCCGACGACTACGCCCGGAACATCCGCGAGATCACCGACGGAATCCTCTCGCAGCAGCCCTCGCTCTACGTCCAGCATGCGGGCTTCACCGATGGCGGCATGGCGCCCCCCGGCAGCACCAGCCTCTACGTCCTCGTGCCGGTGCCCAACCTGAAGGCCGACATCGACTGGCCGACCGTGCGCGAGGGCTACCGCAGGCTCGTGCTCGACCGGTTGAAGCTCCTCGGGCTCGGCGACATCGAGGGCCGCATCCGCTACGAGCGCATCGTCGACCCGACCCAGTGGCGGGACGATTTCTTCGTGCACGAGGGCGCCACCTTCAACCTCGCCCACGACCTCATGCAGATGCTGTATTTCCGGCCGCACAACCGCTTCGGGCCGGGGCTCTACCTCGTCGGCGGCGGCACCCATCCGGGCTCCGGCCTGCCGGTGATCTACGAGGGCGCGCGCATCACCGCCCGCCTGCTGATGGAGGAACTGGCCGCCGGCCGCGTCCCCGCCGAGGCGTCGGGCATGCCCGCCACATCTCCCCTCGCCGCCTCGGGCGAAGCCTCTTGAACGTCCGGCGCTCGGGCGCCCTCGCCTGCCTGCTGATCGCGGGTGTCCTCTCGGGCGGCGCGACGCGCGCCGCCACCGTCGAGGTCGAGGTCGAGGGCATCGAGCCGGCGGCGAGCGATCTCTACGTCGCCCTGTGCCAGGGCGGCCTGTCGGAGAAGGAGTGCCGGATCGGGCAGGATGCGCCGGTGCGGGGCACGGTCCAGCGCGTCGTCTTCCGGGGCGTGGCGCCCGGCGCCTACGCGGTGGCGGCGTTCCAGGACGTGAACGGCAACGGGCGGCTCGACCGCACCGGCCTCGGCCTGCCGCTCGAACCCTACGGGTTCTCAGGCGAGACCCCGCGGGGGGCACGGCCGGATTTCGGTCGCGCCGCCTTCGCCCTGCGCGAACCGGGCGCGGCGCTGAGGGTGCGCCTGTCCCGCGCCCTGCCGCCGCGCTGACCCGACCTTTCGCGATGGCCCCCGACGACGCCCTGGTGCAGGTCCGGGGGGCCACCCTGGCCTATCGCGGTCGACGCGTCGTCGAGGCCGTCGACTGCGATCTCAGGGCCGGCGAGACCCTCGCGCTTCTCGGGCCGAACGGGGCCGGCAAGACGTCGCTGATGCGCCTCGTCGCCGGCCGCCTGCCGCCCGAGGCCGGCGCGGTCCGGATCGGCGGCGCCGACCCCTACCGCGACCGCGACATCCGCCGCCACATCGGCTGGGTGCCCCAGGAGATCGCGCTGTATCCGCGCCTCAGCGTCTCGGAAAACCTCGACGTCTTCGCGCAGCTCTCCGGCATCGCGCGGCGGGAGCGCCCGGCCCTGGCGCGGGCGGCCCTCGATCTCGCCGACCTCGCCGACGTCGCCCGCCGCCCGGTCGGGCTGCTCTCGGGGGGCTACCAGCGCCGGGTCAACATCGCCGCGAGCCTGATCGGGCGGCCCCGCCTCGTCCTCCTCGACGAGCCGACGCAAGGGGTCGATCTCGCCGCTCGCGCCGCGATCCACGCCGTGCTTGCGCGCCTGCGCGCGGAGGGCGCCGCGATCCTCATCGCCACCCACGATTTCGCCGAGGTCGAGCGCCTGGCAGACCGCATCGCCGTCATGGCCGACGGCCGCCTCGTCCAGGAAGGCCGGCTCCCCGACCTTCTCGCACGCTTGCGCACGGCCGCACCGGAGCATGAAGTGGCGCTCGCCGACCTGCCCGACGCGGCGGCCGAGGCGGCCCTGCACCGTGCCGGCTTCGCTCCCGTCGATACCGGCTTCACCTGGCGGGCGACGCGACAGGGCGGCCTCGAGGGTGTCGCCCTGCTGGCGGCGTTGCGCGCCCAGGGGGTGCCGGTGAGCGAGGTCCGCATCCGTGCGCCCGGCGTCGAGACCCTCTACCGCGCCGCCCTCGACCCGGCTTCCACCGGGCAAACCCAGCCGCGCATCATCGCGAGAGTGCCGTCATGATCGGCGCCGCCTTCCGGGTGATGTGGCTGAGCCTGATCCGCGACCGCGCCGCGCTGGTCATGGCCTTCGTCCTGCCGACCGTGATCTTCGTGATCTTCGCAGCGATCTTCTCCGGCGCCATCGGCGACCGCATCCGCATCCATCTCGGGCTGGCCGACCTCGCCCGGACCGCCACCACCCAGCGCCTCGTCAAGGCGCTGTCCGAGGATCCGTCGCTCCGCATCGAGCGGCTAGAGGCCGGCTCGATCGAGGCGGCGGCGGCGGCCGTGCGCCGCGGCGAGGTCGACGCCGCCCTCGTCCTGCGCGGCGACCTCGACGCCCCGGCGGGCAAGGACGGCGACGCCGGCCAGCCTGTCGTCCTCATCGAGAACCCGGCCCGGGCGCTGGCCACCCCGATCGCGCTCGGGCAGCTCCAGCGCGTCCTCAACGAGTCGCTGCCCGACGTGGTCCTGGCCCGGATCGTCGCCGACGTCGAGCGCTCGGGCAAGATCGGGCCGGACGAGCGCGCGTTCCTGACCCAAGCCTTCGCAGACCAGCGCGCCCGCCGGGAGCCGTTCTCCTTCGCCTCCCTGGTGGAGCTTCGCAGCACGGCCTCGGGCCGGGCCAACGAGCGGGTCGGCTACTATGCGGGCGCCATCACGGCGGTGTTCCTGCTGTTCGCGGCGATGCAGGGGGCGATGTCGCTGGTCGAGGAGCGCCAATCGGGCCTGGCCGACCGCCTGATGGCCGGACCCGGCGGGCTCGCCGTGATCGTCATCGGCAAGTTCGGCTTCCTCGTGTTGCAGGGCGTGCTCCAGGCCGGGCTCATCTTCACGGCCGCCTCCCTCCTCTACGGGGTCGAGATCGGCCCGCATTGGGCCTCCTGGGCGGTGACCTCGCTCCTCGTCTCCGCCATGGCGGCGGGCCTGGCGCTGGCCGCCTGCGCCGCCGCCTCGACCCGGCAGCAGGCGCATCTCGCCTCGACCTTCGGCGTCCTCCTGCTCTCCGCGGTGGGCGGCAGCATGGTCCCCCGCTTCCTGATGCCGCCCTGGCTGCAGGAGGCCGGCTGGCTCACCCCCAACGCCTGGGCGATCGAGGCGTATCAGATGGCTCTCGGAGAGGGCTGGGCGGCGGCGCTGCCGGCCTGGGGCGTGATGATCACCGTGGCGGCGGTCGGGCTCGTGGCGGCGGTGGGGCTGGTGTCGCGGCGGGTGGTGTGAGGGCCGGATCGCGACCGTCGCGAGCGCGACTCATCGCGGTGTGACGGTTTGGCGAAAGGAATGTGAAGCCATCACGTTCTCGGGTGGCGCGTGTTCCGGCCGAATATGTAAATCGGCGCTTTACACTGTAGAGTAATGAGTTACAGTCTAGGGCGTGATCAAGAGTTTCCGCAGTCGGGTCCTCAAGCGCTTCTGGACTAGGAACGATTCCTCAGGCGTCCGCGCCGATTGGGTCCCGAAGATCCGACGGCTCCTGAGCAGCCTGGACGTGGCTGCGGCTCCCGACGATCTCGACACGCCCGGCTCCGGCTTTCATGCGCTGACGGGAAACCTGGCCGGGCGCTACACGCTCACCGTGTCCCGCAACTGGCGGCTGACCTTCACATTCGA
>NZ_CAXUJR010000066.1:6376-20457 GCF_964251405.1 uncultured Methylobacterium sp.
CCGGGCGCTACACGCTCACCGTGTCCCGCAACTGGCGGCTGACCTTCACATTCGAAGGCGCCGACGCCGTCGAACTCGATCTGGAGGACTACCATGGCTGAGGACGGATATCCCCGCCGGCACCCGGACTTCGCGCCGACCCACCCCGGCGAGATCCTGCGTGACGACATCCTGCCTGCGCTCGCCATGCCGGTCTCGACGGTGGCGAAGCATCTCGGCGTCACCCGTCAGGCCCTTCATCGCGTCCTGGCGGGCACCGCCGCGGTCTCGCCGGAGATGGCGCTGCGGATCGGCAAGTTCTGCGGGAACAGCCCTGATTTCTGGCTGCGCATGCAGGTGGCCTACGACCTCTGGCATGCCGCGAGGACTGTCGATGTCAGCGGCGTTCCGACGATGCGGGCGGCGTGACGAACACGAAGCTCGGAGCCGCCTCAACCCGGCGCGACCGGTTAGCGCGTTGACCGCGCGACGATCCGGCTTAGCTTGAACGTGAGGAGCATCGGTTCATGCACCTCGCGGGAGCGACAAGAAAATGCCTGTTGAGTCGTCAGTCGCCGTCATCGGCTCGGGGTTGGGCGGGCTGGCGGCCGCCTGCGTGACGGCCGCGCGCGGGCATCGGGTCACCCTCTACGACAAGAACGACTGGCTCGGCGGCAAGGCGGCGGTGCTGCACGAGGGCGGGTTCCGGTTCGACATGGGGCCGACCATCCTGACCGTGCCCAAGGTGCTGGAGCGCATCTTCCAGGAGGCCGGGCGCGACATCCGCGACTACCTGGATCTCCGCCGCCTCGACCCGCAATGGCGCTGCTTCTTCGACGACAACACCCAGATCGACCTGATAGCCGACGTCCCGACGATGGCCGCCGAGATGGACCGCTTCGCGCCGGGCTCCGGGGCCGGCGAGGGCTACAAGAAGTTCCTCGAGATCTCCGAGCACCTCCACACCGTCTCCAACAAGTTCTTCTTCTGGAAGCCGGTCGAGGACCTGTTCGACACCATCAACATCCGCGCCAACATGAATCCCGGCACGCTGCGCGATGTGCTCTCGCTGCGCATGGGCTCGTCGGTGGCCGGCACCATCCGCTCGAAGGTCAAGGACGAGCGCCTCGCGCAGATGCTCGACCACTTCGTGCAATATGTCGGCTCCTCGCCCTACGGGGCGCCCGCCGTGCTCTGCGCGATCGCCCACATGCAGACGGCCGAAGGCGTCTGGTACCCGATGGGCGGCACCCGGGCGGTGGCGGAGGCCCTGGCCAAGCTCGCGGGTGAACTCGGCGCGACCCTGCGACCGGGCGACGAGGTCACGGGCCTCGCCATCGAGAAGGGCACGGTCAAGGGCGTGAAGACGGCGTCGGGCGTGACCCCGTTCGACGCGGTGATCTCGAACATGGATTCGGTGCGCACCTACCGCGAACTCGTCGGCGGCGATGTCGGCAAGGCGTACGAGAAGAAGAGCTTCGAGCCGGCCTGCTCCGGCGTCGTGCTCTATCTCGGCCTGAACAAGCGCTACGAGCACCTGAACCACCACGACTTCGTCTTCTCCCGCGACCCGGAGGAGGAGTTCGACTACATCTACCATAAGGGCGAGCCGGCCCCGGACCCGACCGCCTATCTGGCGGCCCCCTCCTCCACCGATCCGTCGGTGGCGCCCGAGGGCGGCGAGGCGCTCTACGTGCTGGTCCACACGCCGTATCTGCGGCCGCACCACGACTGGTCCAAGATGTTCCCCGCCTACCGGCAGGTGATCCTCGACAAGCTGAAGCGCACCGCCGGGATGCCGGACCTCGAGGAGCGCATCGTCGTCGAGCGTCATCTCACGCCGCAGGACATCCACGAGCGCTACAAGGTGCTCAACGGTGCGATCTACGGCCTCGCCTCCCACGGCAAGTTCATGGGCGCGTTCAAGCCGGGCAACCGTTCGCGACAGGTCCGCGGCCTCTACCTCGCGGGTGGGGCCGCCCATCCGGGCCCCGGCATGCCGATGGTGATGATGTCGGGCTGGATCGCGGCGGACGCCCTCGACACCGACATCCAGGGTACGGCCAAGACCGGCCTGAGCGCGGCGTGAGCCGTTGAGCCGGGCGCCGGGACAGGCTCCACCGGGACAAGACCCCGGCGCGGCCCGCTCGGGCCTCGCCTGGGCCTTCATGGTCGCGTATTTCCGCCGCTTCCTGCGCCGGCACCTCAATGCCCTGCGGCTGGCCGAATGGGGCCGGCCCGCGATCGCCGATCATCCGGGTCCGGTGGTGGTCTATTGCAACCACCCCGCCTGGTGGGACGCCGCCATCGTGATCCTGCTCGCCGACCGGCTGTTTCCCGCCCGCGTCAGCTTCGCGCCCTTCGACGCGAAGATGCTCGAACGCTATGGGGTCTTTGCCCGCATCGGCGCCTTCGCGGTGGACATCGAATCGCCCCGCGGGGCCGCTCAGTTCCTGCGCGCCGCGCGCCTGCTCCTCGCCCGGCCGAACGCGATGATGTGGATCACCGCGCAGGGGCGCTTCGCCGACGTGCGTGCCCGGCCCCTCGGCCTCAAGGCCGGCATCGCCCACGTCCCCGAGATCGCCCCCGACGCCGTGATCGTGCCGCTCGCCCTCGAATACGCGTTCTGGGACGAGCGCGGCGCGGAAGCCTTCGCGGCCTTCGGCACGCCGATCCCGGCCCGCGACCTCCTCGCCCTGCCCCGGGCCGAACGCCTCGCCCGCCTGGAGGCCGACCTGACCGCGACCCTCGATCGCCTCAGCACCGATGTCATCGCCCGCGAGCCCGAGCGCTTCGCCGACCTCGTAGCCGGTGCCAAGGGCATCGGCGGCATCTATGACGGCTGGCGCCGGCTCCGGGCGCTCGCGGCGGGCCGCCGCTTCGACCCCGCTCACCGCGCGTCCGACGCGCTCGGGAAACACGCCCCGTGATGCTCGCCCTCGCGCTCTGCGCCTTCGCCCTGGCGCTGCTGCCCGCCATCCTCGCCGCCATCAATCTCACCCTGCTGCGCACGCCCGAACCCGACCCGGCCGTGGACGGCCTCGTCTCGATCCTGATCCCGGCCCGCGACGAGGCCGCCACCATCGCCGGCACCGTGGCGGCGGCCCTGCGCAGCACCGGCATCGCGGTCGAGGTGCTGGTCGGCGACGACCACTCCACCGATGCCACCGCCGCGATCGTGCGCGACATCGCGCAGAGCGATCCGCGCCTCCGTCTCGTGCCCGTCCCGCATCTTGCCGAGGGCTGGACGGGGAAGAACCACGCCTGTTCGGTCCTGGCGGCGCAGGCCAGGGGCGACCGGCTCCTGTTCATCGATGCGGATGTCGCCCTCGAACCACGGGCCGCGGCCGGGCTCGCGGCGCATGCGGCCCGCACCGGCGCGGCTCTCGTCAGCGGGGTTCCGCGTCAGCGCATGCAGAGTCTGGGCGAGCGGCTCACCGTTCCGATGATCAACTTCCTCCTCGTCGGCTACCTGCCCGTCGCCATGATGCGCGCCTCGCTGCGGCCGGCCCTGGGGGCGGCCTGCGGACAGCTCGTCCTCGTCGACCGGGCGGTCTATGCGGAGACCGGCGGCCACGGCGCCATCCGGGCCAAGCTGCATGACGGCGTCTTCCTGCCGCGCCTCCTCCGCCGGGCCGGCCACGGCACCGATCTCGTCTCGGGCCACGCTCTGGCGACCTGCCGGATGTACAGAAGCTTGCCCGAGGCCTGGGCCGGCTTCTCGAAGAACGCCCACGAGGGCATGGCGACGCCCCGCGCCCTGCCGGTCTGGACCCTCCTGCTGCTCGGCGGCCAGGTGCTGCCGGCACTCCTGCTGCTGGCCGCGCTGGCCACGTCGTCCGGTGCCGCGGCCTTCGTGGCCTTCGCCGCACTGCTGGTGTCCCTGTCGACACGGGCGGCGATCACCCTCATCACCCGCGAGCCCGCCGCCACCATTCTGCTCCATCCGCTCAGCGTCGCGGTGGCCCTGGCGATCCAGTGGAACGTGCTGGTACGGCCGAAACAGGCCGGGGCCGCGGTCTGGAAGGGACGCAGCTACCCCGTCGCCGGCGCCTGAGCCTCGCCGCGGGTTTCCTCCATGATCCACGCCATCGTGTCCGGATCGGCCTCCGCCACGGGCAGGTGCAGGATGATCGGCGTCTCGTAGGGATGGCGCGCCTTCAGGGCGCCGGCGAGTGCCGTCGCCCTGCCCTCGCGGGTCTTGATGATCGCCACCGCCTCGTTCCCGCGCTCCACCGCCCCCTTCCAGGCATAGACCGAGGCCATCCCGGGCAGGACGTTGACGCAGGCGGCGAGCCGGGCGCGGACCAGCTCCTCGCCGACCGCCAGCGCCGTCTCTGCGTCCGGGAAGGTGGTGTAGACGAGGAGCGCACGCTCCATGCTATGACATGCCTCACGGGGCCTGCGGATCGCGGCACGCCCTCCAGTGAACGTGCGGGCGGCCCCCGCGTCAACAAGGCGGACGCATGCCCCACCCGCGGCGCTTCCACCGGATCGCCTTCATCGCGAGCCCGACACCGGATGCGCGCCTCGCCGCCGCCTCCCTAATGCGCCGCTACGACCACGTCGCCCCCGAGGAGGCCGATGTCGTCGTGGCTCTCGGTGGCGACGGGCTGATGCTTCAGGCGCTGCACCGGTTCATGGCGCCCGGCACGCCGATCTACGGCATGAACCGCGGCACCGTCGGCTTCCTCATGAACGAGTTCCGCGAGGACGGATTGATCGAGCGGCTCGAGAGCGCCCAGTGCAGCATCATCCATCCGCTGCTGATGGAGGCCGTGGACACGGAGGGGCGCACCCATCAGGCGCGCGCCCTCAACGAGGTCTACATGCTGCGCCAGACCCACCAGACGGCGAAGCTCACGATCTCGGTGGACGGACATGTGCGCCTGCCCGAGCTCATCGCCGACGGCGTGCTGCTCGCGACCCCGGCCGGGTCGACCGCCTACAACCTCTCGGTGGGCGGGCCGATCCTGCCGCTCAACGCGCAACTCCTCGCACTGACCCCGATCTCGGCGTTCCGGCCCCGGCGCTGGCGCGGCGCGCTGCTGCCCGACTACGCCCGCATCCGGATCGAGGTCATCGATCCGGCGCACCGGCCGGTCTCGGCGGTGGCGGACCACACCGAGTTCCGCCGCATCGCCACGGTGGAGACCTGGCTCGACCAGGAGACCGACCTCGTGCTCCTCCACGACCCCGACCACAGCCTCGACGAGCGCATCCTGCGCGAGCAGTTCGGCTGAGCCGCGCAAGCGGATCGAGGGTGGCGTGGCGATAGGGGTCCGACGGCTCCGCAACGCCGTCCTTCGGCGGGTCGCATCTCGGTTCGACGCGTGACCGCAACCTTCGCGACCTGGGACTGCGGAAGAGCGACTTTTCGTACGCCCATTCGCTCACGGCGTGCGAGGCGGCCCGGCATTGGCGGGTCCTATGGCTTTTGAACCGCGTCGAGCTTGCTGCGGATCGAAGCGCCGAGCGCGGCATATCCCGGTGGAGCGAGGTGCACCATGTCCGGCGTAAAGGTCGGGCACTGGTCCTCATCGCAGCGGAGTGCGGCTTCAGCATCATCGACCATCACCGCATGGCCTCTTTTCAGCAGAATCTCCTTCAACTCGCCGTTGACGCTGGTGCGTTCGCTGTCGCGAAAGGAGGATTTCCTGCCTCTGGGCAGAATGCCGACGACGACGAGGAAGGGCTTGCGCCATAGAGCGTCGATGCGTTCGATGATGTGTTCGAGCCCTGTTCGGATAGCGCAGATCTTGTCTCCCGATCCAAGATTGTTCGTCCCGATCATCAAGAACACGGTGCGTGGCGATAGCCGCGCGTATCGCTCATCCTGCAAGCGCCACAGAACGTTCTGCGTGCGGTCGCTGCCGACTCCGAGATTCAGAACTCTGCCGCCGAAGGTTTCCCGAGCCGACGCGTCGGGCCATAACTGTGTCAGACTGTCTCCCAGCAAGACGACATCGGCGTCCTGGGCCTTGGCGGCGAGATCGCTGACCTGCCGCGCACGCCGATATGCCGTAGCGCTCTGCTGCGGCACCGGGAAGGTCGCAACAGCCGTGTCGGCCTGATCGCAGGGCGACTCCGCGGCGTGCGAATAGGAGGGACGCAGGAGAAGGAGCGCCAGCGTGGCGCAGAGGTATCGTCGCCTCATCCGCCAGCCCCACTCGTCCCCCGCTCGAGGGGCAGCGTCTCGGCGTTGTGGAACGGGTGCGCCCTGGCGTCTGTCATTGCCCTCTCTCGGGGGCACCGCGGTGTATGCGCAAACCCGGTGCGATCGCGCAAACCTGGAGCGAGCCGTTGGCTTGGAGACGCAACTCGTCCTGACGGCAGCCGAGCCCGGCCGGCCCGGGAGTTCGCCACCAGCGCCTCGGGACGGCGTCGCCCTATGAGGCCCGACGACTCCCGCACGGCGAGGCCCGCTCAACGCCGGCGGCGCAAGGCTCCGTCCGGCGCGCCCAGCGCATCGATGAAGTTGCGCAGCTCCGTCAGTCTCCTGGCCGCGTCGGTCACCTCCTCGTCGAGGCCGAGCCTCCAGGCGAGGTCGCGCCGGCTGGGATCTCGGTGCAGGGCATCGACCTCGTCCGCATAGGCCTCCACCTCGGCCCGGCTCCCCGCCAGGGCCCCCTCGACCAGATCGTCGGCCTGACGGCGCAGAGCCCCGGCGATCTCGTCGAGGGCGATCTCCGGGTGGTACTGCACGCCCCAGAAGATGCCGCCGTCGAAGCGGATCTCGGCCGCCTGCACGGCGGTGACCCGGTTGCCGGCCAGCAGCACGGCGCCGTCCGGCAGCGTGTCGACCTCGTCCGTGTGGATGGCGGCCGCGTCGTAGGAGGCCGGTCGCCCGGCGAGGAGGGGGTGGCTGCGCCCGGCTTCGGTCGGCGTGATCCGCCGCGCGAAGCCCGCCTCCCGCCCCGTCGCGTTCCGCCGCACCGTGCCGCCGGCCGTGACCGTGGCCACCTGCAGGCCGGCGCAGGAACCGAAGGACGGCGTGCCGGACGCGAAGACCGCACGCATGAACGCCACCGTGCGCCGCGTCTCCGGCGTTTCCTCGTAGAGATGCAGCGGCGAGCCTGTGAGGAAGACGCCGTCATAGGCCGACAGGGACGCACCTCCGGGGATCTCGGCATCGGCATCCGCGGGCTTGATCCGGTGGCACTCGGCCCCGGGCGCCAGGGCCAGCAACGTGTCCCTGTAGGTCTCGCCCGACGAGCGGCCGACGCTCTCGCGGCGGCTCTCTCGCGCCTCCGGCGGCTCGCTCTCGGCGATCAGGAATCGCGGCGCTGAGCGGGATGCGTGCAAGGTTGACTCTCTCGGCGGGGGAACGAAGGTGAGGGTGAAGGCGTGAACCGGTCGCCTCCCCGAGAGTTCCAGGGCGAGCGATCCGGTCGCAGGGCCGGGGAACCGGCGCCCGTCCTTGGAGGTGTGGGAACGATGGCTGAGCATCGGTCATCCGGGCAGAAGGCGCTGGTCGATTGCCTGATCGTCGGCGGCGGACCGGCCGGGCTGACCGCCGCCCTCTACCTCGCCCGTTTCGAGCGCCGGTTCGTGGTGGTGGATGCCGGCGATTCCCGTGCGTCGTGGATCCCCACGAGCCACAACGTCCCGGTCTTCGCCGATGGCATCTCCGGCAAGGAGATCCTCGCCCGCCAGCGCACGCATCTGGAGCGCTACGGCGTCGAGGTCCTGAGGGGCACCGTGACCGCCTTGTCAAAGGTCGGAGGGGGATTCGTCGCGCGGATCGACTCGGGCGACGTCCCGAACGAGGTGAGGGCCCGCCGGGTTCTGCTCGCGACCGGCGCCGACGACGTCGAACCCGACTTGCCCGAACTGCCCGACGCGGTCCGGCGCGGGCTCGTGCGGTATTGCCCGATCTGCGACGGCTACGAGGCGAAGGGCAAGCGCATCGGAGTCATCGGCTACGGCGACCGGGGCCTCGGCGAGGCCGTGTTCGTGGCGCGCACCTATTCGAACGATGTGACGCTCCTGACGCTGGGCCAGGGAATGGACCTCGATGCGGGCGAGCGCGAACGCGTCGCGGCGCACGGGATCGCGGTCGTCCACGAGCCGGTGGTGGAGCTCGATCTCGAGGGCGAACGGATCACCGTGCTGAGGACGGCGAGCGGCGAGGAGCATCGCTTCGAGGTTCTCTACTCGGCTCTGGGGCTGACGATCCGCTCCGAACTCGCGCTGGGATTGGGCGCCGACCACGACGGCACCGGCGCGCTCGTCGTCGACGAGCACAACCGCACGACCGTGCCGGGGCTCTACGCGGCCGGTGGCGTCGTGCGCGGCCTCGATCAGGTGGTCGTCGCGATGGGTCACGGCGCCATCGCCGCCACCGACATCCACAACCGCTGCGAGCTTCCCACCGAGGAGGAGGTCGATGGCGGCAAGCGGCCGGAGCATTCCGCTTGAGCCGTTCGTCGCCTGCCGAACCGGGCCTCGCTCAGGCGGCGAGGCGCTCACGGTCGGCGCGATAGCTCGCCACCAGGGCGTCCGGGATGGAATCGTCGGCGGCCGGCCTGTCGTCCCGGTCGCGCTGGCGCTCCCGGGCTTGCGTGAACTCGCTCAGGAGCGCCCCGGGCAGGGCGTCGAGCACGGCGGCGATGGGGTCGATCTCGATCGGGATCCCGATATCGGGGACCGGCGCGATATCGGGGACCGGCTTGGCCGCGGTCGCCTCGAGGTCGGCATAGTCCGGCGCCTTGGTGATCTGCGCCATGCCAACCTGGTTCTTGACGTCGTTCCTGGCGTCGTTCTTGGCGTCCCGCCATTCCGCATCCACGACCTCGGCGTCGAGGCGGGACTGCTCCTCGGCCTGGGCGACCTCGCCGATGGCCTTGGCGACGAGGCGGGCCTCGTCGCGCGCCGCCTCGGCCTCGTAGCGCGAGAGCAGCGCCATGATGCTCGCGGCCTCCGCGAACGGCATGGTCTCGCAGGCGGTGAGCGCACGCTCGATCATCCGGCGCGACAGGGCGGCCTCCGAGAGGTCGCTGCGGCCCCGCACCGCCTCCTGCCAGGCCGACAGGGCCCCGGCGAAGGCCGGCAGCAGCGCCTCGGGCAGGCCGGCGCGGCGGTGGAGCGCCGCGAAGCCCGCGCCGGAGGCATCCAGCATCAGCCCGGCGATGCGGTTGCGGTTCAGCCCGGTGAGGTCGGCCAAGGCCGCCTCCACGAACGCCATGCGGCCCGACAGGATCGCCCGCAGCAGGAGCCCGGCATTGAGCTCGCCGTGGCGGCGCAGATGCGTCACGAGGCGGGCGAGGTCGGTCGGTTCGGCCTTGACGCTGAAGGCCAGGGTGGCGCGCTCGCGGGCCTCGCGGCTGGCCCGGGCGCTGCGCACGGGCGTGAGCCAGCCCGAGGCGACCGCGAAGGCCGCAAGGGATTCGGCGAGGCGGGCGGTGACGGCCTGGCGAACCTCCACCGGAAGGTCGGGGCGGGCGAGCAGCGCCTCGCGAAGGGGAGCGGCATCGCCGTGCCGGGCGACCATGCGCAGGAGGCTGCCGGTGGTGACCTCGGCCTCGTGATTGGCGGCGAGCGCCACGAGCGACGGGACCTCTCCGAGCTCGGCGAGCGCGCCGGCCACCGCGTAGCCGAGGCCGTCGCGGACGGCGATGGCGGCCCGCACCGTCTCGCAGCCGATCGCGACCCCGTCGACGAGGTCGGCGTCGCTCAGCACGGGCGAGCGGGCGAGCACGATCGCGGCGATGTCGGCGTGGTCCGAGGCCAGCGCCACGATGAGCGGCCGCGGCGTGGCGGGGCAGGCGGCGCAGGCCTGCGCCAGGGCCATGCGGACCTGCCGCGCCGGATCGTCGAGGAGCCCGATCAGGGCGGTCTTGGCTTCCCAGGCCTCCTCGGCGCCGAGGCCGCCGTAGAGGAAGGCCCGCGCCAGGTGCGTCGCCGCCTCGGCTCGGCGCGTGGCCGAATCGTGCTGGGTCCAGGCGAGGAACTGGCGGATGATCATGGACCGCTCCGGGTCGTATAGAGGGAGGGAACGAAGGCGGCCTGCGGGCCGGCGGTGTTGAACTCGGCCGGGCGGCGCGGCGGCAGCGGCGACCCGACGAGGGCGACAGGGACCGTGGCGGGTGCCGCGGTGGTGCCCTGCGGCGCCGGAGTCGCCGGGCCTTCGGCGGAGGATTCGGGCACCGAGTTGTCGGAGCGCGGGAAATAGCTCGGCGCCCTGCGCGGCGCGGCCTCGCCCGCCGCGCGTCCCTGCCACAGCCGGGCGACCCCGTCCGAGACCGCGCCTTGCCGCTTGTTGGTCTGGAACATCGAGCGCAGGCCGCCGTCGTCGAGGACCGCATAGGCGGTCGCGGCAACGGGGATGTCGGAGGCGCCGGAGGCGGCGGGACGGCCGCTGTTCTGGCTCGTGCTGAGGAGGGCGTAGAGTTCGGCCGCACCCCGCGGCTTGCCCGCCTTGTCGTAGAACAGGCCGCGGTTGGCGGAGGCCGCCTCCGGCTTGTCGAGGGCGGCGGCGCGGGCCGGGCTCGCCTGGGCCGTGCTGATCAGGGCCGCGGCGCCGCGCGCGCCGAGCACGTGCGCCGCGTAGAGGTCGCCCCCGGTGGGCTCGCGGCCGAGCGCGCCCGACAGCGCGTCGCGGTTCGCCTGCGTGAGGGCGCCCGCCATGGTGGCGGCGACCCGCGGATCGCGGCGCAGGTCCAGGATGGCCTGGCGCGCGGAGGGGTCCTCCACCGCGTAGGTGCCGTCCGACCTCGCGGTGATCGCGTCCGCATAGGTGGAGAGGCCGAGCTTCGGCCCCGCGGTCTTCATCGTGCCGAGCCAGGTCTGCTCGATGAACTGGAACAGGCCGGTGGCCGAGGAGGTGCCGGCCTTCGCGGCCGGATCGAGGCCGGATTCGCGCCTGGCCGTCGCCAGGAGATAGTCGAACCCGGCGCCGGAGTTCTGCGCGCCTTCCCGGATGGCGTCGACGATCCCGGCCGCGCCCGACGTGCTCCGCGTAACCGGGTCCCGGCTGGCGCCGGTCTCCCTGGTGGTCGCGGGGGGCGTGGAGAACAGGTACATGCGCCGTCCGAACGAGGGCGCGACGCCGGACTCGGGCGGGGCGCGCGAGGCGCGGGCGGGCCGCCCCTCGATCGCGCGATTTTGTGTTGCGTATGGTAAAGGAAGGTTGAAGGCGTGCGCGGTTCGTTCATCCTATCGCAGGCTTGGCCATCACAAACCGGGCGGATGCCGATGCACGCGATCCTGATCGTCCGGCCCGGCGAGCCTCCCCTCTCGGCCCCCGACGGCGCGCAGGTCTATGTCCGGATCTCGACGGATGACGACCTCGACGCCGCGATGGCCCTTCGCGCCGCCGGCCTGGCTATCCCGGTCCAGGCGGGCGGGCGCGACGTCGCCCGCCTCGGCGTCCGGCTCGCGGTCCACGAGGCGGAGACCGGTCTCGCCGACGGATCGACGCGCATCCTCGCCCTGGTCGAGACGGCCGGCGCCGTGCTCGCCCTGCCGACGCTGGTCGCAGCGAGCCAGCGTCTCTGCGGGATCGCCTGGGACGCCGATACGCTCGCGCGGGATATCGGTGCGGCGGGGAGCCGGGATCGCGAGGGCGCTTTGATCCCGCCGTTGGCGCTCGTCCGCGCTCAGGTGTTGCTGGCGGCGGCGGCGGCCGGTGTCGCGGCGGTCGATACGGCCTGCGCGGTCGAGGCTGCGTTCCTGCGCGAGGTCGAGGAGGCTCGGCGCGACGGGTTTCGGGCGAAGGTCGGCGCGAACCACGCACAGTTTGCGATGGGGGCGTTCGATGCACGGTCCCCGCGGTCAAGCCGGAGCGCCTCCCTTCCCCCTTGCGGGGAGGGGTAGGGGGTGGTTCCGCTTGTCTCGCCACAGGGTCACCCAGCCACCCCCACCCCTGGCCCCTCCCCACAAGGGGAAGGGGAGAGTGCCGGAGAAACCCCACCTGGTTATGAGACCCGAGCCGTTCTCCTCAGCCCCCCGCCCCCGGCGGCCGCTTCAGCTCGAACCGGTTCTCCGGCCCGACCGCGAAATAGTCGAAGTAGCCGCCGCGCTGGATCGGCCGCATGGCGCCGGTATCGACCCGGCCGTCCTTGATGAACCGATCGTCGATATAGACCGACACCACCTGGCCGATCACCAGGAAGTGGTTGGCCTCCCCGCCCTCGATCGGCACGAGAGGCACCGTCTGCACCCATCGGCACTCGATGGCGGCAGGCGATTCCGCCACCCGCGGCGGCCTAACCCGTCGCGATGGGGCCGGCGTCAGGCCCGCGAACGGGAACTCGCTGGTCCCGCGCTCGAGCGGCGCAGAGGTCGCGTTCATGGCGTCGCGCAGGTCGTAGGTCGCGACGCTGCAGACGAACTCGCCGCCCTCCTCCGCGAAGGTCATCGCGTCCTTGCGGCCGGAGGAGGAGAACATCACCATGTCGGGGTCGCTCGCCACCGCGTTGAAGTACGAATAGGGGGCGAGGTTCACCGCGCCGGCCTTGCTCATCGCGCTGATCCAGCCGATCGGACGCGGCGCCACCAGGGCTTTGAGCGGATTGTGCGGCAGGGACTTGTCGGTCGCGTCGTAATGCATCGGCTCAGATCCGCGTGACGATGGCGGCGAGGTCGGGCCGGGGCCGGTCGCTCGGGACCTCCTTCGGGCGCCCGATATGGACGAAACCGGCCATCCGTTCGCGCGGTTCGAGGCCGAGCGCGTCGAGGACGCGGCGGTCGTAGGCGAACCATTCCGTGAGCCATGCGGTCGCGAACCCCGCGGCGTTGGCGGCGACGACGAGGTTCATGGTCGCCGCGCCCGCCGAGAGCACCTGCTCCCATTCGGGGATCTTGATATGTGGCCCCGCCCGCGAGACCACCGCCACCACGCAAGGCGCATGGGCGAGGCGGCGGCGCTCCAGATCGAGGCGGCCGGCATCGGCATGCGGATGGTCGTCGGCATAGGCCTGCGCGATGACCGCGCCGATCCGGTCGCGGGCCTCGCCCTCGATCACGACGAAACGCCAGGGGCTAAGCTTGCCGTGGTCGGGCACGCGGGACGCGATGGCGAGGAGGGCGTCGAGGTCGGCCGGGCTCGGGCCGGGTTCGGAGAGGTTCATCGGCGCCACGGAGCGGCGGGTCCGCAGGAGATCGAGGGTCTCGGTCATCTCGTCCTTTCGTGGCGATGGTGCGCGGGATATGGGATCGGGTGTGCCCTCGTCATGGAGCCGCCACGGTCGCACGGCAAGGCGGCGCATGGCCGGGGCGGCGCGGACAGCGAGGATGGGTGCGATGGGGCAGATGCGTGGCCGGACCTGCCCGGCTCTCGTCCTTACCGCCGTCCTCGTCGCGCTCCACCCCGGCGCGGCGGAGGCTCAGTCGCAGCTAAATGCAGTTCCGACCCGCGGCGGCGGCCTGCCCTCCCCCTCCGTCACCGGTCCGCAGCTGCCACCGCCCGCGATCGAGGGCGAGGCGACGCTCAGCCTCACCGCGATGCTCGCCGGCAGCGACCGGGCCCTGCGCACGGGCCTCGCCTGGCGCATCTACGATGACCGGACGGAGGCCGGCCGGCCCGCGATCGTCGCCCGCTCCAACGCCGCCGATCCGAGCTTCACCCTGGCGCCGGGCGCTTACGTCGCCACGGTGACCTACGGCTTTGCCAGCGCCTCCAAACGCATCACCGTGGCGGGCGGGATCGTGGCCGAGCAGATCCGGATCAATGCCGGGGCGCTGAAGCTCTCGGGCGCCATCGGCGACATGAAGATCGCGCCGGCCGAGCTCGCCTTCTCGATCTTCGTACCCATCGGCACCAATTCCGAGGGCCGGCTGGTGCGCAGCGGCGTCAAGGCCGGCGAGCTGATCCGCCTGCCCGAGGGCACCTACCACGTGGTCTCGACCTACGGGGAATCGAACGCGATCCAGCGGGCCGACCTCAAGGTCGATATCGGCAAGGTCACCGACGCCACCCTCAACCACCGCGCCGCCACGGTGACGCTCAAGCTCGTGGCGGCACACGGCGCCGAGGCCTTCGCCGGCACCGCCTTCAGCGTCCTGACGCCGGGCGGCGACACCATCCGCGAGGCGATTGGCGCCTTCCCGGCGGTGACGCTGGCGGAGGGCGACTACGTGCTGATCGCCCGCCACGACGG
>NZ_CAXUJR010000067.1:0-7899 GCF_964251405.1 uncultured Methylobacterium sp.
CGGAAGTCCATATGACCCTCGCCGCCGGCCCAGGCTACCGGTTCTTGCGGCAGATCTTGCGGCAGATTCTTGCGGATGGTCCCTGCGACCGGTTCTCGACCCGCCTTCGCCCGAACGGCTCTCGAAGGGAATGCTCACGTGAGCCCAGACCTGATCCTGCCCCACGAGGACGTCCTGCCGGTCTTCGCCGCGCGGCCGGTCTGGTGCGGCCGCGCCAGTACCGTGATCGGCACGGCGACCATCGGCGCGCAAGCTTGGCTCGGCGACGACAGCGTGATCCGCTCGGACGGGCAGACCGTCACGATCGGCGACCGCTTCTGGCTCGGCCATCGCTCCACGGTCCACATCGCCACGCTGACCCTGGCGACCGTCGTCGGCGACCGCGTCACGGTGGGCCGCAACGCGGTGGTGCATGCCTGCACCGTGGGTTCCGACGTGGTGATCGAGGACGACGTCATCGTCCTCGACGGCGCCGTGGTGGAGGACGGCGTGCTGATCGAGGCAGGCTCCACGGTGTTCCCGCGCGCGCGCCTGCCGGCCGGCTTCGCCTGTGGCGGCAGCCCGGCCAAGCCTCTGCGCCCGATCACGGCGCCCGAGATCGCCGAGCGCGCCGAGCGTCTTCGCGAGGCCTCCGGCGACACGCCCCGGCCGCCTGAGGCCGACGAGCCCGAACTCGACGACAGCGTCTTCGTCGCCCGTACCGCACGCCTGCGCGGCCGCATCGCCCTCGGCACCGGGTCGAGCGTACTCTTCTCCTGCCTCCTCGATGCCGAAGTCGGGCCGATCGTGGTCGGGGCCGATTCCAACATCCAGGACAACAGCGTCCTGCGCAGCCGTGCGGAGGGGATCGTCATCGGCCGCGACACTTCCATCGCACACAACGTGCGGCTCTCCGATTGCCGCATCGGCGCACGCTCGCTGATCGGGATCGGCTGCGTGGTCGCTCCCGGCACCGTAGTGGCGGACGACGTGCTCCTGGCCGGCGGCGCCACCACCGATCCGGGACAGTTGCTCGAAGGCGGCTACCTCTGGGGCGGCCGCCCCGCCCGCGTCCTGGCGCCGCTCGACGCCGACAAGCGCACGCTGATGCGCGGCATCGCCGAGGGCTATCGCGTGCTGGGACAGACCTACAAACGGGTTCAGGAGACGAGCCTTTAGGTAAGCCGGCCCTGACGCTGACGCGATCCCTCGCTTCCAGGGCGGTTATCCGGGGATATGCTGCGCAGTTGCCGGTAATATCGTACCTGTCGCCCTGCCGATCCAATCCGGTTGTTCAGACAAGCATTTCGCCCTCCTCGGGAAACAGTCCCGTGGGCAGTCCGTCGAGGCTGGTCGCGTTCTTCTTGCGCCGGTAGGCATCGAGCTCCGCCTCGCCCTTCGACGCGGCCCACCGGTCGAGGGTCGGGCGATCCTCGCGATAATCGAAGAACGGGACGCCGTAGCCGCAGGACGTCTGGACGAGATCGATGGCGAGACGCACGATCTGGCGGGCGCCGGGCGGTTCGTGTCCGCCGAATGCCGTGGCGAGGACGGCGCCATAGGCCTCGCCACCCCGGCGCAGGACCTCGCCCCGCCCGTACAGTCGCAGGATCATCGGCGGGCCGTCGAAGGCGCAGAACATCACGGTCAGCCGCCCGTCCGCCAGCATGTGGGCGGCGGTCTCGTTCCCGCTCCCGGTTCGGTCGAGATACGCCACCTCCGTCGTGCCGAGCACGCGGAACGTGTCGGTCCCGCGCGGCGAGAGGTTGATCCGCGTGCCCGCGGCGGCCGAGGCCGTGAAGAAGACGCGCTGACCGCCGATGAAGTCGGTCAGTCGGTGGTCGAGTTCCGGGAACTGCTTTGCCATGGTCGAAGCCTCTGAGATCGCTCGGCTGTCCTATGCCTGCCCGAGGAAGCGTCCAACCAACAGCCGTGCCAGGTCGCGCGGCGGCTCCGGCGTCAGCACGGCGAGCTTGTTCGAGGTCGAGAGCGAGGCGAGGCCGTGCAGGCCGGCCCAAAGCGCCGCCACCGCTTGGCGGCGCTCCACCGGCTCCGGGATCAAGGGCGCCAGCACGCTGTCGACGAGGTCGGTGGCCTGGGCCAGGGCCGCCGCGTACCAGTCCGGAAACTCCGAATCCGGGGCGACATGGTGCTCGAAGACGAGGCTCCAGACCCGCGGATCGGCGGCCACGAAGGCGAGGTAGGCATCCGCCAGGGACAGGGCGTTGTCGCGGGCGGTCCGCTCCGCCTTCACCGCGGCGCCGAGGGCGGCGTGCAGGCGCGCGAGGGTGCGGGCGTTCACCCTCATCGCCACCGCGTCGAGGTCTCCGACCGCGTTGTAGATCGAGTTCGGGGCGTAGCCGATCGTGCTGGCCAGCCGACGCATCCCGAGGCCGCGGAGGCCCTCTGCCCGCACCAGCCCTTCGGCGGCCTTCGTCACCAGGGCGGCGAATTCCTCGCGGCTGTGCTCGCCGCGCGGGCCGGTCCCTCGCTTGGGACCTTTGGCGCCCGTCGTTGCCCCGGCTCTGGCCAACCGTTCATCCTTGCCATCGATCTCGTGCGGATCCGCACGGGTCTGCCGATTGGGAACTCCCAACACGAAGATCAAGATTGCACATCGTGTAAAGAAGCGCCAGAATTTGTACGTCGTTTAAAACCGTGTCGAGACTTTCCGGGCTTCAGGACGTCGAGGGTCGCGGATTTGACGCTTCGTTATGGGCCGGTCAGTCATGCTGCCCGGCCGAGGAGATCGCCATGTTCCGCTCGCTGATGACCGCGCGCCGTTTCGCGCCCCTTTTCTGGTGCCAATTCTTCTCCGCCTTCAACGACAACTTCCTGAAGAACGCGCTCGCCTTCCTGATCCTGTTCAAGGTCTCCCAGGGCGGCGACGGCGCCACGTCCGGAATGCTGGTGACGCTCGCGAGCGCGGTCTTCATCGGCCCGTTCTTCATCCTGTCGGGCCTCGGCGGCCAGCTCGCTGACCGGTACGACAAGGCCGTGGTGGCCAAGCGGTTGAAGTTCGCGGAGATCTTCGCGGCGGGTGCGGCCGTGCTCGGCTTCTACCTCCACTCGATCCCGGTGCTGTTCGTGGCGCTGGGTCTGTTCGGGGCGATCGCGGCCCTGTTCGGGCCGATCAAGTACGGCATCCTGCCCGACCACCTGAAGCGGGCCGAACTGCCCGCCGGCAACGCGCTCATCGAGGGCGCGACCTTCCTGGCGATCCTGCTGGGCACCATCGTGGCGGGCCTGGCCACCGCCATGGGCGGCGACGCCTCTGCCTTCGGCGCGATGATCATGGCCTTCGCGGTCCTGTGCTGGCTCTGCGCCAGGGGCATCCCGCGCACCGGCGAGGGGGCACCGGACCTGTATGTCGACCCCAACATTGCCCGCTCCACCCGCGATCTCCTGCGCGATCTGTGGTCCGACACGCGGCTGTGGCGCGGCTCGCTGATCGTGAGCTGGTTCTGGCTGGTGGGTGCGGTGGTGCTCTCGCTGCTGCCGGTGATGGTCCGGGACAGCCTGCACGGCTCCGAGACCGTCGTCACCCTGCTGCTCGCCATGTTCTCGGTGGGCATCGCGCTGGGTTCCGGACTCGCCTCGTGGCTCGCCAGCGGGCGCATCGTGCTGTTGCCGACGCCCGTCGGCGCCGTGCTGATGGGCCTGTTCGGCCTCGACCTCGCCTGGACCCTGTCGCACCTCCCCCCGGGCAGTGGGGAACTCATGGGCGCCGGCGCCTTCCTCGCCACCGGCACGGGCCTGCGCGTCACTATCGACCTCGTCGGCATCGCCGTCGCCGGCGGGCTCTACATCGTGCCCTCCTTCGCCGCCGTGCAGGCCTGGACCGACAAGGACAAGCGCGCCCGCGTCATCGGCGCCGTCAACGTCCTCACCGCCGCCTTCATGGTCGGGGGCACGCTGGCACTCGCCGCGCTGCAGGGCGCCGGCTGGTCGATGGCTGCCCTGTTCGGGCTGATCTCCGTCCTCAACCTCGTGGCCGGCGCCGTCATCCTGAAGGTGATGCCGACGAGCGCATTCCGCGACTTTCTCTCGATCCTGTTCCGGGCCTTCTATCGGCTCGAGGTGCGCGGCCTCGAGAACGTCGAGCTGGCCGGGCCGAACGCGATCATCGCGCTCAACCACGTCTCCTTCCTCGATGCGCCCCTGGCGCTGTCGCTGCTGGACCAGGAGCCGGTCTTCGCCATCGACCACGGCATCGCGCAACGCTGGTGGGTGAAGCCCTTCCTGAAGCTGACGCGGGCGATGCCGCTCGACCCGACCAAGCCGATGGCGACCCGCACCCTCATCAACGCGGTCAAATCCGGCGAGACGCTGATCATCTTCCCCGAGGGCCGGCTCACGGTCACGGGCAGCCTGATGAAGGTCTATGACGGCGCCGGCCTCATCGCCGACAAGTCCGGCGCCATGGTCGTGCCGGTCCGCATCGAAGGGCCGGAGAAGACGATCTTTTCACGCCTGTCCCGCGCCCAGGTGCGGGGGCGGTGGTGGCCCAAGATCGTCGTCACGGTGATGCCGCCGGTGACACTCGCGGTCGATCCTGCCCTCAAGGGCAAGAACCGCCGGCAGGCGGCGGGTGCCGCCCTCTACGGCATCATGTCCGACCTCGTGTTCAACACGACGCCGATCGACCGCGGCCTGATGGAGGCGCTGATCGCGGCGGGCGAGGATTACGGCTGGCGCCGTACCGCGGTGGAGGACCCGATCACCGGCAAGCTCTCCTATTCGCGCCTCGTGATGGGCGCCACGGTGCTCGGCCGCAAGCTGATGCCGCTGGCACCGGAGGGCCGCCCGGTCGGCCTGATGCTGCCCAACGCCAACGGCGCGGCGGTGACGTTCTTCGCCCTGGCCTCGGCGGGGCGGGTGCCGGCGATGATCAACTTCTCGGCCGGGCCGGCCAACATCCTCTCGGCGTGCCGGGCGGCCGAGGTCACCACCATCCTGACCTCGCGCGGCTTCATCGAGAAGGCCCGGCTCGGGTCCCTGATCGAGGCGATCCAGGGCCAGGTGACGCTCGTCTATCTCGAGGACGTGCGCGCCACGATCTCGCTCGGCGACAAGGTCCGCGGCCTGCTCGCCAAGCGAAGGCCGCTGGTGGCGCGACACGGCGACGACCCCGCCGCGATCCTGTTCACATCGGGGTCGGAAGGGACACCCAAGGGCGTGGTGCTCGCCAACCGCAACATGCTCGCCAATACCGCCCAGGCCGCCGCTCGGATCGATTTCGGCCGCACCGACAGGGTCTTCAACGTGCTCCCCGTCTTCCACGCCTTCGGGCTGACGGTGGGGCTGGTGCTGCCGCTGGTCTCGGGCGTGCCGGTCTACCTCTACCCCTCGCCGCTGCATTACCGGATCGTGCCCGAGCTCATCTACGGCTCGAACGCGACGATCCTGTTCGGCACCGACACGTTCCTGACCGGATATGCCAGGGCGGCACATGCCTACGACCTGCGCTCCCTGCGCTACATCCTGGCCGGTGCCGAGCCGGTGAAGGAGGCCACGCGCCGGACCTACGCCGAGAAATTCGGCCTGCGGATCCTCGAAGGCTACGGCGTCACCGAGACGGGGCCGGTGCTGGCGCTCAACACGCCGATGTTCAACAAGTTCGGCAGCGTCGGCCGGATCATGCCGGGGATGGATTCGCGTCTCGACAGGGTGCCGGGCATCGATGAGGGCGGGCGCCTGTTCGTGCGCGGCCCCAACGTCATGCTCGGCTACCTGCGTGCCGAGAAGCCCGGCGTCCTGGAGCCACCGGAGAATGGCTGGCACGATACCGGCGACATCGTCACGATCGATGCCGGCGGCTTCGTCACCATCAAGGGCCGGGCGAAGCGCTTCGCCAAGATCGCCGGCGAGATGGTGTCGCTCGCCGGCATCGAGGCGCTGGCCTCCGAGCTGTGGCCCGGGGCGCCGAGCGCGGTCGCCGCGGTGCCCGACGCACGCAAGGGCGAACGGCTGATCCTGTTCACCGAGGCCAAGGACGCGTCGCGGGCCGCCTACCAGAGCTTCGCCAAGGGGAAGGGCGCCACCGAGATCGCGGTGCCCGCCGAGGTGGTGGTGCTGGAGCGCATCCCGATGCTCGGCACCGGCAAGGTCGACCAGGTCGGCGTGACGAAGCTGGCGCGCGAGCGGGCCGAGGGGCAGGCGACGGTTGCGGCGTGAGGGATGGGTTTTCCCCTCCCCCTTGCGGGGAGGGGCCAGGGGTGGGGGTGGTTCCGCTGGTCTCCGCAGCGGGTCACCCAGCCACCCCCACCTCCGGCTCCTCCCCGCAAGGGGGAGGAGAAGGGCGTAAGCTGGATTGCAGTTCAACCAATGCCGCCGCCAGTGCATCCACCTGCGCCTCCGTATGCGCCGCCGAGAAGGCGACCCGCAGCCGCGCGGTGCCGGCCGGCACCGTCGGCGGGCGGATCGCCACCGCGAGGAAGCCCCGCTCCTCCAAGGCCCCCGACAGCGCCAGGGCGGCACCGGCCTCGCCCACATGGATCGGCACGATCGGGCTCTGCGCCTGCGGCAGCCCGAGCCGGCCCGTGAAGTGCCGGGCGAGCATCAGGGGCCGGGCGGAACGTTCCGGCTCGGCCTCGACGATCTCGAGGGCCGCCAGCGCTGCGGCGGCGGAGGAAGGGGGCAGGCCGGTGGTGTAGACGAAGCTGCGCGCCCGGCTCGTCATCAGGTCGACGACGGCGCGAGAGGCGCAGAGATAGCCTCCATACGAGCCCAGCGTCTTCGACAGGGTGCCCATCTCCAAGGGCGCCCGGATGCCCGGCTCGACCACGCCGAGCCCGTGGGCGTCGTCCACCAGCGTCCAGGCGTCGTGCGCATCGGCGAGGGCCAGGATGGCGTCGAGCGGCGCCCGGTCGCCGTCCATGCTGAACACCCGCTCGGTCAGGATAAGGGCGCGCCTGTGCCCGGCTTGCCTCGCGCCGAGCTGCGCGGCGAGATCGTCGATATCGTTGTGGCGGAACCGCACCACCTCGGCGCCCGAGACCCTGGCCCCGGCGAACAGGCAGGAATGCCCGAGCGCGTCGATCAGGATGAGGTCGCGCGGCCCGGCGAGCGCCGGCACGATTCCGAGATTGGCGAGGTATCCGCTCCCGAAGACGAGCGCGGCTTGCGTTCCCTTATGCGCCGCGAGCCGTGCTTCGAGGGCGGCGAGCACCGGATGGTTGCCGGTGACGAGGCGCGAGGCGCCGGAACCGGCGCCGTAGCGCGCGGTCGCCGCCTGCGCCGCCGCGATCACCCGCGGGTCGTTGGAGAGGCCCAGATAGTCGTTGCAGGAGAACGAGACGAGCCGGCGCCCCTTCCGTTCGGCCATGGCGCCGTCTGCGCGCGCCGTCGCCACGAGATGCCGGCGCAGGGCGGTCTCGTCGAGGCGGGCGAGTTCGGCGCGCGCGAAGGTTTCGAGGCTCGACATGCCGTGGTGAGAGGCGGGCGGCGGAGGGTTGTCAAGGCGACCCTTGACCGACGCACCGCCTGGCCAGCACTCCCGTCTCATGAACGGATCCCGCAAAACCCATCTCTGGCGGCCCTACACCCAGATGCGGACGGCCGACCCGCCGTTGGAGGTGGTGCGAACCCACGGCTCGCGCATCGTGCTGGCCGACGGGCGCGAGCTCGTGGACGGCATCGCGTCGTGGTGGACGGCGGTCCACGGCTACAACCACCCGCACATCCGCGCCGCCGTGGCCGCGCAGCTGGAGGCGATGCCGCACGTGATGTTCGGCGGGCTGACCCATGCGCCGGCCGAACAATTGGCCGCCCGCCTCGCCGCCCTGCTGCCGGGCGACCTCGACCACGTCTTCTTCACCGATTCCGGCTCCGTCGCCGTCGAGGTGGCGCTGAAGATGGCCGCGCAGCTATGGCGCAATCGCGGGGTCGCCGGGCGGACCCGGTTCCTCGCCTTCCGCG
>NZ_CAXUJR010000067.1:7999-20006 GCF_964251405.1 uncultured Methylobacterium sp.
CAGCTATGGCGCAATCGCGGGGTCGCCGGGCGGACCCGGTTCCTCGCCTTCCGCGGCGGCTATCACGGCGACACCATGGGGGCGATGTCGGTCTGCGACCCCGACGAGGGCATGCACCGCGCGCTCAGTGCCTTCCTGCCGAACCAGATCTTCTGTGACTTGCCGCGCACGGGCGCCGAGGCCGCCGCCCTCGACGCCGCCCTCGCGGAGCATCGCGAAAGCCTGGCGGCCGTCATCGTCGAACCCCTGGTCCAGGGGGCGGGAGGCATGCGGATGCATCCCCCCGAGGTGCTGGCGACCGTGGCCATGCTCGCCCGCCGGCACGGGCTGCCGCTCATCGCCGATGAGATCTTCACGGGGTTCGGCCGCACCGGCACCCTGTTCGCCTGCGAGCAGGCCGGCATCGTGCCCGACATCCTGTGCCTGTCGAAGGCCCTCACCGGGGGCACCATGGCGCTCGCCGCCACCATCGCGACGGCCGAGGTGTTCGACGCCTTCCTATCCGACGACCCCGGCGCGGCCCTGATGCACGGCCCGACCTTCATGGCCAATCCCCTCGCATGCGCCGCCGCCAATGCCAGCATCGACCTGTTCGCCGCCGAGCCGCGCCTCGATCAGGCCCTGGCCATTGCGGCGGGGCTATCCGAGGGCCTGAGCCCCCTGCGCGATCTCGAGGGCATCGCCGACGTGCGGGTGCTCGGCGCGATCGGCGCGGTGCAATTCGCACGGATTCCCGATCTCGCCGGCCTCAAGCGCCGGCTCCTCGCTCACGATGTCTGGGTCCGGCCGTTCGGAGACATCGTCTACCTGACGCCCGCCCTGACGATCGACGGGAGCGACCTCGACCACCTCCTCGCCAGCGTCGCCGCGGTGGTGCGGGAAACCGCCGGAGCTTGACGGCTGCAACCCGGATCGTCCTATCTCGTTGGGTCTGTGGATATGTCGCGCGGTGCGTCCCCGCACGCGACCGCGCTCAAACCCTGCGAGAGGACGGACATCGTGGTGGAACAGACGACGAGCCCGGCCGACGAGCGCCCGGTGATCCTGCTGGTGGAAGACGAGGCCCTGACGATCATGGACCTGGCCGACGTCCTTGAGGATGGCGGCTACGAGACGGTGCAATGCGCCTCGGCCGAACGGGCGATGGGCATCCTGCAGGCCCGCCCCGACATCTGCGGCCTCATCACCGACGTGGAATTGTCGGGGAAAGTCAACGGCTTCGACCTCGCCAACGCGGTCTCCGAGGCGCGGCCGCAACTGCCGATCGTCATCGTGTCGGGCCGGGCCGCGCCCGACCCGGCGCGGATGCCGGACGGCGCCCGCTTCATCTCCCGCCCCTGCACCGGCGAGGACATCCTCGACCAGATCAAGCGGCTGATGCCCTGCTGAGCCCTTGGAGCGTCCCGACGATCATCGCCAGATCGCGGTGATCGCTGAAGACAGGCGCGGCGCCGGCTGCAACGAGGTCGGCGCCGCCGCGATCGTGGTGCCAGTGGCCGCCGCCGGTGAAGCCGGCGACCCGCATTCCCGCGGCCCGTGCGGCGACCACCCCCGGCACGCTGTCCTCGATCACCAGGCAGGCGCCGGGTTTCACCTCCATCATCGACGCGGCGTGCAGGAACAGGTCCGGCGCCGGCTTCCCGTTCGCCACCATGGTGGAGGAGAAGATCCTGCCCTCGAACAGCGGCAGGAGACCGGTCAGACCGAGCGAATGGCGAAGGCGGGTCGGATCGCTGCTCGACGCCACGCAGGTGCGATGCAAGAGGCCTTGGACCGCCGCTGCGATTCCAGGCATCGCCTTCAGCTCCATGTCGAAGGCCCTCAGGGTGTCGGCCTTCACGGCCTCGACGAAGCCCTCCGGCGCGATTATGCCGGTATCCCGCTCGATGGCGGCCATGATGGAGGTCATCGCCGTTCCGGCGAATCGAACCCGCACCGTCTCGACGTCGATATCGACGCCGATGCGATTGAGGCCAGCGGTGAGCCGGGCGAGACTGATCGGCTCGCTGTCGATGAGCACGCCGTCGCAGTCGAAGATGACGAGGCCGAGATGCGGATCGTCCGCCGGTGCTGCCGCGCCGTTCGGGGCGGTTCTTGGTCCACTGTCCTGCATGCCGCCCCTGTGGCATGGCTTGCGCGCTGCTCGCAACCGGGCGGATCGTCCGTTCAATGCACCAGTCCGGGCGCCCGGAGGCGACTCGCAGCCCACATGCCGGCCGCCGCGCAAGATCCGCGGCGGCTGCTTTCACCGTCGAACAGGCAAGGTCCGCAACCGCGATGTTCCGCTTCTTCCTCCGTGCCCTCGGCATCATCATCATGGCGGCCGGCTTCGTCTGCCTCGTCTATGACGGCGCCCGCTCGGTCGCCAACAATCGCCTGCGCCTCACGGCGCTCGGCGACCTGCCGCTCACCAGCCTCGCCCAACCCCTCGCCTCGCTGAAGACGGCCGTCGAGAGCGTCGCGCCGTGGCTGTGGCAGGCGATCCTGTTGCCGCTCGGCGTCGCGCCCGCTGCCCTGATCGGCCTCGTCCTCGGCATGGTCCTGGTATGGCTCGGTCAGCCGCGGCGGCAGCCGGCCCTGTATCCCGGCCCGGTCTGAACGCCGCCCCTCCCTACGAAACCGAACGTCGGCGCCCCATATCGGTGTGACACCCGACAAGGTTCCGACGAGGAGACCCGCGATGCTCCAGATGTTCCGCAAGCGGCCGGTGATGCCGAGTGCTGCCGATGCGCTGCCAGGGCGGCCCGATCCGCTCCCGACCGCCGAGACGCATTTCGTCAACGGCAATCCCCTGAAAGGACCTTATCCGGACGGGTCCGAGCGGATCGTGCTGGGGCTGGGCTGCTTCTGGGGGACCGAGCGCAAGTTCTGGCAGCTCCCCGAGGGCGTCTTCGTCACGGCGGTGGGCTATGCCGGCGGCCATACGCCGAACCCGACCTACGAGGAGGTCTGCTCCGGTCTGACCGGACACAACGAGGTCGTCCTCGTGGTGTTCGATCCGGGCGTCCTTCCTCTCGCCTCGGTGCTCAAGACGTTCTTCGAGAATCACGACCCGACCCAGGGAATGCGCCAGGGCAACGACGTCGGCACGCAGTACCGCTCCGGCATCTACACGCTGGACGAGGCTCAAGCCGCCACGGCGCAGGCCATGCGCGAGGCTTATGGCGAGGCGCTCGCCGTCCGCGGGTTCCCGGCGATCTCCACCGAGATCAAGCCGCTCGACGCCTTCTATTTCGCCGAAGGCTACCATCAGCAATATCTCGCCAAGAACCCGTCCGGCTATTGCGGCGTCGGTGGGACCGGCGTGACCTGCCCCATCGGCACCGGCGTCGCCGCCTGACGCGTCCCGGCCTCGATACCGAGGCCTCCGTTCTGCCGCGGATCTCGGCCCGGAGCCGGGTCGTCGTCCCGGGTCGCCGGTCCAAGCTTAACCTTGCTGCGGTTGGTGGCACATGCCACATGCGCGGCAGGTCGGGCAGCGGACGGGTCGGAACGATGGAGCGGATGTTCGAGCGGGCTTTGTTCGCGAGTCGATGGCTGCTGGCTCCCTTCTACGGGGCGCTGGCCATCGGCATCATGGTCCTGCTCTACAAGCTGATCCAGGAGCTGATCCACTTCGTCCTGCATGCCCCCGAGGTCAACGAGGCCCAGATCATCCTCGGTGTGCTGACACTGGTCGACCTCTCATTCACGGCCTCGCTTCTCATCATCGTGATGTTCTCCGGCTACGAGAACTTCGTCTCGAAGATCGACCATTCGGACCACAAGGACTGGCCCGAATGGATGGGAACCATCGACTTCACCGGCCTGAAACTGAAACTCCTGTCGTCGATCGTGGCGATCTCGGCGATTCAGCTGCTGAAGTCTTTCATGGATCTCAAGAACACGTCCGACCGCGAACTGGCGTGGCTCGTTGGTATCCATATGGTCTTCGTGGTCTCCGGCATCCTGATGGCGCTCACGGACCGCATCGCCGCCGGGCATCACGACAAATAGTCGCTGCATTCGCATCCCGCCGGGGCCGCGAGTGCATACGCGATTCTTAAGGACTTCCTTGCAACATGCCGGGAAGTTGCGAGGATCGCCTAGAGGTTTGCGTGGCATCGGATCAGCACACCGTCGTCGAGGACAGCGACAGCCGAGCGCTTCTCGAGCGCGACGTCCAGGCCCGTTCGCCGTCGAGCGGCGACTTCGTGGAGCGGCGCGAACCCCGTAGCGAAACGAACTGGATCGCGCTGATCCGGCTGCTCGATGGGACGGAGCTGTCCTGCAACATCAAGGACATCTCGAAATCGGGCGCCCGAATCGGAGTTCCGCAGTCCTACGATCTGCCCGACACCTTCATGCTCAAGGTCATCGGCCGCAATTTCGTGTGTCTCGTCAAACTGGCATGGCGTCGAGGCAACTATGCCGGCGTGCGCATCGAGCGTGTCGGCAAGCTGCCGGATCCGGTCAAGGCCCAGCAGACGACGGAGAGGACACCGGAGGAGGCCGCCGCCTACAAGGCGATCGGCAGCCGGCGCAGCCGCGTCTCATCGTTCTGAATCGCCCTCGGCTTGCGGGCCGGACCGCATCCGGTCGCGTCAGCGCGCCTTCAGCACCGTTCGGCAGGCCGCCGGGAGGGACGCCATCGTCATCGGCGGCTTCGGCTTCGTCGGCTTGGTGGATTTGCGCGGGTTCAGTACCGCGTCGCTGAACCAGTAGGCGAGCTCGTCGCCGCAGCCGTCGCCTCCGGGTGGCGAGGCCTGGTCCTCGCACTCGCCGGCGCCCGACGGGCAGGCGAGGCGGATGTGATAGTGATAATTGTGCCCGTACATCGGGCGCACCTTGGAAAGCCAGCCGCGGTCGCCGCCGGCTTCGCGGCAGAGCGCCTTCTTGATCGCGGGATTGACGAACAGGCGGGCCACCTCGGGCTGCTGCGCGGTGAGCCGGATCAGCTTCAGGTGCTCGGGCGTCCAGACGTCGGGGTCGATGTCGAGGCGATCGGCCCGGACCACGTTGGTGGCCGACATCTCCTCGCGCTCGCTCCGGCTCAGGCGGCGATCGGGCATCGGCGTCAGCCACACATCCGCGTCGAGGCCGAGCTGATGCGAGGCATGGCCGGTCAGCATCGGGCCGCCGCGCGGCTGTGACATGTCCCCCACGAGCAGGCCGGGCCACCCGGCACGGGGAACCTTCGCGGCGAGCCGCTCCATGAAATTCACGAGACGGGGCGTGCCCCACATCCGGTTGCGCGACAGCCGCATCACCTGCCAGTTCGGCCCATCCACCGCCAGGGCTTCGCCTCCGGAAAAACAACCTCTGGCATAGGACCCGTAGGCCGCGTCCGGCCCGGCGGCCGGCCCGGTCGCACGCCCGAACAGGGCTTTTGCCGGGGTCGAGGGATCATCCGGATTGGCGAGAGGCGGGAGCGGCTTGGCGTCGAGCGTCCCCCTGTCCTGGGCCTGAGCGGCGGTGGCGAATGCGAGGAACGCGAGGGTCGCGGTGCGGATCGTACGGCGGGTCATCGGCATGGCGCCACGCTAGTCCATCTGGGCAGGGCGCGTCGAGTTCAGGATGCCCTACCCGACGCCGTTCGCTCACTCCGCCGGCGCCACCGCGATCGTGATCGCGTCGACCTCGGCACCACTGACCGCGATGAGCACGGGCTGCGTGCCGAACTGGAAACGCAGGCTCTTGACGACCCCCGGGCATCCCCGCCGCCGCGTCGTCGCCACCGGTGGCCTCGTGGTCGTGCCGTCCTGGCTCACGTCGATCCAGGCATTCTCCGAGAGCGTGATCTGGTACAGGCCCGGCACCACCGGCGCGGGCACATGGAGGACGCCGCCCCGCGTCTCGGGTTTCGGCTCACGCGAGGGCGTCAGCGGCAACCGGGCCTGGGCCTCCGTCGACAGCTCGAGCGTGGCGCCCGGCATCTCGGCGGGCAGCGTCGCACCGGAGGCAAGGCGCGGCAGGCCGGGGGCGGAGAACCAGGCCTGCTCGCGCAGGATCGGCCAGTCGAAGCTCGCGCAGGCATCGGGCTCGGGCGCTGCCGGGCCTTGTGCCCTGGCTCCGGCCATGGCGATGAGGAGGATGCAGAGTGGGGCGACCGTGAGGCGGCGCATCGGATCGCTAGTCCACCGCGACCATGACGTCGGAGGCCTTGACCACCGCATAGGCGGATTTGCCGACCTCCAGCTTCAGACTTGCCACCGCCTCGTTGGTGACCGCCGCGGTGACGACCTGGCCGGGGGCGATCTCGATCTTGACATGGGCGGTGGTGGCCCCGGTCTCGACGGAGACGACGATCCCCTTGATGACGTTGCGTGCGCTGATCTGCATGGACCTGGTGTCCCTCGAAGTGCGGCGGAACCGTTCTGGCCCCAAGGCTCCATTCCATACACCCCAACCCCTCGGCGCGACGACCCCATCGTCGACACGGTCGGCTAGAGGAAAGCCGTATCGTCGCCGGCTTCCTCATCGGTCACCCGGTTCGCCGATCCCCAGAGCGCCAGGGCCGCGTTGATGTCGTCGCGCACGAAGTGGCGGGCACTGTCGCGGTCGTAGCCCTCGGCCAGCAGATCGTCGTACTCGGTGCAGACATGCCGCGCATAGGCAACGAGCGCCAACCAGGCCGCGGTCTCGACCCGCGCCGAGCGCAGGCCAGGACTCGTCAGCGCCCGGTCGATGACCGCGCCGGTCTCGAAGGGCGGCAATCGCGGCGCGATCCGCGCCAGGGCCGCGCCGAGCGCGTCGCTTCGCGTCATGTCGATCCCTTTTCGCGGGACGCCCCCGCACCCATCTCAAGCTTCGGTCAGCCTGCCGCGCTCATTCGGATCGGGCAGTCATAATGTTTCCACGCCGCCGGGCTAGCGATTCGGGTCGGGGGCAGTCATAGCACCGCGGCCGGGTCGTACGCAGAGCGCTGACATTCTCTGCCACGCGGCGATAGCGGTCCAAGCCCTTCCGGGCCGTCTCCGCTGCGCCGTCTCGTCCCTGCCTTGTTTGAGGAACCCTCATGCGCCTCGCCGCCGCTTCCCTTGTCCTGACGCTCCTCGGCACTGGCGCCGTCTTCGCCCAGACGGCGCCCCGCAGCACCACCGCCACGGGCACCACCAAGCCGCCGGGTGCCTCCGAGCGGACCGTGACGGCCGGCGCGCCCTTCACGAAGGCCAATACCGAGGAGCAGATGATCAAGGCCCAGCGCGCCTCGGCCGCCCGCGACAAGGCGTGGGACACCAAGATGCGCACCACCATGGGGTCGATCTGCAAGGGCTGCTGAGACAAGGGCTGCTGAGACCCGCCGCCCGCGCTGCGCCCCGGCGATGATCCGCCTGGAGGCGGTCTCGAAGCACTATCCCGGCATCGCCCGTGCGGCTGTCGCCGGCATCGATCTGATTGTGCCCGAGGGAACGACCTGCGCGCTCATCGGCTCCTCCGGCTGCGGCAAGTCGACGACCCTGCGCATGGTCAACCGCCTCGTCGAGCCCGATGCCGGGCGCGTCCGGGTCGACGGCCGCGACGTGTCGGAGGTCGATCCGGTGACGCTGCGTCGGTCCATCGGCTACGTCCTCCAGGGCATCGGACTGTTCCCGCATCGGACGGTGGCGCAGAATATCGGCACCGTCCCGGCGCTGCTCGGCTGGCCGCGTGCGCGGATCGCGGCGCGCGTCGACGCGATGCTCGCGCTGGTGGGCCTCGATCCCGGTCGATACCGCGACCGCCGTCCCGATGCCCTCTCGGGCGGCCAGCGTCAGCGGGTGGGCGTCGCCCGGGCGCTCGCCGCCGATCCGCCGGTGCTGCTGATGGACGAGCCGTTCGGCGCCGTCGACCCGGTCGCACGCGGACGCCTCCAGGTCGAGATAGGGGCCATCCTGCGGACCCTGCGCAAGACCGTGATCCTCGTCACCCATGACCTCGACGAGGCCATGCGGCTCGCCGATCAGGTCGTGCTGATGCGTGAGGGCCGGATCGTCCAGGCCGATGCACCGCTCCGCCTTCTCGCCTCGCCGGCCGATCCCGACGTCGCCGGCTTCCTCGGCGAGGACCGCGTCCTGCGCCGGCTCGCTCTCCTCACGGTGGGCGCGTGCGCGTCACCCGGGCAAGCCTTCGACGCGCCGCCGATCGCGGCGGATGCCTCGCTCAAGGACGCGCTGGCACTCCTGCTGGCGACCGGAGCGGAGCATCTCGCCGTCGCGGGTTCAGCGCCGCCGAAGCGGCTGAGCCTCGACGCGATCAGGGCCGCTGCGGCGGCAGGAACTTGATGGTAAGAACCTGATGACGAGAGCCGGATCGGCCTGACTTCGGTCATCGGCGGAGGAAGCGACCGGAGCCGCCGGTAACGGCAGCGCTTCCTGCCTCGTTTCACGTGGAATATGAAATTTCCATCCGTTGACGGAAGCACATCGACACCGCATCTTTACTGCGTGTCGAGCGGGCCTGAACACGCTTTACCCTCGTCCGGCACCGCGGTGATTTGAATTGAGTCGCTTGCGCCGCGTCATCAAACGCTAACGCTCCGCGAGGCGCCGACGCCTCGTGGTCCTTCTTGGAAAGGATGACTTGCCGTGACCGTTTCCCTCATCTTTCAGAGACTGTCCTGCGATCGGGCATGGCCCTTCGGCTGCTGTCGACGCTGATCGGAAGCGTCCCGCCGTGAACCCCGATTTGTCGACCGCGCCGGCCATGGTCCGGCCAGATGAGCAACCGTCGCCATGCCACAGTTTCATTCAGAGATCCCATCCCGGCTCCCCGCCCTGCCCAACGGGGCACCCCACCTTCACGACCCCTTCGTCGACCACCTCGCGGCCCGGTCCCGCAATCGCCTGCATCGGGAGCCTGCGCCGACGCGGGTGATCGAAGTCGGCGAGGTCACTGCCGGAATCGCCGTGCCCGATCATGGCGGCGTGCGCTTCTTCTCGTCACGCCGTGATTTCGATCCTCTCGACGGCACCATCTTCCCCAGCGTCGAGCAGGCGGCAAAGGCGATCCGAGCGCATTTCAAGGCGCGGACGCGGCCGCGCGGAGGGGGAACCCGCCGGTTCGCGGACATCGGTCCGGCCTAGGCGCCGTTCCGGACCGCGACCATCGGAACGGCCCGCGCCCCCGTGCACGGGCCGTTCCGGCTTGGAGCATCATGCAACAACAGAGCGATGGGGCATGCTGATGGCCCTGGGAAACAGCAGCCGGCCCTAGAGCCTACTCGACGACGATCTTATAGCCCTGGCCGGAGCGCAGGCCGGCGCCCTTCTCAAGGCCGTTGAGCACGAGGAAACGATCGAGGGCGCGGTCCTGCACCGCCATCCGCCGGGAGAGGCTGTCGGGCGTATCGGCAGCCCCGGCCACGACCACTTGGATGTGCAACGGCCGCAGCGACTGCGTCTCGGCCGCGCTGACGGTGGACAGGCTCTCGATCCAGCGCCTGAAGGCGGCCTCCGGGTCGGTGGCGCCCTTGGCCGCCATGATCATGCGGAAGGTACTCTCGCCGACCCGGATGGCCGCCAGCCGGAAGGTCCAGTCCTTGCCCCGCGACAGCGCCACCACCGCCGGATGGCCGGCCACGATCCGGTTCTCGAGAGCCTCGATCCCGTCGTTCCAGGTGGCTTTCAGCACATCTTCCAGGCTCTGCCCGACCTTGGTCTCGACCTGGTCGAACAGCATGCGCCGGCTGCCCTCGTTGGTGGTGCCGAGCACGGCGCTGCGGGTGTTGTCCACCGAGAAGCCTTCCGGCACCTCGAAGGCGATGCCGAGGCCCGGATGCAGGAAGCGCCGGCCGCGCACGATGCCGTCGTCGGGGTTGTCGCCGTAGGTGATGCCGTCCACGGCCGCGAGGTAGCGGCTGCGCTCGTCGACGCCGAGGCCGGGGGCGCCGATGAGCCGGGCCGACCGCGTGACGAGGATGATGCGCTCGGCCGTGCCCGGATGGGTCGCCAGCATGTCGGGTTCGCCCGCGACTCCGGTGCCGGTCTTCATCGCCGTGGTCCGGCTCAGCGCGGTGAGGAAGCGCCCGGCGGCGAAGGGGTCGTAGCCCGCCCGCGCCAGCGTGCGCACGCCGATGCGATCCGCCTCGAGTTCCTGGTCGCGGGAGAACCGGGCGAGGGCGAAGCGCGACTGGCTCCTGATCTGGGCGCCGGTCTCGGGATCGTTGAGCACGTCGGCCACGACCTTGCTGACGAGCTGCGAGCGCAGGGCGAGCTCGCTGCGGGCGCTGGCATGGCGAAGCGTCACGTGCGCGATCTCGTGGGCGAGCACCGCCGCGATCTCTGAAGTGTCGGTGGCGAGCGCCAGCAGGCCGCGTGTGACGTAGAGGCGACCGGTCGGCAGGGCGAAGGCGTTGATCACCGCCGAATCGAGGAGGGTGACGGCGTAGGTCTCGTCGGGCCGTTCGGTGGCACGCACGAGGCGGTCGGTGACCTCGCTCACGAGGCGCAGGGCATTGGGCGCTCGGTATTCGCCGCCGAAGGAGGCGACGAGCTGGGCGTGGTCGACATCCGTGGCGCCACGCTCGCGCCCGGTGACCCTCGGTGCCTCGGCCGGGATCGCGGCCGGCGCGATGACCGTGCCGGTCTGGTCGCCTGCGCAGGCCGACAGCCACAGGAGGGCGAGCGCCGGGACGAGCCCCGCGCTCTGGCGTCGCCGGGATCCGATCGCGCGCGATCGAATCACATCTGTGGCCCTGCCCTGCATGCCGTCGTCAGCGCCGCGGCGCCCGCTCCTCGTCCAGAACCTCGATCATGTCCGCGCTCGCGATGTCGAGGATCGGACCCCGGCCGACCTCGACGACGCCGCGCACCCGGACGAGACGCCCCTTGAGCGTGGCCGCACTCAAACCACGTTCCTGCAATCTGCGCCAAGTGCGTTTCGACACGGTCACCGTGAGCCCGTCACGCCCGCGAGCGACAAAGTCGAGATAGGTGCGTCCGGGCCGCTCCCCGACACCGACGAGGCGCCCCTCGGCGACGATGAAACGGCCCGCCGCCTCACGCAACGCGGCGCCATCGCGGACATCCGGTGCCCCAGCGCGCCAGATGCCGCGTCCCACGCCGCGGGCTGCCCGCTCGAGGGCCAGGAGTGCCGGCCGGCACAGCGTATCGCCCTCGCCGGCATCGGTCGCGGCGAGTCCGGCCGCGATCAGGCCGCCGGCGAGGTTCGTCGCCTCGTCATCCGGCGCCGCATCGATGCGGATGTGGCCCCAGCGGTCCGGGTCGCCGCGACCTGTCACCGTCAGCCTTCGGCCGCGATGCATGAGGAGCCAGTCCGCCGCGGCCCACGACGCTGCGGCGTCCTCGGGCCAGTGCACGCCCGACAGGACGGCCCTGGCGCCCGATCCGAGCACGAGTTCGCCCCGCGGTCCCAGTGTCGTGATCTCCTCCGTCCGCGTCGGCGCGGGCCGGCATTCGGGCGCCTGGCGCGGCGCCGCATCGACGGGTCCCGCTCCCGTCAGGACGAGGAGCGACGCGCCGACCGCGAACGCCGAACCCGCCCGTGGTCCCAGACCGATGCCGAAGCCGCCCTGCACAGTCCCCTCCGGCGCCATGATTCGGATGACCTGCCGCGATCCTGTCCTGCCGGAGCCGGATCGGCCAGGGTCGCGCCCCGGCATGGCGTCTTTCCCCGGCCCCTGCGGCAGGATCGTCACAACCGCCGCGGCCTCGGTTGGCCGGTCGGTCGGTTGATGGTATGGAGCCGTCGGTGAGTCTCCGTAGCTCAGCTGGACAGAGCACAGGTTTCCTAAGAATCCATTGGGCGTCGCGAGGGGAAACCGCGCGGCGGATCCGCTCAAATTCGGGGAACGCCCAACGGCCCGCATCGGGCCGCGGCCGATCCCGAGCCAAGCCGGAAGTCTGCCATCGGCGGCCTCCGGAAGGTGTAGAGACTAGACGGGCGGCACCTAAAGGCCCCGGCTCCGGGACCCATGGTGAAGGGATAGTCCAGACCACGAACGCTGCTTTTTGCAAGCAGCGGCGGCGGAAGCCGAAGTGGGATGAAACCTGGGGTCGCAGGTTCGAGACCTGCCGGGGACGCCACC
>NZ_CAXUJR010000068.1:0-8483 GCF_964251405.1 uncultured Methylobacterium sp.
CTCCGCGGTGGACCGACCGAGGGGGGTTCAGGGTGGCGGGGCGGTTCCCGCGGCGTGGCTTCGGTCGGTCACGTCCCGGGCGTCGAGTACGGAACGGGAGTCGGGGTGCGGTCGATCCGGGCCTCGGTTCCCGCCAGCAGACCTGACGCCTTGCCCCACTAGGAGGGCAGGGTCCGGACGCCTCTGCGTCCGGCGAGCGCGAGGGGGCAGGACATCCCTCGGACAGCAAGGTGGAGGGCCGTACCAGAGTCGGGAAAAGACCGTGACGAAAAATCGGCCTTCGGTTCCGGCGACGGGAGCCGGGGGCTGCGGGACGCCGAGGAGCCTTCTCCTTGGCCTCAGCACCAAAACGGGTTCCGCGGCGTCCCGCGTCCCTGTTGCTCCAAGGCCATGCCTCCGGCGCCGTTTTTCGGCGCGCGGGGACTCTTTTCGCGTGGGCGGGGTTCGCTCACCCGAGGCGAGCATGGGCGCCCTGTGCAACATGGCCCTCACCACGAACGGCGTTTCGCGCTATAGACGGTTGACAGGGGCGCCCCCGCCTCGCCACATCCCGGCTATCATGAGCGACATCACCTCTCTGCCCCTGCCCGCCGCCGGATCGGCGAAACCTCCCCTGGAGATCCTGCTCTGCGCGCCGCGCGGCTTCTGCGCCGGCGTGGTGCGGGCCATCGACGTGGTCGAGCGGGCGCTGGCGATCTACGGGCCGCCGGTCTACGTGCGCCACGAGATCGTCCACAACAAGTACGTGGTCGAGAGCCTGAAGCGCAAAGGCGCCGTGTTCGTGCGCGAGCTCGACGAGGTGCCGGACGGCGCCGCCCCGGTGATCTTCTCCGCCCACGGCGTGGCCAAGACCGTGCCCAACAACGCCGATGCGCGCGGGCTCACCACCATCGACGCCACCTGCCCGCTCGTGACCAAGGTCCACCGCGAGGCCGAGATCCACCACAAGCGCGGCCGCCACGTCCTGCTCGTCGGCCATTCCGGCCATCCCGAGGTGGTCGGCACCATGGGTCAGCTGCCCAAGGGCTCGATCACGCTGGTCGAGGACCTCGAGCAGATCGCCGCCCTGGAGCCCGAGAACCGCGACAACCTCGCCTGGGTGACGCAGACCACGCTGTCGGTGGACGACACCCACCACATCGTCGAGGCGTTGAAGAAGAAGTTCCCGACCATCACCGGGCCGCACAAGGACGACATCTGCTACGCCACCACCAACCGCCAGGAGGCGGTGAAGCAGGTGGCGCCGCTCGTCGATGCGGTGATCGTCGTCGGCTCCTCGAACTCCTCGAACTCGCAGCGCCTGCGCGAGGTCGCCGAGCGCGTCGGGTGCCCGATCACCCGCCTCGTCCTGCGCGCCGAGGAGATCGACTGGGACGCCTTCGTCAACGTGCGCCGGCTCGGCCTCACCGCCGGCGCCTCGGCGCCCGAAGTGCTGGTGGAGGAGATCATCGACGCCTTCGCGGCCCGCTACGAGGTGACGGTGGACACGGTCTCGACCGTGGTCGAGGACATGTCGTTCCCGCTGCCGCGCGAATTGCGCAGCGAAGCGGCCGAGTAACAGGCTCCCGCCTCGGGTATCGTCATGGGGGCGCCGTTGGGCGCCCCTTCCGTTTCACGAGCCGTCCCGCCGAGGGGCGGGAAACCCTGAGCGACGCGACGTGGCCGTCTATACCGAGGTCTCCGACGAGGCCCTGACCGCCTTCCTCTCGGCTTACGAGATCGGCACGCTGCTCTCCTACAAGGGCATCGCCGAGGGCGTCGAGAACACCAACTTCTTCCTCCACACCACCGCCGGCTCCTACATCCTCACCCTCTACGAGAAGCGGGTGCGGGAAGGCGACCTGCCGTTCTTCCTCAACCTGATGGAGCATCTGGCCGCCCGCGATCTGGCCTGCCCGCAGCCGATCCGCAACCGCGATGGCGCCGCGCTCGGGCGCCTCTGCGGCCGGCCGGCGGTGATCGTGAGCTTTCTCGACGGCGTCTCGGTCAAGCGCCCGGGGCTCCACCATTGCGGCGAGCTCGGACGTGCCTTGGCCGGCCTGCACGCGGCGGGCGCCGACTTCGGGATGGTGCGCGAGAACAGCCTCTCGGTGGAGGCGTGGCGGCCCCTGTTCGCGGTGGCCGAGGCCCAGGCCGACACCGTCGCGCCGGGGCTCGGTGGGCGCACCCGCGCCGACCTCGCCGTGCTGGAGGCCGGCTGGCCGCGCGGCCTACCCGGCGGCGTCATCCATGCGGACCTGTTCACCGACAACGTGTTCTTCATCGGCGACAGGCTGTCGGGCCTGATCGACTTCTACTTCGCCTGCACCGACGCCTTCGCGTACGATCTCGCGATCTGCCTCAATGCCTGGTGTTTCGACGCCGACGGAACCTACCACCGCGACAAGGGGCAGGCGCTGATCGCCGGCTATCAGGCGGTGCGGGCGCTGGAGCCGGCGGAGGTCGCGGCCCTGCCGATCCTCTGCCGCGGTGCGGCCCTGCGCTTCATGCTGACGCGGCTCGTGGACTGGCTGAACGTGCCGCCCGGCGCCCTGGTCCAGCCGAAGGACCCGCTCGAATACGACCGCCGGCTGGTGTTCCACCGCGACGCGGGCCGCGCCGAGGATTATGGGTGGGTGGCGGAGTCGCTCGCGCGAGCCTCTCCGCCCTAGGCGCTCGTCATTCCGGGGCTGCGTATCGGAGCCCGGAACGACTCGTGGCGTTGGCCAAATCGGTCAGATCACCTTGAGCAGCGCTTCCGCTCCCGAGATCTCGGTCTTCACCGGGACTTCCTCGAGGTTGAGCACGCGCACGACCCCGTCATCGACCAGCATCGCGTAGCGCTTGGAGCGCGGCCCGAGGCCGAAGCCGGTGCCGTCCATGTCGAGGCCGGTGGCCTTGGCGAAGTCGGCGTTGCCATCGGCCAGGAAGTCGATGCCCTCGGCGGCGCTGGCCTTCTGCCAGGCGTCGAGCACGAAGACGTCGTTGACGGAGGTCACCGCCACGGCGTCGACGCCGCGGGACTTGATCTCCTCGAGCTTGGCGACGAAGCCCGGCAGGTGGTTGCGGTGGCAGCTCGGCGTGAAGGCGCCCGGAACGCCGACGAGCACGACGCGGCGGCCCTTGAACAGGTCGTCGGTGGTCTTGGCCTCGGGTCCGTCCGGACCGTTCACCCGGAAGGTCACCTGCGGCAGGTGCTGGCCAACCTCGATGGTCATCGCTGGTCTCCTCGGGTGTAAAGGCCGGCCGCGGGCCGCCTCGTTGCGCGGGTCCGTCTAGCGTGGCCGCCCGACCCTGTCGAGGTTCGCGCTCGGCGTTCCAGGGTGCGCCGCACTTTGCCCGCTGGACAACGCGAGCCGGAGGGCTAGCATCGTGCCATGCAGAGCTCATCGCGAACGACAGAGACCTCCGGATACCTCGACGGGCAGTTCCTCGTGGCGATGCCCGGACTCACGGACGAGCGCTTCGCCCGCTCCGTGATCTACGTCTGCGCGCACTCCGCCGACGGGGCGATGGGCATCATCCTGAACAAGGCCGTCGACGACCTCAACATGCCGGACCTCCTGATCCAGCTCGACATCGCCACCGAGGCCGACGCCATCCGCCTGCGCGAGCGCGTCGGGCACATGCCGGTGCTGATGGGCGGCCCCGTCGACGCCAAGCGCGGCTTCGTGCTGCACAGCGACGACTTCCACATCGCCCAGTCGACCCTGATCATCGACGACGGGATCTGCCTCACCGCCACCGTGGAGATCCTGCGCGCCATCGCCACCGGCGAGGGACCCGCCAACGCGGTGCTGGCGCTCGGCTATGCCGGCTGGCAGCCGGGCCAGCTCGAGACCGAGATCATGGCCAATGGCTGGCTGACCTGCCCGGCCGACCCGGACCTGATCTTCCACACGCAGCTCGATGCCAAATACGAACGGACCCTGCGCTCGAACGGCATCGACCCGGCGATGCTCTCCTCCACCGCCGGGCGGGCCTGACTCCTCAATCCGGTACGTTGGCCGCATCGGGGTTCAGGCCCTCGACCGGCACCGGCTTGCGCCGCGGCCGGGGCGCCGCGCTGGCGCTCGGGGTAGCGGTCGGGCTGACGCCCAGCCGCGTGGCGAGAGCGACCGCCCTCCCCTCCGTAAACCGGACATGGCAGAAGCCGTGGCTGCCCTCGCGGGCGTAGTTGCGGCAGACCTGCTCGCGGTCCGACGAGAAGGCCGCCTGCTCGGTGACGACGGGCCGGACGTCCTGACCGCGCGCCCGCTGGGTCATGACCTTGTAGTTGTCGCGGACCGCCTTGTCGGCGACGCCGCGCGCGGTGTCGAACTCGCTCGATCGCGGGATGAGGGAAGCGGGGGCCGGCCCCCACAGGCCGCCGGGCGTCGCCCCGCAATCGGCCGCCGTGAAGGTGCAGACCGGATTCCCCGACAGCGGCGTCACCAGGACGGCCCCTTCCAGCACCTCGAAGCGCAGGGGGCATTCGCCGCCGGCCGCCTCGAATCGCGCGAGGCCGTCGGCGCGTGCCTCCGCCGTCAGGGGGATGGGGTTGCCGCCGCTCAGGGGGACGCTGCAGCTCTCGGCGGGCTGCGAGACCTTCATTCCCGGCACCGTGATTCGCACGACCGTGGCGTTGCCCGTGCGTTCGAGCTTGAGGCTGCCGCTGGAGCCGTTGCGCATGAGCTCCTGACCCAGGACGGTCTCCTCGGCCGGGACCTTGAGCATCACCGGGCGCAAGGGCGGGGGGGCCGACGGCCTGGGAGCCTCGACGCCGGGCTCGCCGGGCGCGGCCGGATCGCTCGCCGCAGGCGCCTGGGGCGGCGGCGCAGCGGGAACGTTGCGGGGCGGAACCGGCGGCTTCGCACCGCGGCCGATCCCGAACAGGTCCTCGAAGAACGATTGCGCGCGCACCGGCTGCGGCAGGGCGGCCGGACCGGCGGCGATCAGGGCCGCCAGAAGGAAAGCGCGGTTCAAACGCATCGGGACTTTCGGGCCGAGGGCCTTCGGAGACTTGAAATGTTAAGCGAAGCCTAACACGTCACGGCAGCGGCGGGCGTGGCGTTCCCGCAACAAGTCCGGCCGCCGAGGGAGACTTCGCCGGAGAGGGCGATGCTCTCGCGACCCACGCGAACCCCGGGGCCGGAACATCGTCGGCTCTCGTCTTGCGGCTCCGCATCCACCTTCTTATATCCGGCGGGGCGCGGGATTAAGACCCGGATCTGGCCGTCTCTGCCATCCGATCCGGACCGACTCCGGTCTCCGAATCTCAACGTTGCACTGCCATGGGCCGAGCTGCTCCGGGGCTCGGCGGTCTGCTTGCAGAACATCAATAGAGGGATCCCACCATGGGTAAAGTTATCGGCATCGACTTGGGCACCACCAATTCCTGCGTGGCCGTCATGGAAGGCTCGCAGCCCAAGGTCATCGAGAATGCGGAGGGCGCCCGCACCACGCCCAGCATCGTCGCCTTCACCGACGACGGCGAGCGCCTCGTCGGACAGCCGGCCAAGCGCCAGGGCGTGACCAACCCCGAGCGCACCTTCTTCGCGATCAAGCGCCTCGTCGGCCGCACCTACGACGATCCGATGACCCAGAAGGACAAGGGCCTCGTTCCCTACAAGATCGCCCGCGGCGACAACGGCGACGCCTGGGTCGAGGCCGACGGCAAACGCTATTCGCCCTCCCAGATCTCCGCCTTCACGCTGCAGAAGATGAAGGAGACGGCAGAGGCCCATCTCGGCCAGCCCGTGACGCAGGCCGTGATCACGGTGCCCGCCTACTTCAACGACGCCCAGCGCCAGGCCACCAAGGACGCCGGCAAGATCGCCGGGCTCGAGGTGCTGCGCATCATCAACGAGCCGACGGCGGCCGCCCTCGCCTACGGCCTCGACAAGAAGAAGGCCGGCACCATCGCGGTCTACGACCTCGGCGGCGGCACCTTCGACGTCTCGATCCTCGAGATCGGTGACGGCGTGTTCGAGGTGAAGTCCACCAACGGCGATACCTTCCTCGGCGGCGAGGACTTCGACAACCGCGTCGTCGAGTACCTGACCACCGAGTTCAAGCGCGAGCAGGGCATCGACCTGACGAAGGACAAGCTCGCCCTCCAGCGCCTCAAGGAGGCCGCCGAGAAGGCGAAGATCGAGCTTTCGTCCGCGACGCAGACCGAGATCAACCTGCCCTACATCACCGCCGATTCCACCGGCCCGAAGCACATGGCGCTGAAGCTCAGCCGTGCGAAGTTCGAGTCGCTCGTCGACGATCTCGTCCAGCGCACGATCGAGCCCTGCCGCAAGGCGCTGAAAGATGCCGGCGTCTCGGCTTCCGAGATCGACGAGGTCGTGCTCGTCGGCGGCATGATCCGCATGCCCAAGATCCAGGAGGTCGTGAAGGCCTTCTTCGGCAAGGAGCCCCACAAGGGCGTCAACCCGGACGAGGTCGTCGCCATCGGCGCCGCGGTCCAGGCCGGCGTGCTCCAGGGCGACGTCAAGGATGTGCTGCTGCTGGACGTGACCCCGCTCTCCCTCGGGATCGAGACCCTGGGCGGCGTGTTCACTCGGCTCATCGACCGTAACACCACGATCCCGACGAAGAAGTCCCAGACCTTCTCGACCGCCGAGGACAACCAGAACGCGGTCACGATCCGGGTCTTCCAGGGCGAGCGCGAGATGGCGGCCGACAACAAGCTGCTCGGCCAGTTCGACCTGATGGGCATCCCGCCGGCCCCCCGCGGTCTGCCGCAGATCGAGGTGACCTTCGACATCGACGCCAACGGCATCGTCAACGTGACGGCCAAGGACAAGGCGACGAACAAGGAGCACCAGATCCGCATCCAGGCCTCGGGCGGCCTCTCGGATGCCGACATCGAGAAGATGGTCAAGGACGCCGAGGCCAACGCCGAGGCGGACAAGAAGCGCCGCGAACTCGTTGAGGTGAAGAACCAGGGCGAGAGCCTGATCCACGCTACCGAGAAGTCGGTGAAGGAGTACGGCGACAAGGTCTCGGCCGACGACAAGGGTGCGATCGAGACCGCGATGACGGCGCTGCGCACCGCGCTCGAAGGCGAGGACGTCGAGGTCATCAAGTCCCGCACCACGGACTTGATGCAGGCCTCGATGAAGCTCGGCGAGGCGATGTACGCGGCGAGCCAGACGCCGGAGGGCGGCCCCGAGGCCGCGGCCGGCGCCGAGGCGAAGAAGGACGACGTCATCGATGCCGACTTCCAGGAAGTCGATGACAAGGATCAGAAGAAGCGGGCATAAGCCCAGCGACTTCTGGTGCGGGGCCGGTGCGAACCGGCCCCGTCCTTGCTGATCACACGAGACGGATGACGACCCTGATCCCTGGACCTCGATCGTCCGGGGATCGGCTCGTGCGGACCTGAGGGCAGGCATGTCGAAGCGGGACTATTACGAGATCCTGGGCGTCTCCAAGACCGCGTCGGACGGCGAGATGAAGGTAGCCTTCCGCAAGCTCGCCATGGTCTACCATCCCGACCGCAACCCGGGCGACAAGGAGGCCGAGCTCAAGTTCAAGGAGTTGAACGAGGCCTACCAGACCCTGACCGACGGTCAGAAGCGGGCGGCCTACGACCGTTTCGGCCATGCCGCCTTCAGCCAGGGCGGCGGTCCGGGCACGGGTCCCGGGTTCGGCAACGAGTTCGGCGACTTCATGTCGGACATCTTCGACAACTTCTTCGGCGACGGCCGTGCCGCGCCGGCCGGCGCGCGGGGGCGTACGGCCCCTGGCCGCGAGCGCGGGGCCGACCTGCGCTTCAATCTCGAGATCTCGCTGGAAGAGGCGTTCGCCGGCAAGACCGAGACCATCACGATCCCCACGGCGATCGCCTGCGAGACCTGCTCGGGCACCGGCGCCAAGCCCGGCTCGAAGCCGCGTCCCTGCACGACCTGCGGCGGCTACGGCCGGGTGCGGGCGGCACAGGGGTTCTTCGCCATCGAACGGACCTGCCCGAGCTGCCAGGGGCGGGGCGAGATCGTCGACGATCCCTGCAAGGCCTGCTCGGGTGCCGGCCGCGTCACGCGCGAGCGCACGCTCTCGATCAACGTGCCGGCGGGCGTCGATGACGGCCTTCGCATCCGCCTGGCGGGCGAGGGCGAGACCGGCCAGCGCGGCGGCCCCGCCGGCGACCTCTACGTCTTCCTCTCGATCAAGCCGCACACCTTCTTCCAGCGCGACGGCGCCGACCTGTTCTGCCGGGTGCCGATCTCGATGGTGACCGCGGCCCTCGCGGGCGACATCACCGTCCCGGTGATCGACGGCACCCAGACGCAGGTGCGCATCCCCGCCGGCACGCAGACCGCCAAGCAGTTCCGCATCAAGGGCAAGGGCATGCCGGTGCTGCGCTCGCGCGACATTGGCGACCTCTACATCCAGGTCTTCGTCGAGACGCCCCAGAGCCTGACCAAGCGCCAGCGCGAATTGCTTCAGGAATTCGACCAGTCCGCCTCCGACGAGACGCATCCGGAGAGTGCCGGCTTCTTCTCGAAGATGCG
>NZ_CAXUJR010000068.1:8583-13561 GCF_964251405.1 uncultured Methylobacterium sp.
AAGATGAACAAGGCCTCGACGGCGAACGGGATCAAATCCTCCGCCGGAACAGTTGTCGCTCCGGACACGGCCGTCAGCCGGGGGCCGGACCCGTCCTGCGCCCTGCCGAGCTTTGCTTGACTGTGCCATCTCTTTTGTCGTCTAGCCTCTTTTCCGTGCCTTTCGTAACCTGAGGACGTTGGATCTTGCCGTCGCTCCGCCGTTCCAGCGCCAAATCCTCACCCGATCCGTCTTTCGCCGCCCTCCGCGAGAAACGCGATCCGCTGGAGGACGAGGCTCGGTTCCTGCGGTCGTGGTTCGAGCGGCCACTTGTCACCGGGTCGGTGACGCCTTCGGGCAAGATGCTCGCCCGCACCATGGCCTCCTACGTCGATCCACGCCTCGACGGACCCGTGATCGAACTCGGGCCGGGAACGGGTCCCGTGACCGACGCCCTGGTCCGCCGCGGCGTCGCCCAGGAACGCCTGATCCTCATCGAGTACAATCCGAACTTCTGCGAACTCCTGGCGCGACGCTTTCCGCGCGCCACCGTGGTGCAGGGGGACGCCTACGCGATCCACGAGACCGCCGGCCCGCTGCTCTCGGCCAAGGGTGCGGCCACGATCTCGAGCCTTCCGCTGTTCACCAAGCCCCTCGAACAGCGTCTCGGACTGCTGAACGCGGCCCATGACCTGATGCAGCCGAGCGCCCCGTTCATCCAGTTCACCTACGCGCTGGTGCCCCCAATCCCCGAGCGCTGCAACGCCGGCAGCTACATGGCGAGCCGTTCCAACAAGGTCTGGCTGAACCTGCCGCCGGCCCGCGTCTGGGTCTATCGCCGGCCCTGATCGCCCTTCCTCAACGGTTGCTGAAGGGCCGTCTCAGTCGCCATTCAGTCGGATCGGCTCATCTTCCACATCGACCGGGAACGCCCCGGTCGATGGATCAAGAGGATGCCCGCCATGATGTCTCGCACAGCAGCAATCGCCTCACGGGCCGGAATCCTGGCAGCCGCACTGGCGCTCGCCGCCATCGGTTCCGCCCAGGCGGCACCGCTGGCGCCGCCCATCGGCATCGCTGAACCATCCGAGAGCGGGATCATCTCGGCGCAGTACGGCGGGGGCCGTCACGGGGGCTACGACGGCCATCAACACGGCCGTCACCATCATGGCGGTTGGGGCGGACATCATCTCGGCTGGGGTCACGGGCATCACGGCTGGGGGCATCGCCACCATGACGGAGGCCATCGCCACGGCGGGCATCGCGGCCACGACCGCGACTGACCTCTCTGTCGACTGTGATCGACCGCCGGTTCACCCCATGCGGTCGATCACCGCCGGCCCCGTCATCGTCGGGCCGGCACCGATCCGGTAGGCCGCCAGCAAGGCGGCCTCCGCACGGTCCGCCCCCTCGTCCGTGCGGGCGTGGACGATGCCGATCGGCCGGTCCGGGCCGACGGCGTCGCCCGGCCGCGCCAGGGCGGTCAGGCCGACCGCGGAATCGATGCTGTCCTGGGGGCGGGTGCGCCCGCCGCCCAGCGCGATGACGCAGAGCCCGACATCGCGGGTGGCGACGCGCTCCACGATGCCGGCCTCCGCATGGACCGGCCTCGCGACGGGTGCGCGCGGAAGATACGCGTCCGCCCGCTCGATCAGGTCAGCCGGCCCGCCGAGCGCCGACACCATCCGGGCGAACACCTCCGCGGCCTTGCCCGAGGCGAGGGCGTGTTCGAGCCGCGCCGAGGCCTGGTCTGGATCGGGCGAGAGGCCGCCCAGCACCAGCATCTCGGCGGCGAGCGCCAGCGTCACCGCGTGGAAGGCCGGTTCCCGGCTCCGTCCGGTGAGATAGTCGATCGCGTAGGTGACCTCGACGGCGTTGCCGGCGGCAGTGGCCAGAGGTGCGTCCATGTCGGTGATCAGTGCCACCGTCCTCAGGCCCGCGCCGTTGGCGACGGTGACGATGCTGTTCGCGAGCCCGCGAGCATCGTCGAGGCTCGCCATGAAGGCGCCCGAGCCGGTCTTCACGTCCATGACGAGGCCGTCGAGCCCGGCGGCGAGCTTCTTCGAGAGGATCGAGGCGGTGATGAGGTCGAGCGATTCCACCGTCCCGGTGACGTCCCGGATGGCGTAGAGGCGCCGGTCGGCCGGTGCGAGGTTGTCGGTCTGGCCGATGATGGCGCAGCCGGCCTCGCGCACGACCCGGCGGAAGCGGTCGAGATCCGGTGCGGAATCGTAGCCCGGGATGCTCGCGAGCTTGTCGAGGGTGCCCCCCGTATGGCCGAGCCCGCGTCCCGAGATCATCGGCACGTAGCCGCCGCAGGCCGCCACCATCGGGGCGAGAACCAGGCTCACCGCATCGCCGACGCCGCCGCTCGAATGCTTGTCGATGGCGGGCCCGGGCAGGTCCCAGGCGAGGACGGTGCCCGACCGGGTCATGGCCCGGGTCAGGGCCACCCGCTCGGGCAGGGACAACCCGCGAAAGAACACCGCCATGGCGAAGGCCGCCGCCTGGCCTTCGGTGACGCGCCCGTCGGTGAGGCCGGCGATGAAGGCTTCGATCTCGGCGCCGTCGAGGGCATGGCCGTCGCGCTTGGCCCGGATCACTTCCTGCGGCAGCCTCACGTGCCCTCTCCCAAAGCAGCGACGAGGTCAGCATGCAGGCTGCTCGCGCCGAAGCGGAAGGTCGCCGGCCCCGCCCAGCCCGGTCCCATGATCTCGTCGGCGAGCGCGAGATAGGGGGCGGCGTCGCGGATGCTGCGCAGGCCGCCCGAGATCTTGATGCCGGCCGGACGCGCTTCCCCGTGCGCATGGATGATCCTGAGCATGGTGCGTGCCGCCTCCGGCGTCGCCGAGACCGGACTCTTGCCAGTCGACGTCTTGAGGAAATCGGCCCCTGCCTCCAGGGCCAGCCGGCTCGCGCCTGCGATCGCGTCCGGAGTCTCGAGCTCGCCGGTCTCGAGGATGACTTTGAGGAGCCGGCCGCCGTCGCAGAGCCCGCGTACGGCCTCGATCATGGTGCGGGCCGGCCCCGTCTCGCCGCGCAGGAACGCGGGGTAGGGCAGCACGAGGTCGATCTCGTCGGCACCGTCCCGCAATGCCTTGGCGGTGTCCTCGACCGCACGCGCGACGTCATCCCCGCCCTTGGGAAAGTTGATCACCGTGGCGACGCGCACGTCGCTGCCCGCCAGTTCGTGCCTCGCCTGTGCGACGAAGCGCGGCCAGACGCAGACCGCCGCGACGGTGCTCGCCCGCGCCTTGGCGCAGAGGGTAGCGACGGCCGCCTCGGTGCAGGCGTCCGTGAGATCGGTCAGGTCGAGGAGAGGGAGGGCGCGCCGCGCGAAGGCGGCATCGGCATGCGTCATGTCCCGGGAAGTCACGGTCTCTCGGGCGCTCATGGCAGTCTCGCGACGAAAGCTTCGACGAGGCGGGCGAGGTCGGCGGCTGCGGCGCGCGCCTCCGCCTTGGTTTCCGCGTGACGGGGATCGCCGCCGCCGATCCCCGCGGCGAGGTTGGTCACCACCGAGATGGCGGCGACGGGCAGGCCGAAGAACCGGGCCAGGATGACCTCTGGCACGGTCGACATGCCGACGAGATCCGCTCCGAGGCGGCCTGCCATCCGGACCTCGGCCGGGGTCTCGAAGCTCGGCCCAGAGAACCAGGCGTAGATGCCCTCGGGCAGCGGCACGGCGCAGTCCTCGGCCGCCGCCCGGAGGCGGCGCAGCAGGCCCTCGTCATAGGCCCCGACCATGCCGACGAACCGGGCATCGCTGGTCTCGCCGATCAGAGGATTGAGGCCCGACAGGTTGATGTGGTCGCAGATGGCGACGAGGCTGCCGGGACCGGCCTGGGGCATCAGCGAGCCGGCGGCGTTGGTGAGGAGCAGGGCGCCCGCACCGAGGGAGCGAGCGACCCCGATGGGTACACGCATCGCAGCAGGGTTGCCGTCCTCGTAGGCGTGGGCACGGCCCTCGAAGACCAGAACAGGCTTTCCGGCGACGCCGCCGCAGTGAAGCGCGCCGCCATGGCCGCTGACGCCGGGCGCTGGGAAGCCCGGGATCTCCGCATAGGGAACCGACTGGGTGCCTTCGAGGCAACCGACCAAGCCACCGAGGCCTGTCCCGGTGACGATCGCGCAGGCATAGGCCCCCTCGAAGCCCCGACTCCGCAACACGTCGCAGGCCGCCTCCACCGCGACGTCCGGCGACATGGCGGGCGCGCTCATGCGAGGTTGTCCGGGCCGAACGAGGCCGGCAGCAGCGCCTCCAGGGTGAAGCTGCGGCGCACGCCCTCCGGGCCGGCGACGTGGATCGCGGCGGACGGCTCGGCGAATTCGCGGATGCGCTGGCGGCAGGCGCCGCAGGGGGTCACCAGGGCCGGCCCCTCCCCGAGCACCAGGATGTGAAGGATTCGCCGCCCGCCGCCCGCGACCATCGCGGCGATGGCCCCGGCCTCGGCGCAGGTGCCGACCGGATAGGCCGCGTTCTCGACGTTGCAGCCGGCATGGATCCTCCCCTCCCCATCACGCAAGGAAGCACCGACCCGGAAATTCGAATACGGCGCGTGGGCGCGGGCACGCACCGCGTTGGCCGCCGCGAACAGGGCGTCGAGATCGGCTGCCGGGTCGGTCGTGGCGGGGTCCGTCACGGGTCTGCGAGGCTTGAGGGGAGCAGGCACATCGCGGATCATAGGCATCAACGCCGTCGGCCTGTCGAGGCCCAGCGCGTCGACAAGGCGCGATCCGGCTCCTAAGACCAGGGTCAGGATGATCGGACCGATTTCGGATCTGGAAGGGTAAAACACATGCTGGGTCGGTACGAGCGGGGCGGCGCGGGTGAGGCGGTCGTCGAGTACGGCGACGGCACCATGCGGGTGATCAAGCCGGGTCCCTTCGTGCGCTGCGCGGTGACCGGCGCAGCCATCGCTCTCGACGACCTGCGCTACTGGAGCGTCGAGCGCCAGGAGGCCTATGCGACGCCGGAGGCGGTCATGGAGCGGTTGGG
>NZ_CAXUJR010000068.1:13661-19977 GCF_964251405.1 uncultured Methylobacterium sp.
GACGACGATCAACGCCGTTCTGCGCTCCTCCATGGAGCACGCGAAACGCTGATCAGTTGCCTCAGGGATGGCAGGACGTCGCCAGCGCTTTCGAAAAACAGCGAGACCGCCAGCACCTCGACCCTCTCCGCGAAGGCGGCGGGTAGGCGCACAAGATCCTTCTGCGTGGTGATCAGGCTGGCGCCAAGCCGCTTCGCCTCGGCGTTCAGGCCGGCAAGCTCGCCCTCGCGATAAGCATGGTGGTCTGGGAAGCTGCGCTGCGCGACCACGTCCGCGCCGGTGTCTTGCAGCGTCGCGAAAAATTTCTCCGGCCGGCCGATGCCCGCGAAGGCCAGCAGCCTTCGCCCGGCCATATGACGCTCCGCAAGGTCCGGCAGCAGCCGGGCACGAAGCACCGGCAAGCCCTGGTCTCGTGCCAGCACCACCACGCGCTCGCCGGCCTCGCCCTCTCCGACCAGCACGAGGCCGTCGACGTGGCGCCACTGGCGTTCCAGCGGGACCCGCAGCGGCCCGGCGGGGAAGGGCAGGCCGTTGCCGATGCCCACGCCCGCATCGACCACCGCCAACGACAGGTCCTTGGCGAGATTCGGGTTCTGCAATCCGTCATCCATCACGATCACGGAGGCACCGGTCTCCGCGCAGAGCCGCGCCCCGGCCGGGCGATCGCGGGAAACCACCGTGGTCGCGGCGCGCGCGAGGAGGAGCGGTTCGTCGCCGACCTGCGCCGCGTTGTGATGTGCGTGATCGACCAGAACGGGGCCGGCGAGGCTCCCGCCATAACCGCGGGTGAGGAAGGCTGGACGAGCGCCGAGATCGTGCAGCATCGCCGCGATGGCGAGCGCGGTCGGCGTCTTGCCGGCTCCGCCCAGCGTAAGATTCCCGATACAGAGAACGGGGCAGGATCCAGTCGTGCCCGGCCTGTCCATGCGCGCCGCCGTGAAGTGGCCGTAGAGGGCGCCGACGGGGGCCAATGCCCGCGCGAAGGGGTGGCGGGGGGAGGCGTCCCAGAAGGCCGGGGGCCGCATCAGGCCCCGGTCACGGGTTGGCCATGGCGGAGAGCGTCACCTGAGTGATGAACGGCTCGATCAACGCGAGCGTCCGGTCGAGGGCGCCCTCGAAGGGTCGCAGGGCCGCCTGGCCCGCGGCGGCCATCCCCTGCAGGCGGGTTGGATCGCGGAGGAGGTCGCCGATGGTGGCAGCGAGGTCGCGCTCGTCGGCGATCGCCAGGGCGCCTCCGGCGCGATCGAGGGAGCCGTAGACCTGCGCGAAGTTCTCAACATGCGGCCCGTGCAGCACCGCCGCGTCGAGGCGGATCGGCTCGATCGGGTTCTGGCCGCCATGGGGAACCAGCGAGCCGCCGAGGAAGACCAAGGGGCTGAGTCGATAGAACAGCCCGAGCTCGCCCAGCGTGTCGGCGACGTAGAGGTTGACCGCCCCGTGCGGCGCGTCCCCCTGCGATCGGCGGGCACTGCGCAGGCCGAGGGTCTCGGACTCGTTCGCGACGTCGCCGCCGCGATGGGGATGGCGCGGCACCAGGATCGTGAGAAGGCCGGGCAGATCGGCCATGAGCGCAAGATGGGCTCGGGCCACCATGGCGTCCTCGCCCGGATGGGTGCTGGCCGCCACCCAGAGCGGCCGATCGCCGACGATGCCGCGCAGATGCGCGAAGCCATCCTCGTCGAATGCGGGCGGCGCGGAATCGTATTTGAGGTTGCCGGTGACGGTCACCCGCGGGGCGCCGAGCCGGGCGAAGCGCTCGGCATCGTCCTGGTTCTGTGCGAGGCAGACCGAGACGCGCGAGAGCAGCGCCTCGGCGGTGCGCGGCGAACGGCTCCAGCCCTTGAAAGAGCGCTCCGACATCCGCCCGTTGACGATGAGAAGCGGGATTCCGCGGCCATGCAGGGCCATGACGGTGTTGGGCCAGATCTCCGATTCCGCCACCAGGGCGATCTCCGGCCGCCAATGGTCGAGGAAGCGCGCCACCCAGCGCGGCGCGTCGAGGGGCACGTAGTGATGGAACGCTCCCGCCGGCAGCCGGCCGGCGACGAGCTCGGCGGCGCTGCGCGTGCCCGTCGTCATCAGGACCGAGAAGCCGCGGTCGACCATCCCGTCGACGAGGCCGATCAGCGACAGCGCCTCGCCGATGCTCGCCCCATGCATCCAGCACAGCCGCCCGGGGGGGCGCGGTCGCCCCGGCATGCCCCTGCGCTCGGCCAATCGCGAAGAATCTTCCTTGCCGCGCCAGGCGCGGAACGACAGCAGACCGGCCAGCGCCGGCTCCGCCAGAACGAGCCCGGTGCGATAGGCCCTGAGGGCGACCGTGAGCTGGGCCACCGTCATGCGAGGTTGCCGCCGCCGTCACCCTGCCCGGCGCGCTCTGGCCGCCCGACGCGATCCTGGCGCCCGACCAGGGCATAGGCGCGGTCATGGACACGATTCATCTCGTCCTCCACGCGCAGGCGGATCGCTTCGAAGGCCTCGGGCTCGACCTCCCGCGGCACCAGGATCGCCTCGCCGAACACCATCGCGCCGCGGCCGAAGGGTAGCCCGAAGCAGGCCCGGTCCCAGCTGTTGAAGCGCAGGTGACGGCTCGTCACCACCGCCACCGGCACGATCGGCCGCCCGGAGAACCGGGCGAGGGTGAGGATGCCGGCATCGCAGCGGCGCGAGATCTTGGGCACATCGGCACTGAAGGCGACGCTCTCGCCGTCCTTGAGGGCGCGCAGCATGGCGCGAAGGCCCTCTGCGCCGCCCTTGGCGCGGACATCGCGCACGGCCCGGCCGCGGGCACCGGAGGCGCGGATGACGCGCACCCCCATGCGGGTGAGCGCGATGGTGTTGACGTTGCCGTCGGCCGAGCGGGAGATGATCGTGGCGATGCGGTCGTGCGGCCGGCGCATGAACGAGATCATCGTATGCTGGCCGTGCCACATGCCGGCGATGAAGGGTGACAGGCCGTCGAGCCAGGGATCGGGTGCCGCCGGTTCGACGATGAAGCGGTTGGTGCGGCGCACGAGGCGCAGGTAGCGCTCGGCCAGGAACCCAAGCGCGCCCTGCACCCGCGGCGCGCGGCCGATGCGCTTGATCAGGCTCATGCCGAAGCCGGCCCGCCGGTGGCCGCCAGCGGCGCGGACCGGCCGGGGAAGACGACGGTGGAGCGATCGATCGCGGTTCGTCTCATGTCTCGCCTCCGAGGTCGACGCCCGGCGGATCTCGTCCGGGGGCCGAGCCGATCATGGCTCGCTCCTCGGGATTCGCTCGCGAGGCGAGGCGGCACCGCGCGGCTCTCTAGCTCCAATCGACGCGGGGGCGCAACCGCGCCGCCCGACCCGGCTTGGTCCCGGCGGCGCTTGACGGGAAGCGCCATAGCCGCGAAGGCGAGCCTCCGGGCCTCCTCCCCACGGCATCGATGTTCCGTCTCGCCCATCTCACCGACCCGCATGTCGGGCCGCTGCCGCGTCCGCGCCTTCGCCAACTCCTGAGCAAGCGGGCGACGGGTTACGTCAACTGGCGCCGCGGCCGGCGCCACGGCCACGACATGGACGTGCTCGGCGCCCTCGTCGCCGACCTTCGTCTGCAGGATCACGACCACATCGCCTGCACGGGAGACCTGTGCAATATCGGCCTGCCCAGCGAATGGGCGACCTCGCGGGTGTTCCTCGAGGCGCTGGGGACGCCCGAGGCGGTGAGCTTCGTACCGGGCAACCACGATGCCTATGTCCGCGGCTCCCTCGAAGGCCTGCTCGGCGCCTGCGGCGATTGGGCCACCGGCGACGGTCTGGCGAACGCCGTGTTCCCCTACCTGCGCCGGCGCGGGCCGGTCGCCCTCGTCGGCCTGTCCTCGGCGATCCCGACCAAGCCCTTCGTCGCCACCGGCCGCCTCGGACCCGCCCAGATCGCCGCGACCGAAGCCCTGCTGACCTCTCTTGCCGGTGAACCGGAGCCGCCCTGCCGGGTCGTGATGATCCATCATCCGCCTCATCCCGGCGGCGCGCGGCCTGGACGCGAGCTGACCGATGCCGCCGCCTTCACGGCCATGATCGCCCGCAACGGTGCCGAGATGATCCTGCACGGCCATAACCATCTCGGCAGCGTTGCCTTCGTCGCGGGACCCGGAGGGCGGAGCGTACCGGTGATCGGTGCGCCTTCGGCATCGGCCGGCACGCATGCGCGCCACCACCGGGCGAGCTACCGGGTCTATGCCATCGCCCGCAGCGGCGAGGGCTTCGCCATCAGCGCCAGCGAGCGCGGCCTGACCGAGGACGGCGCCATCGGCGACCTCGGCCCCGTTCGCCTGACCCCGGCCTGAAGCACACGGACGATCCGCCGTATCGCCTCAGCGTTTTCGTCGTCGCCGCGAACGTTGACTACCAGTCGATACGCCTTGAAACGGCATCGCGTGTCGCCCGCGGGGCCTCGAAACCCGATCCAGGCACTGCCTTACCGGCGCGACGATTTTCGCTTAACGATCGTGATCCCCAGGCACGGCTTGCCCGCTTCGGCGCGTCGCCGTGTCGAGCCGGCGTTTTTGTTGTCATCTGGTCGACCACAGAATCCCCAGCCCAGCCGAAAGCCTCTATACGCTGGGGGAACTGTTCGGCACTATGTCACCGCCTGCTCGGGAGGTGGCCGCTATGTGGCGGATCAAGCTTGATTAATCCTGCACACGGCGTGTGCAGGTCAGCGACGGTGTCGCCTGGACATGTCGTTGGTTGGAACGAAGGTGGCTGTCGCGGCGGCTGGTTCGAGGACGGATGGCATGACCTGTACGGTAGATGCGCCTAGGGATACGGCAGCGACGTTGATCGATCCGCTGCTGCTCGACAACCAGCTCTGCTACGCCCTCTACGCCGCCGCTCACCGCATGACGAAGAGCTACCGGCCGCTGCTCGAACGGATGGGCCTGACCTATCCGCAATACCTCGTTCTCCTGGTCCTCTGGGAGACCGACGGTGTCACCGTGTCCGAGATCGGGCGGCGCCTGCGCCTCGATTCCGGAACCTTGACCCCCGTCCTGAAGCGGCTCGAAGGCGCCGATTTCGTCAGCCGCAGCCGGCGCCGCTCCGATGAGCGCGAGGTCGAGATCGCCCTGACCCCCCGGGGGCGCGCGCTGAGGGCCGAGGCGGTAGGCGTCCGCAAGTCGGTGATGTGCCAGCTCAACCTTTCGGAGCCGGAGGTCCAGGCCCTGCGCGCCGATCTCAACGCCCTGATCGAGAACCTCAGCGCGGCGGATTGATGGCTTGAGTCCTGCTGGGTCCGGACGTCTCTTGCCGGGCGAGGTGACTGCATGCGCGCGACCTTATCTCTCGCGGCGTCGATGCGAAGTAGCTCGGCGAGGCGGCTCGGACCATCGCAAAGGTGCCCCCTTGGGTTCGGTGGACGAGCCTCCCAGTCGGGGCCCCGGATTTCGTGTTGCCGGCTAAATTAGCGCTGTTTCTGTTGGTGGGTTTGCGTGTAAGAACCTTACTGCCTGCCGCCGGCTTCTGCGCGAGCTTGGAAGACTGATGGATCGTGCCCGACCTTGATGCCCATCCCTTGCGGAACCCGTCATTGTATTCGAGCGTCCGCATGCTTGCTCGGCACGAGACCGAGACCTGCCCGACGACTTTAATAGTCGAGTTGCAGGACGGACCAGAACTTGGCCGTGTGCCGGACGTTGCCTTCCCATGACGAGTTATGCCGACCTCGAGCGCGAGACACGAAATCAAGTGGGGGCCTTGCCGTTCCAGCGGTTCCCGGATCACGGCCTGCGCGTCCTCCTGATCACGTCCCGGGAGAGCCGGCGCTGGGTCATTCCGAAGGGCTGGCCGATGAAGGGCCGCAAGCCCTACGAAGCCGCCGCACGCGAGGCCTACGAGGAGGCTGGGCTGATCGGCCAGATCGGCAAGCGGCCGCTCGGATTCTACGTCTACGAGAAGCGCTTGAAGAGCCGTGCCTCGGTCCTGTGCCAGGTCAAGGTGTTTCCCCTCGAGGTCCGCAAGCAATCGAAGACTTGGCCCGAGCAGGACGAGCGCGACGACCACTGGTTTACGCCCTCGGAGGCCGCCGAAGTCGTGGCCGAGGCCGGGCTGGCCGCCATCATCCGCTCGGCGTTCAAGCCCGACAAGCCGAAGAAATCATGACCCGAGGGCCGCGGGCACAAACCCCGGCCCGTGGTTTCTGGGCGATTGCCAAGGCATCCGCGATCCGCTAATGCCCAACCCGGTCGGAAAGGACGCGGTGGCGCCGCCGGCTTCGGACGCTGCTGTAGCTCAGTGGTAGAGCACCTCATTGGTAATGAGGAGGTCGACAGTTCAATCCTGTCCAGCAGCACCAT
>NZ_CAXUJR010000069.1:0-19898 GCF_964251405.1 uncultured Methylobacterium sp.
GCAATCACGATCTAAAAATTTTCCACCCACGCGGCAAATTCTCCCTGCGCTTGGCCTGACATTCCGGCCCGTGTAGTAATCCCTCCTTCAAGCGCCCGACCGTTCACGCCGACGGATCAAGGGTGCGTCAGCTCGTTCAACACTCGAGGGCATCCATGAGCGCCGGTACCGCTTCCGACAAGCACTTCTCCAATTCGTTCTTCAGCGCGTCGCTGGCCGACGTGGACCCTGAGATCGCCAGCGCCGTCGGCCAGGAACTCGGCCGCCAGCAGCATGAGATCGAGCTGATCGCCTCCGAGAACATTGTCTCCAAGGCGGTGCTGGAAGCTCAAGGCTCGGTGCTCACCAACAAGTATGCTGAGGGCTATCCCGGCCGTCGCTACTACGGCGGCTGCCAGTTCGTGGACATCGCCGAGAACCTCGCCATCGATCGCGCCAAGCGCCTGTTCGATTGCGGCTTCGCCAACGTCCAGCCGAATTCCGGTTCCCAGGCGAATCAGGGCGTGTTCCTGGCGCTGATGCAGCCCGGCGACACCTTCCTGGGCCTCGATCTCGCGGCCGGCGGCCACCTCACCCACGGCGCCGCGCCCAACATGTCGGGCAAGTGGTTCAAGCCGGTGCACTACACCGTGCGCCGCGACGACCAGCGCATCGACATGGAGCAGGTCGAGGCGCTCGCCCACGAGCACAAGCCCAAGATCATCATCGCGGGCGGCTCGGGGTATCCGCGCCACTGGGACTTCGCGAAGTTCCGGGAGATCGCCGATGCGGTCGGCGCCTACTTCCTCGTCGACATGGCGCACTTCGCCGGCCTCGTGGCGGCGGGCGTCCACCCGTCGCCGTTCCCGCATGCGCACGTGGCCACCACCACGACCCACAAGACCCTGCGCGGCCCGCGCGGCGGCATGATCCTGACGAACGACGAGGCGCTCGCCAAGAAGTTCAACTCGGCGATCTTCCCCGGTCTCCAGGGCGGCCCGCTCATGCACGTCATCGCCGGCAAGGCCGTGGCCTTCGGCGAGGCCCTGAAGCCCGAGTTCAAGATCTACGCGCGCCAGATCATCGAGAACGCCAAGGCGCTGGCCGACACCCTGATGACGGGCGGCTACGACATCACCTCGGGCGGCACCGACAACCACCTGATGCTGGTCGACCTGCAGAGGAAGGGCCTCACCGGCAAGGCGGCGGAGGCGGCGCTGACGCGGGCCGACATCACCTGCAACAAGAACGGCGTGCCGTTCGACCCGCAGAAGCCGATGATCACCTCGGGCATCCGTCTCGGCACCCCGGCCGGCACCTCGCGTGGATTCGGCGTCGCCGAGTTCAAGCAGATCGGCGGCTTCATCATCGAGGTCCTCGACGGTCTCGTGGCTAAGGGCGAGAGCGGCGACGCCGAGGTCGAGGCCGCGGTGAAGGCCAAGGTCCATGCCCTCACCGATCGCTTCCCCATCTACGGCTGAACCGGGCCAGCCCGCTTAACCCGCGGGCCTCGACCAGCTATGCAGCGGCCACGGACCTCCTGAGGTCCGTGGCCGTTCCCATTTTAGGCGGAGCGGTCCGCCCCGCCGACCGGCATCCGCACCACGGGGATCCGGACCCGGCCAAGATAGATCCAGAAGACAGGTCCAACCGCGCGATGCGATGCCCCTATTGCGGCGGCCCCGACACCCAGGTGAAGGATTCGCGGCCCAGCGACGACGCGGCCGCGATCCGGCGGCGCCGGGTCTGCCCGGATTGCGCAGGCCGCTTCACGACCTTCGAGCGCGTGCAGCTGCGCGAACTCGTCGTGCTCAAGCGCTCGGGCAAGCGCGTCCCGTTCGACCGCGACAAGCTGCAGCGCTCCATCGGGGTGGCTCTGCGCAAGCGGCCGGTGGACCCCGAGCGCATCGAGCGCCTGGTCAGCGGCATCACCCGCCAGCTGGAGAGCAGCGGGGATGCCGAGATCGCCAGCGAGGCCATCGGCGAGCTGGTGATGGAGGGGCTCAAGGGCCTCGACGATGTCGCCTATGTCCGCTTCGCCTCCGTCTACAAGAATTTTCGCGAGGCCAGCGACTTCAAGGCCTTGCTCGGGACCCTCGGTGGCGCCGCGTCGGCACCCGACGACGGCGAGGCGGCACCGGTCGGACGCAAGCGTCCCGCGCGGGTTCGCCCATGACGTCGTCGAGTGCGCCAGCGATCGAGGTCGACCATCGCTTCATGCGGCTCGCCCTCGCTTTGGGACACCGCAACCTCGGTCGAACCTGGCCCAATCCCTCCGTCGGCGCGGTGGTGGTGGCCGGCGAGCCCGGATTCGAGCGCATCGTCGGGCAGGGCGTTACCGCCCCGGGCGGGCGGCCGCACGGCGAGCCCTTGGCGGTGGCCATGGCCGGGGAGGCCGCGCGCGGCGCCACCCTCTACGTCACCCTGGAGCCATGCTCGCATCACGGACGGACGCCCCCCTGCACGGATGCCATCCTGAGCGCCGGTATCGCGCGCGTGGTGACCGCGATGGAAGACCCCGATCCGCGCGTGGCCGGGAGCGGCCACGCGCGTCTGCGCGCCGCCGGGATCGCCGTGACCACGGGCATCCTGCGCGAGGAGGCGTACCGCGCGCATCTCGGCCATGTCAGCCGGATCGGCCTCGGTCGCCCAAGCCTTCACCTCAAGCTCGCACGCACCCGCGACGGCTTCGCGGCGGGTGCGCCCGACAAGCGGCTGCAGATCACCGGAGCCGTCGCCAACGGTCTCGTCCATCTCTGGCGCGCCCATTCCGATGCGATCATGGTCGGGATTGGAACGGTGCGGGCGGACGATCCCTCCCTCAACGTGCGTTTGCCCGGTCTCGCGGGGCGCTCGCCCGTGCGGGTCGTGCTCGACTCGACCCTGCGTCTCCTGCCCTCGACGCATCTCGTGCGCAGCGCGCGGGACATCCCCACCCTCGTCGTCACCACGTCGGGGGCGCCGGCCCACGCCCGGCGGATGCTGGCTTCGACCGGCGTCGAGATCCTGTCCGTCGATGCCGGTGCCGACGGCCGGATCGACCTCGACGCCGCCCTGCGGCGGTTGGGCGACTACGGCCTGTCGCGGATCTGCAGCGAGGGCGGACCGCATCTCGGCGATGCCCTGGCGAAGGCCGACCTCGTCGATGTCTGCACCCTGATCACCGGCCCGGTCGAGCTCGGGGAGGGCGGCGGCCTGCCTGCCGTCGGCCCCCATCTGGGCGAGCGCCTGTCGAGCGGCCATCTGCGCCCGGTCGAGACCCGCGATCTCGGGTCCGACCGAGCGGTCACCTATGAGCGGAGCGTGCCATGTTCACCGGACTCGTGACCGATGTCGGAATCGTCGTCGCGGTCGAGGGCGACGATCGCCTCCGGCACCTGACCATCCGGTCCGCCTATGACCCGGCGACCATCGCGCTCGGCGCCTCGATCGCCTGTTCCGGTCCGTGCCTCACGGCGGTGACGGTCGAGCCGGACGGGGCCGGCTGCCGCTTCCACGTCGACGCCGCCGCCGAGACCCTGGCCCGGACCAGCGTCGGCGCCTGGGCGGTGGGGACGCGGGTGAACCTCGAGCGCTCGCTGAAGGTCGGCGATGAGCTCGGCGGCCACCTCGTCACCGGCCACGTCGACGGGCTCGGGGAGATCGTCGCCCGTGAGCCCGTGACGGGAGGCGAGGGCGATCCGGCCTGGGCGCCGAGCGACCGCTTCGTGATCCGGGCGCCGGCGGCGCTGGCACGCTTCATCGCCGAGAAGGGCTCGATCTGCCTCGACGGCACCTCGCTGACCGTCAATTCGGTGGACGGCGATCTCTTCTCCGTCCTGCTGATACCCCACACCCTGGCCGTCACCACGTGGGGCGAGCGCCGGGTCGGCGACCGCCTCAACCTCGAAGTCGACCTCATCGCCCGCTACGCCGCGCGCCTGAGCGAGAATCGGGATGCCGTCAAAGAGAATTCGTGAGCGGGAACCACGGCCAGAGCCTTTCGCAATAGCCTCCGGCGAATCATGGCCATCCGCCTTTCATCGAATCAGCACGATGAAATGATGACGTTATTCGTGATTAAACAGGCCAGTTATTGGCTCGGCCATCACCAGATTATTTTCTGGCCGATATTGAACATTCACAACCTACGACAGATTTGAAATATGTTGTCTACCGCTGGTTAACCCAATAAAAACCATTCCGGTGCAACTCTCGCGCGAAGGATTCTTCCGAAACCCTCTTGCGAGCCTTTCCCATGAAACTCGGTATCCGTTCGCGTCTCTACGGTGGCTTCGCGACGCTCGTGGTCCTCGCCGGTGCAATGGGCGGTTTCGCCTATCAGCAGCTCGACAGTCTCGACGACATTTTCGAAACGCGGGGGCGGATCGAGCGGGCCGCGCGCGAATTGTACACGGTCAACGGATTGACCGACCGCTTCGTCGGTCAGAGCACGGACTATCGGGCGATGCCGACGCAGCAACAGGCGGACGGCATGAACGCCAGCCTGGCCTCGATCAAGCAACTGGCCGACGGCCTCGTCGAGCGGGCGCTCAGTGAAGAGAGACGGGCGGCCTATGCCGTTGTGCGCAGCGAGACGGCGATGCTTGCGGGCGAAATGCCCAAGCTCGTCGGGCTCGGGGACCGGATCCGCGAGAACTAAGGTCAAGCTGTTCGCGGCCGGCGACAACCTGACCAAGGCCACCAATGCACTCGTCGCCGAGATCCGCGCCGGTGGCGAAGAAGGCCCCTCGGCACAGGCTGCCGCGGTCGAAAGTGCCGTGCTTCTCGCGCGCGTCAGCGCGTGGCGGTTCCTCGCCACGAACGATGCCAAGGGACCCGCCACCTTCACGGTCAATGTCGGAAAGGCGAGTGCGGCGATCCTGAAGCTACGCTCGCTCGATGTGACGGCCACTCAGATCAAGGCCGTGAAGGCCGTCGAGGAGGCGCTCGACGGTTACGGCACGATCTTCCTGGCGACCTCGACGGCGATCGTCGCGACGGACGAATTCTACGAGAAGACCCTCAAGCCGAAGGTCGAGGCCATCAATACGACCGGCGTTGCCGTCCGCACCAAGCTGGAGGCGACGCTGACGGAGCTGGTCGTGAAGAGCGACGCCACCATGAACACGGCCCAAAACGTCCAGCTCGGGCTGCTCGGGCTGATCCTGGTGGTCGGTGCCGGCATGGCCTTCTGGATCGCGCGCAGCATCATCGCGCCGATCTCCGGCATGACGAACGCCATGACGCGCCTCGCGGCCGGCGAGACGGCGCTGACCATTCCAGCGCAGGACGCCGTGGACGAGATGGGCGAGATGGCCAAGGCCGTGGACGTGTTCCGCCGGAACGCCATCGCGCGGATCGAACTGGAGTCCGAGCAGGTCGCCCAGCAATCGGCTCGCCAGCGCCGGGCCGACCGGGTCGACCAGCTCGTGCGCGGTTTCGAGACGAAGATCGCCGGCTCCCTGGACATCGTGACCTCGGCCTCCACCGAACTCGACGCCGCCCGCTCGATGACCGGCGTCGCCGGCACCACCAACAGCCAGGCCCTGGCCTCCAGTGCCGCCGCCGAGGAGACCTCGGCCAACGTCCAGACCGTTGCGGCCGCCGCCGAGGAGATGGTCGCCTCGCTCCAGGAGATCGAGCGTCAGGTCCATCGCTCGAACGAGGTGGCCGGCCATGCCGCCAGCGAGGCCGAGACGACGACCGGCTCCATGGTCAACCTCGCGCAGGCAGCCGAGAAGATCGGCGACGCCGTCACGATGATCTCCAACATCGCCGGCCAGACCAACCTGCTCGCCCTGAACGCGACGATCGAGGCGGCGCGCGCCGGCGAGGCGGGCCGCGGCTTCGCGGTGGTGGCGACCGAAGTGAAGGAACTCGCCGGCCAGACCGCCAGGGCGACGCAGGAGATCTCGAGCCAGATCGCGGCGATCCAGGCGGCTTCCGCTCATGCGCTGTCGGCGATCCAGGGCATCGGGCGGACCATCGTCTCGGTCAACGAGATCACCGGCACCATCGCCGCCACCGTGATCGAGCAGACTGCGGCCACCAACGAGATCTCGCGCAACGCCGCCGAGGCGGCGCGTGGCACCCAGGACGTCTCGAAGAACGTCGCCGGAGTCCTGGCCTCGTCGAGCGAGACCGGCAGCGCCGCCCAGCAGGTGCTCATGGCCGCGGCCGAACTCGCCACCCAGTCGCTGAGCGTCAAGCAGGAGGTCGACAGCTTCCTCGCAGAGATCCGCGCCGCCTGAGGACGCACGCCCCATCCGACTTGAGCACCTGCGACGCGGCCTCCCGGAGACGGGGGGCCGTTTCGCCGTCAGGCGAGAAGCTTTGGCTCGCGACCATGTCGGCCCCCGGCCGGGGCCGGACCACGCCTGCGCTTGTGGCCACCGGGGCTTCGGTCTAGTGCTGCGGCGCTCCGCATCCGCACCGGATTCGGGGACGGCGACGGACGGATGGCCCGAGACCATCGGGCCGGCCAGGGCGGCGACCTCCGGTTCAAGAGTGCAACGGGCCTAGCCGCGCCGCCCACGCGCGGTGGGAAGCCCCCGGTAACGACACGCAGCGACGAGGCCGCCATGGTATCCGCAAGCCAGACCTTCCGCAGCGACCCGCGGCTCGCGGACGCCGTGAGGGGTGCGCGCGTCCTCGTGGTCGAGGCACGCTATTACGACGCCCTCGCCGACGAACTTCTGGCGGGCGCCGAGGCCGCCATCGAGGCGGCCGGCGCGGAGGCGATCGTCGCGACGGTGCCGGGCGCCCTCGAGATCCCGGCGGCCATCGCGATCCTGATCGAGGCCGCGGCCCGGGCCGGGCAGCCCTACGACGCGGCGGTGGCCCTCGGCTGCGTCATCCGCGGCGAGACCGGCCATTACGACATCGTCGCCGGCGAGAGCGCGCGCGCGCTCATGGACCTGTCCGTGACCCTGCGCCTGCCGCTGGGCAACGGCATCCTCACCGTCGAGACGCAAGAGCAGGCGGAGGCGCGAGCCCGCGTCGCCGAGATGAACAAGGGGGGCGGGGCGGCCGAGGCCGCTCTCGCTGTGCTGGCGCTCAAGCGCGCCGCGGCTGCCGCCTCCGTGGGTGAGGAATAGGCCGATGGCCAGATCGACGTCGAAGACGATGGAACGCAGCGGGGCTCGGCTCTCCGTGGTCCAGGCCCTCTACGAGATGGAGATCTCGGACAAGGGCGTGATCGAGGCGCTCGCCGAGTTCGAGGCCTTCTGGATCGGCCGCGAGGTCGAGGGCATCGACCATCCCCCCGCCGAGATCGCCTTCTTCCGCGACCTCCTGCGCGGGGTCGTGGAGGAGCAGCGCGCCATCGACCCGCAGATCGACGGCGCGCTCGCCGCCGGCTGGTCGCTGAAGCGCATCGAGTCGGTGTTGCGGGCGATCCTGCGGGCGGGGACCTACGAACTCATGTTCCGCCGCGACGTCCCGGCCCGCGCCGCGATCTCCGAATACGTCGACGTCGCCCACAGCTTCTTCTCCGGCGAGGAACCAGGCCTCGTCAACGCCGTCCTCGACAAGGTCGCCCGCGATGTCCGGGGCGAGGAATTCGCCGGTCTGCCGGGCAGCGGCAAGAGCTGAGCGGGCGATGGGCGGCGCATCCCTGCCGGAGCCCGGTCCGAGCGAGGACGCGCTGATCGCGCGCTACTTCGCGCCGCTCGCCGGACCCGGCGCCGACGGGCTTCGCGACGATGCCGCCACCCTGACGCCGAGCCCCGGCCACGACCTCGTCGTCACGACCGACACCGTGGTGGCCGGAATCCACTTCCTGCCCGACGACCCCGCCGCCTCGATCGCCCGCAAGGCGCTCGGCGTGAACCTCTCGGATCTCGCCGCCAAGGGCGCCTCACCACGTGGCTTCGTCCTCACCCTCGGCCTGCCCGAGGGGTGGACGGAGGCATGGCTCGCGGATTTCAGCGCGGGACTCGCCGCATCGATCGCGGATTTCGGCTGTCCGCTGCTCGGGGGCGACACCGTGCGCGCCGGAGGTCCGGCCTTCGTCGGCGTCGCAGCCATGGGCGAGGTGCCGGCCGGGACCATGGTCCGGCGGATGGCCGCACGGATCGGCGACCGCCTCTGCGTCACCGGCACGATCGGCGACGCGGCGATCGGGCTGCATCTCGCGCGATCCCCGGCGCCGGCCTGGGCTCGGGACCTCGACGAGAAGGCCCGGGCCGCCCTCGTCGATCGCTACCGCAACCCCCGGCCGCGGCTGGCCATCGCGTCTCACCTGCGCCGCCATGCCAGGGCAGCCATGGACGTCTCGGACGGTCTCGCCGGGGATCTCGCCAAGATGCTGCGCGGGGAGGGGCGCAGCGCCGTGGTCGCCGTCGGCGACATCCCGCTCTCTTGCGAAGCCGGCCTCGCCATCGCCCGCGAGCCCGCCCTCCTCGACACCGCCCTGACCGGCGGCGACGATTACGAGATCCTGTGCGCCGTGCCGGAGGCGGACGTCGCCGCGTTCGTCGCGGGCGGTGCGGCCGTCGGCGTTCCCGTGAGCGTGATCGGCACCGTCACTTCGGGCGAGGGGCTGCCCGCCTTCCGGATGGCGGACGGCACCGACCGGGTCTACGCCCTCGGTTCGTTCAGCCACTTCTGAACCGGACGCATGTGCGCCGGCGCACCGGCTGCCGGCTTTGGCGAATGGCAGTCGTACGCTCGAGGCCCACTTAAGCCGCAGAAGGCCGTGGGCGCGCGACGCCCGGAACCGCCTTCCCTTCGTCGACACGCAACCCGAGAGACCCTTCATGCCGTCACTGTTCGATCCGATCCGCCTCGGCGCGATCGACGCTCCGAACCGTATTTTCATGGCCCCGCTCACCCGCGCCCGCGCCACCCGTGAGCACGTCCCGACGCCGATGATGGTGGAATACTATACCCAGCGGGCCGGGGCCGGCCTCATCCTCAGCGAGGCCACAGGTATCAGCCGCGAGGGCACGGGCTGGCCGTTCTGCCCCGGCATCTGGACCGACGCGCAGGTCGAGGCATGGAAGCCCGTGGTAGACGCGGTCCACCGGGCTGGCGGGCGCATCCTGTGCCAGCTCTGGCACATGGGCCGCATCGTCCATCCGGATTTCCTCGGCGGAGCCCAGCCGGTCTCGGCATCGGCTACCACGGCCCCGGACCAGGCCCATACCTACGACGGGAAGAAACCCTACACCCAGGCACGGCCGCTCGGCCTCGACGAGATCCCGCGGCTGCTCGGCGATTACGAGCGCGCCGCGCGCAACGCCATCGCCGCCGGCTTCGACGGCGTCCAGATCCACGCCGCCAACGGCTACCTCATCGACCAGTTCCTGCGCGACGGCAGCAACCTGCGCGACGATGCCTATGGCGGCTCCATCGAGAACCGCGTCAGGCTGCTGGCCGAGGTCACGCAGGCGGTCGCCGGAACCGTCGGACCCGAGCGGACCGCAGTGCGACTCTCGCCCAACGGCGAGATCCAGGGCGTGGACGACTCGAACCCCGAAGCCCTGTTCGGTGCCGCCGCATCGGCGCTGGCCAAGGTCGGCATCGCCTTCCTCGAATTGCGCGAGCCGGGACCGAACGGGACCTTCGGCACCTCGAATCGTCCGCCCATCGCACCGGCGATCAAGCGTTCCTTCGGCGGGCCGCTCGTCCTGAACTCGGATTACGACGGCCCCCGCGCCGAGGCGGCACTGGAAGCCGGGGAGGCCGACGCCATCGCCTTCGGCCGGCCGTTCATCGCCAACCCCGACCTGCCGGCGCGGCTCGCCAAGGGGGCTGCGCTGAACAAGGACGACGCCAAGACCTGGTACAGCCAGGGCCGGGCAGGCTACCTCGATTATCCGACCCTCGCCGAGGCCAACGCCGCCTGAGCAGAAGAGCTTAAGGTCGGCTAAACGGACGGTCATTGTATCATTTCGTACAATGACCGTCGTTATGATCAGAGTAATGCTGATGGTTGATCGAGGCGGATTGCCTCAGATCTAGGCGCATCTTGTGCAAGGGGCAAAAAGTTCAAGCTCGGCCGCAGGAGATGCTATCCCACGCCGCTTTTCGGGCCTATGGACGATCTGCGAGTGAGGGCCTGCGCTGTTGAGTCTGAACGTTCCCTGCCAGCCGGCGGCCGATCGTTGGTCCGAGGACGATCGGCTCGCGCATCTGCATGAACTGCGGATTCTCGATACCGGGGCCGAGGACGCCTACGACGACATCGTGCGCATCGCGTCGCTGGTCACCGAGGCGCCGATCGCCCTCGTCAGCCTCGTCGACGAATCGCGGCAATGGTTCAAGGCCCGCATCGGTCTCGACCAAACCGAGACCCCGCGTCAGGACTCGATCTGCGCCCACACGATCGAGACCGACGCCATCCTGGTCATCCCCGACCTCAGGGCCGACCCGCGCACCAGCGGCAACCCCTTCGTCATCGGGCCGGACGCCCTGCGCTTCTATGCCGGAGCCGTGATCCGGACGGCATCGGGCATGCCGATGGGGAGCCTGTGCATCCTCGACCGCTCGCCGCGCCCCAGCGGCCTCACCGACACTCAGGCCGACATCCTGTGCGCCCTGGCTCGGCAGGTGGCGGCCCTGATCGAGACCCGGCGCGTCCGCGAGGATGTGGCGGAGCGGGAGGCCGAGCTCGCCGCGAGCGAGCGTCGCTTCCGGGTGATGACCGGGGCGATGCCGCAGATGGTCTGGACCACGCTCCCCGACGGCTTCCACGATTTCTACAACGACCGCTGGTACGAGTTCACCGGCGTTCCGCCAGGGTCGACCAACGGAGAGGGCTGGAACGGCATGTTCCACCCCGACGATCAGCAGCGGGCCTGGGCTCGCTGGCGCCATAGCCTCGCCACCGGCGACCCCTATGAGGTCGAATACCGCCTGCGCCACCATTCGGGCGCCTATCGCTGGACGCTGGGCCGGGCCATGCCCCTGCGCGACGCCGAAGGCCGCATCGAGCGCTGGTTCGGCACCTGCACCGACATCGAGGATCTCAAGCAGGCGGAGGGCGAGGCCCGCAAGCTGGCGGCGATCGTGGAGCAATCGAAGGACTTCATCGGCATCGTCGACGAGGCCTTCACGATCCTGCACGTCAACGCCGCCGGACGGCGGCTCGTCGGCCTCGGCGATACCGCCGCCGATACCGCCTTGGCCGATTATTTCACGCCGCAGAGCCGTGCCCATATCGAGGACGTCGTGCTCGATACGGTCAAGCGCGACGGCTGGTGGGAGGGCGAACTGGCGTTCCGCCATTTCGTCACCGGGGAGGGAATCGCGGTCCTCTACAACATCTTCCCGATTCACGGCGACGACGGCGCGCTGATGGGCTACGCGACCGTCACGCGCGACCTGCGCGAGCGCAAGCGCGCCGAGGAGGCCCGGGACCTCCTGATCAAGGAGCTGTCCCACCGGATCAAGAACATCTTCGCCGTCGTCGGCGGGATCGCCGCCCTGTCGGGCCGGAGCGATCCGGGCGCCAAGCCCTTCGTGGAGGCGTTCCGCCAACGGCTCGGCGCCCTGGCGCTGGCCCACGAATACGTCCGGCCCCATTCCCCCGCGAGCGCGCCCTCGCTCGGCGGCCAGACCGTGCTCGGCCTGATGCGCCTCATCATGGCGGCCTACACCGAGGAGGGGACCGCCCGGGTGGTGGTCGAAGGCGACGACGTCGAGGTCGGCGACGGTTCGGCCACGGCCCTCGCCCTGATCATGCACGAGCAGGCCACGAACGCGATGAAGTATGGCGGCCTCTCCGCCACCGGGGGCAGGGTGACGCTCACCGGCCGGCGCGATGCGACGACCTACGCGCTGACCTGGGCCGAGAGCGGCGGGCCGCGGGTGACCGGCGCTCCGACCCGCCAGGGTTTCGGCACCGTCCTGGCCGAGCGCAGCGTCGCCGGGCAGCTCGACGGGACCCTGAGCCGGGATTGGGCACCCGCAGGCCTCGTAATGCGTCTCTGCGTGCCGGTGGCCAACCTGAGGTACTGAGCGCGGTGCCGCCCTACAAGTTGGTCGTCTTCGATTTCGACGGGACGCTGGCGGACAGCTTCCCGTGGTTCTGCGGCGTTCTCAACGAGGTCGCGGCCCGCTACCGCTTCCGGCAGGTCGGCGAGGACGAGATCGAGGCGCTACGCGGCATGGGTGCGAGCGCGATCGTGCGCCATCTCGGCATCCCGGCCTGGAAGCTGCCTCTGGTCACCCGCCACATCAAAGCGCTCGCGGCGCGCGACATCGCCGGCATCCCGTTGTTTCCCGCCATCGCCCCGATGCTCGGGGAGCTCGCGCGCGGCGGCGTACCGCTCGCCATCGTCAGCTCCAACGCCGAGGCCAACATCCGCCGCGTTCTCGGACCCGACCTCGCCGCCGGGATCGGCCGCTACGCCTGCGGCGCGTCGCTCTACGGCAAGGCCAAGCGGCTGAAATCCCTGATCCGCGGTGCGGGGGTCACAGGGGCCGCGACGCTCTATGTCGGGGACGAGACCCGCGACCATGAGGCGGCACAGGCCGCAGGCTGCGACTTCGCCGCCGTCGCCTGGGGCTACACCCGCGCCGACGCGCTGGCGGCCCTCGGCCCGGCCTACTGCTTCTCCGACCCGGCCGACATTCTCACGGCCCTGGCGCCCCGCTTGGAAGTCGCCGGTGCGGCGGGGGCCCCGATCGCAGGGGCATCCTAGAGCTCGGCCGAGCGCCCCGACAGTTCCGCCCGTAGCTGCCGCGCCGCCTGCAGCAGAGCCCCGTCCCGGCGTCGGCGGGGCCGTGGCACGTCGATGGTCATGTCGGCCGCCACCCGTCCCGGAGAGCCGGCCAGCACCACGACGCGGTCGGCCAGCGTCACCGCCTCGTCGATGTCGTGGGTCACGAACAGGATGGTCTTGCCGGTTGCCGCCTGGATGCGCTGCAATTCGTCCTGAAGCCCCTCACGGGTGAGGCTGTCGAGGGCCGAGAACGGCTCGTCCATCAGGAGCACGTCGGGGTCGACGGCGAGCGCACGGGCGATGGCGACGCGCTGGCGCTGGCCGCCCGAGAGCTGGTGCGGCCAGCGCTCCGCGAGATCCGACAGACCCACCAGCGCCAGCATCTCGCGCGCCTTGGCGAGGCGCTGAGCGCGGGAGAACCCGGAGCCCTCGAGTCCGAAGGCGACGTTGGCGACCACCCGCCGCCACGGCAGCAGGCGGGCATCCTGGAACACCAGCGCCATCGGCGTGCGGCAGCCCGGCCGCGTGGCGAGCCGAACCGTTCCGGTGCTCGGCCGAGCGAGCCCGATCAGCACGCGCAGGACCGTGGACTTGCCGACCCCGGACTCGCCGACGATGACGACGAACTCGCCGCGCGTCACGACGAGGTCGAGGTCCGCCAGGATGACGTTGCGGGTGCCGTCGCGCTCGTAGGCGAGGCTCAGCCCCTCGATGGTGATGATCGGCTCCGACATCAGGCGCGCCACCGCAGGAGCCAGCCCTGGAGGGCGACGAAGGCGGTGTCGAAAAGCCCGTAGAGCCCGGCCATCGTGAGCATGTAGACCACGACGATGTCGGTGGAGAGCAGGCTTGAGGCCTGCATCATCCGGGCGCCGACGCCCGGCACGCCGAAGATCTCGGCGGCCACCACCGCCATCCAGGCCTGGCCGAGCGCCGTGCGCAGGCCGACGAGGATGCCGGGCGTGGCGGCCGGCAGCAGAATCTTGGTGAGCCGCGACAGGGCCGAGCGGAACCCGAAGGCCTGCGCCACCTCGATGAGGTCGCGGTCGACGCCCCTGACCGCTCCCTGCGTGGCGAAGAACACGATCCAGAACACCCCGATGGCGATGATGAACACCGCCGCCTCGGGCTGGACCCCGAACCAGATGATCGCGAACGGCACCCAGGCGAGGCCGGGAATGGGCCGGAGCAGACGCACGACCCAGGCGGTGGCGGCCTCAAAGCCCCGCGACATGCCGCTCAGCAGGCCGAGCCCGATCCCCGCACCGGCCCCGGCCAGGAGTCCGGCAACGTAGTGGCTCAGGCTCGAGGCCACCGCCTCGGACCAGATCCCGAGGCGGACCTCCTTGAGGAAGGCAGGCGGGATCGAGCTCGGCGGCGGCAGGAAGGCCGGGTTGATCAGCCCGAGCCGGGGCATCGCCTCCCAGAAGACGAGGAAGGCGAGGAGGCCGGCGGCGGCAAGCAGCGTCGCGGGAATGCGTGCCATGGGGCTAGGCGGGTCTCGCGCTCAGCGCGCGGTCGCCTTCTCGTAGTAGCTGGAATCGAACAGACCCTCGATGGGGATGTCCTTGTCCAGCGTCCCGATCGAGACCTGGTAGGCCTGCATCGCCTTGGTGGCGGCGATGATGGAGCGCGGGTCGGCGGTGAACTTGGCCGCCGGCGAGGTGATCGCCCGCTGGATCGTGGCGAGATCGGTGATGCCCTTGCCCAAAGCCGCCTCCACCGGCACCGCGGCGCGGGCGGGGTCGGACTTGAGGAGGTCGGAGGCGCGCACCAGCGCCTTCACGAGCCCCTCGACGGCGGCCGGGTTCTTGTCGGCGAAAGCGCCGTAGACGCCCACCACCGTGCCGGGCTGATCGGGGAACATCTCGCCGCCGGTGGCGATCAGCTTGATCGCCGGGTTGCGGCTCTGGACGATGGTGAGCGCCGGCTCGCGGATCGAGGCGCCATCGACGGCGCCGGCCAGCACCGCCTGCTGCGTCGCGTCGATGCCCATCGGCACGACGTCGGCATTGGCCTTGTCGGCCTTGGCGACCTGCCAGAGCCAGTATTGCAGGGTGGTGTTGGGCACCGAGCCCGGCGGCTGCGTGGCGAGACGGGCGGCGCGGCCCTCCTTGGCCTTGAACTGCGCAAAAGCCTGCGCCTTGTCGGCGCCGCCGACGAAATAGGGGGCGAGCTTCGGCCCGGCCACGAACACCATCTCCTCGATGGCGGTGGCGGCGACGACCCGCACATCGATGCCCTTGGTGCGGGCCACCGCCAGCGGCGCGATGCCGGCGACGTAGACGTCGATGGTGCCGGATGCCAGCGCCTGGATCATGTTGGGGCCGGATTCGAAGGTCGTGAAGGACGGCTTCAGGCCCGCCTCCTTCAGCCAGCCCTCGCCGTCGGCCACGAAGATCGGGGCGGCGCCGACGATCGGGATCACGCCGATGCGCACCGGCACGGTCTGGGCGGAGGCCGCCCCACCGAGCATCAGCCCGGCGAGGGCGGCGAGGAGCGTCGCGAGGACGGAGAGCGGCGTGCGCATCGGGCAACGGTTCCGGCAGGTGGGGCCGCGGGGCATCCGGGCCGATCATGGCCCGTGCCGCGGCTCTCGAGCGCGCCGCGCGGCCCGGGCCATCGCATGGGCGCCCCATCGGCGCAAGATCGAGGCCGCCGAGCGCCATCGCGATGCGGCAACGGCGAGGGAGCGGGGAACGGGCCTGGATCAGCCCCGTTGTCACCCCGCCCCGGCCGCGTGGCCGGCGGCGACGTCACTTAAGGAATTCGGACCATGAGCTTTCTCGGCAGCATCGTCAGCAAGATTCTCCATCCCTTCGGCGGCGGCTCCGAGGCGCAGGCCAAGCCCTCCTCCACCGACGCGGCCCCTTCGGCTGGCGGCGCGCTCTCGGGCAGCCCGACGAGCAGCGGCACCACCGGCGCCGTGGCGGCCGGCTCCGTCGACGTCGAGGAGGTGCTGAACGGCATGGCGGCGAAGAACTCGCAGCAGCTCAACTGGCGCACCTCGATCGTCGACCTGATGAAGCTCCTCGATATCGATTCGAGCCTCACCGCCCGCAAGTCGCTCGCCGACGAGCTGCACTACACCGGCGACAAGAACGACTCGGCCACGATGAACGTCTGGCTGCACAAGCAGGTGATCAAGAAGCTTGAGGAGAACGGCGGCAAGGTCCCGGCCGACCTCAAGGATTGATCGACCCGATCACCCTCCCCCTCCGCGGGGGAGGGAAGCGCGCACGCCCTGTGGCGCTGGACCCGTTCATATCCTAACCTTTGCGGATTCGACCCAATGGGACATAGCCGCAATGAACCTCGTGCAGCTCATCTACGCATCGCGCCCCTTCGGGTTTGATCAGGCAGCCCTGAATGGCATCCTTTCTCAGTCGCGGCGTTGCAATACACGCGACGGAATCACCGGCGCTCTGATTTGCAGGGCGGATGTCTACTTGCAACTGCTTGAAGGTACGGTGGAAGCGCTCGATGCCACCTATTCACGGATCGTGAGCGACGACCGGCATCTTGAAATTAACCGGTTGTCCTACCAGGGCGTCACGGAACGTCTATTCCCCGCCTGGGCCATGCGGAGCGACCCGGCGCGCTCCTGGATGTGGTCGCCGGCCGAAGTCGCCGACGGGGCGATCGCTCAAGCGTCGCAGCAGCAGCTTCTTGGGATCTTCGAGCGGCTCGCGGTCGAACCCGCCGAAGCTGTCGGCGAGTCATCCGTCTGAATCAGGGCGGGCCACGCCCGTCGCTCGCCGAGGCGATGTGATGCCCTGGAATACGGCGATGGCGGCGACCAAACCGGGCACCTTTCGTTCGCCACGTCGTGAGCGTCGATCGCTCTGAGGATCGGCATCCGCCGGTGCCAGGAGTTTTCCCGGTTCACCGCCCCGTCCGCACCCGCGTCCAGTTCCGCGTGACGAACCGTTGCGTCCGGTCATCCCAGGCTGTGTTGGTGAACAGCCGCGCCATCATCGCCTCGTCGGGGTAGATGCCGGTATTGGCCAGGATCTCTGGCTTCACCAGGGCCTTGGCGGCGAGGTTGCCGCTCGCATAGGAGACGAAGTTCGAGTTGGCCGCCGCCACCTCCGGGCGCATCATGTAGTCGATGAAGGCGTAAGCTTCCGTCGGGTGGGGGGCGTCCTTCGGGATCGCGAAGGAATCGAACCACATCAGCGCGCCTTCCCGGGGGATCATGTAGGCGATCTCGACGCCGTTCTTGGCCTCCTCGGCGCGCCGCTTCGCCTGCATCACGTCGCCGGAATAGCCCACCGCGAGGCAGAGGTCGCCGGCGGCGAGCCCGTTGATGTATTCCGAGGAGTGGAACTTCCGCACCGACCCGCGCACCTTGTAGAGCGCGTCCGTGACCTGGGTGATGTCGTCCCAGCGCTTGGTATCGGGCTTCAAGCCGTAGGCCGGCAGCATGCTGGGGATCAGGTCCTCGGGGGAATCGAGCAGCATCACCCCGCAATCCTTGAGCTTGCCGATGAGCGCGGGGTTGAGGACCAGGCTCCAGGTGTTGAGGGCCTGGCTCGGGCCGAGGCGCTCGCGCACGGCGGTCATGTTCACGCCGATGCCGGTGGTGCCCCACATGTAGTCGACCGCGTAGGCGTTCCCGGGATCGTAGACTGACAGGCGCTGGGCGATCTCCGGCCAGGCGTGGCGCAGGTTCGGGATCTTCCCCTTGTCGAGGGGCTGGAACACGCCCGCCCGGATCAGCCGCTGCAGGAACGGGCCGGAGGGCACGACGACGTCGTAGCCGGAACGGCCGGCGAGAAGCTTGGTCTCGAGGATCTCGTTGTTGTCGTAGGTGTCGTAGACGACCGTGATGCCGGTCTCCTTGGTGAAGGCCTCCAGCACCTTCGGGTCGATGTAGTCCGACCAGTTGTAGATGTTGACGACACGCTCGGGCTTCTGCGCGGCCGCCGGGCCGGCACCGAGGAGCGCGAGGGCGAAGGCCCAGAGGAGGGCGCGGCGACGCATCACACGCCCCGCGCGGCGACCACCACGATCTCGACGAGGTAGAACGGCTCGCACAGCCGCGCCTCGACGGTGGCGCGGGCGGGCGGGTTGGCGCGGTCGACCCAGCCCTCCCAGGCCTCGTTCATCTCGCCGAAGGTGGCGATGTCGGAGAGGTAGACCGTGGCCGAAAGGATGCGGCTCTTGTCGCTGCCGGCGAGCGCGAGCAGCCGGTCGATCTGGCCCAGGATCTGCCCCGTCTGCGCGGTGACGCCGGTGCCCTCGGGATTGCCCGCGGTCTGGCCGGCGAGGAAGACGAGGTCGCCGTGGGTCACGGCCTGGGACATCCGGGGGCCGGATTCGAAACGCTGAATTGCCGTCATGCCGTCCAGTCCTTTGGTGAGGAGTCCCGAGGTCGAGTGGCCGCCACCCGAGGCGCGGCTGTCACCCCGCCTTGTGCCGCGATCGGAGCATCCCGGTAAAGGGTCTGGCCGGACGGCTTTATCGCGCTGCGACAAACTCATGGGCCGGCGCGCAACCGTTCCCCCGATGCGGCGTTTGATCACCACAGCACGGCCAAGTTCGTCGGCCGCTTCGCGAGGATCGACCCATGGGTATCATCGGCACCATCATCATCGGCTTCGTCGCCGGGCTCATCGCCAAGTTCCTCATGCCCGGCCCGAACGAGCCGTCGGGCTTCATCCTGACCACCATCCTCGGCATCGTCGGCGCCTTCGTGGCGACCTTCATCGGCCAGGCCGTGGGCTGGTACGGGCCGAACCAGGGCGCGGGCTTCATCGGCGCCATCGTCGGCGCCGTCGTGGTCCTTGCGATCTACGGCTTCATCGCCAGCCGCCGGACCTCCACCACGCTCTGACGGGCAGGCGAGCCGCGGCGTGCCCCGGCACGCCGCGAACCGATCCAGCAAAAAAGGGGTGCCTCGCGGCACCCCTTTCTTCGTCTCGCGGTCGCTGTCCTCGAGGTTCAGGCGCCCTGCTGGGCCACCGCCTTGATGGCGCAATGGCCGGTGGCGCCGCGCATCGCGAGGCCGGCACCGACGATCAGCGCGGCGAGGCTCAGCCACTTGTTCGGGCGGGGCTGGGCTGCGGCCGCGGCGATGCCGAGACCGAGCACCACGGACACGGCCCGCTCGGTGGTGGTGAGGTTCGGCGTACCGCTGAAGATGTCGGTGATCATGTCGTTGGCCATCGGTTGGTCTCCATGAGAGGGGTCGCTGGGCGAACGCCGCAGGCAAGGCGGCGTTCCGCGAGACCGGAGGAGAGCGCCCGGTTCGGGGGCGTCGCCTCAGGCCGAGGGCTTCGGAGCGCCGGCCTCCTCGAGCAGGGCGTCGTCGATCGCGCTGGCGCGCAGGGCGTCGGGGCGGGCGACGAGCCGGGCCACGTAGGCCTCGAAGGCCGGCCGCTTCTCCAGGAGCCCGAAGCCCATGTCCTAGGAGAGGTGCGCGCCGACATAGAGGTCGGCCGCGCTGAAGGCATCGCCCGCAAGATACGGCTGCCCGCCGACCGCGGCCTCCAGCGATGATGCCGTGATTGCGGCGGCAGGGAGAGGTGACGGTGCGGCAGGGCCTCTCCCTCATGACGGCAACCGGGATGCTCCCTCCTCAGTCCTCGTCGCCCGCGTCCGGAACCGTATCGCTGAACGGCACCGTGAGAACGTGTCGGCCGTCCGCGTCGGTGATCTCGAAGGCGCACACGAACCAGTCCCGTACGTTGTAGGACTGCGTTCGGGCAATCAGATCGCGGGCGGCTCTCAACGCATGCTCGCGTACGGCAATGACGTCGGCGAGCTCATCGCCTTCGGGGTCGACAGCCAGTCCGTCCGGCCCTGGCTGGTGGCGCAGGTTCAAGAAGTAGCGCGGCATCAGGCGCCCTCGATCAGTCGACCATACTCGGCCTCGGGTGCGCCGTAGCTGCCATCCGCCATCGCCTCCAGACGCTCGCGGTCGATCACCGTGATGCGCCCGCGTCGGGCCCTGATCCGGCCAGCCCCCTCCAGGTTCTGCAACGCCAGGGTCACGCCGGAGCGCTGCACGCCGAGCATCATGGCCAGGAAGTCGTGCTTGAGCAGGAGATCGTCACCATCGACCCGGTCGTGGCACATCAGCAGCCAGCGGGCGAGGCGAGCCTCGATGTTGAAGCTTCCGTTGACGTAGGCGGTCTGCCGGGTCTGGACGATTTCGGTCTGGACGTAGCGCAGCAGCAATCTGTGCAGGGACGGACTTGCGCCAACGGCAGAACACAGCGCGTCAACGGTGATGCGCAGGCCTTCGCCCGCGAGCTGCAT
>NZ_CAXUJR010000070.1:0-19772 GCF_964251405.1 uncultured Methylobacterium sp.
TCTGCTTGCGAGGACGGCAAGGTCTGGCCTGTACGACGAGGTTGGGTCGGAATCTGGCAGGCCGCTACACGGCAAAGTTCTTTAAGCAGCGCCAGGAAAGGCGCACGTCTATCTAGCAATGTTGGTCCAATGAAACGCATCAGTTCGCTGAGTGTCTGCCCACAGATCCAAAAATGGCAGAAAACGAGGGAACATTGACATAGCGGGGGGCGCACACGAATGCCAGGATCCCCGTCATGCGCAGACCTCGCAACCCATCCGCATCTTTCTCGACCCGTCGAACGCTGATCCTGGGCGCGGCCCCTAGCCAACTCCTCGATATCGCCGGTCCCGCCGAGATCTTGGCCCAGGCCGGATATCTCAAAGAGCGCGAGAAGGGCGCCGCGGCGACAGAAGGTCGACCGCCTCTTTATACGGTCTCCTGCCTCATCGTTCCTGAGGCCGGCTCACCCGCAACCTCTGCCGGTCTGACCCTCCACTCGACTGTCACCGAGGCAGAGGCGCTCGCCTGGACTGACCTCGACACTCTGATTGTTGTGGGCGGCGAGGGTGCCCGTCGCCGATGTACCGAGACCGCGATCCGGTCCTTAACGCAGCGCTTGGTTGCGAACGCACGCCGGGTCGTCGGCGTTTGCACCGGCGCCTTTATCCTCGCGGAAGCTGACTGCTTGCGCGGGCGAAAGGTCACGACGCACTGGCGCTGGTGCGATGAGCTAAGCCGTCTGCATCCAGATCTCTTGGTCGATCCCGAGCCCATCTACGTTCGCGACGGCGATGTGTGGACCTCGGCCGGCGTGACAGCAGGAATGGATCTGACCCTCGCCCTCGTCGAGGCCGATCACGGGCACGCGCTCGCACTAGCCGTGGCGCGTGAGCTGGTGATGTATCTGCGTCGCCCAGGCGGCCAGAAGCAGTTTAGCGCGGCCCTCTCGGCTCAGACGGGTTTGTCGGTGCGGCTTGCCGACCTCATGGCCTGGATGGGCGAGAACCTGCACCAACCCCTTTCAGTCAATGACTTGGCTGCACGTGCCGGTCTAAGCCCAAGACAGTTCGCGCGTGCCTTCGGGGCTGAGACAGGCGTTACGCCTGCACGGATGCTGGAGCGCCTGCGCGTCGAGAGCGCCCGTCGCATGCTTGAGTCGGATCAAGCCAGTGTCTCTGAGGTAGCCGCGCGCTGCGGCTTCCAGGCCGACGAGACAATGCGACGAGCTTTCCTCCGTCATCTCGGTGTCCCTCCAGGCAACTACCGCAACATGTTCCGCACAAAACGCCCATCCGGTGTCCCCATGCCAGAAAAGGTCTTACACGCATGATCGATCCCAATCGTCATCTTCAGATCGGCTCACTGCTCTTCGAGGGCCTCGACCAGATAGACTTGACAGGTCCCTTCGAGGTCCTGTCTCGCATTCCGAATTCCACCTACAAGATCTACGCCAAGCATCTGGAGCCGATGCGCGACGTCAATGGTCTGCGCCTCATGGCCGATGCCATCCTGAGCGAAGCGCCGAAACTCGATATCCTGCATGTTCCGGGCGGCTACGGCCAGGAAGCCTTGATGGAAGACGAGCAGGTCCTGACGTGGATCCGCGAACAGGCCGACGGTGCACTTTGTGTTTTTCCAGTGTGCACGGGCGCGCTGATCTGCGGTGCTGCCGGTCTCCTCGTAGGCAAGCGAGCGACGAGCCACTGGAGCGCACACCATCTGCTGCACTATTTTGGCGCCATCCCGGTCGACGCGCGTGTGGTCGAGGATGGCAACATGGTGTGCGCGGCTGGCGTCACTGCCGGGATCGACGGCGCCCTTACAGTGGTGGCCCGGCTTCGTGGCGATGAGGTGGCGCAACTCATCCAACTGTACATGGCTTATGCCCCGGAGCCGCCCTTCGACGCCGGCACCCCCGAGCGGGCGCCCGCTTCGGTATTGGCTCAGGCAAGGGCCGTTGCCTCCAAGATCACGGCGCAGCGCGAAGTCACGGCCAAGCGGATCGAAGCTCAGCTTGGCCTAAGTCAATCCAGCGCCGCTGCCGGCTGACGCCTTCACGGCTCAATCACGACTATGCCCGCGCACGAACGCTTGTCGCCGCTGAGGCTTACAAATGACGGATCAGGCCAAACTTTCGCCCCGGCCGAATTTGCCGGACCTTCCGTCTGAAGGGGCGACGGCGCTCGGGTGGTGGCTCTCCGGCGCTGTCGCCTGCGCCTATTTCAGCTTCCTGATCGCCGGGGCCCTTGTCCCCCAGTCGCTTGCGCGCCCAGCCATCGGCAGCATCCCTTGGTCGTTCTTACTCAGCGCCGGCCTCCTCGTCGGCGTCGTGGCGACCATGGGTCTTTACGTCCTGATCGTAAACGCACGGGAGGTTGGCAGTGATGGAAACGCAAAGTAACGCAACAGCCATTAGCCTCTTCGTCGTCGTCGTTGCTGCAACTCTCGCGATTACGTGGTTCACAGCTCGTGGCGTCCGCACACGCAGCAGTTTCTATAATGCCGGCGGAGAACTCTCGGCCTTCCGCAATGGATTGGCTATCGCTGGCGACTATATGTCGGCCGCCGCCTTCCTTGGGGTATCCGGTCTCATCACCACAAACGGCTTCGACGGTATGCTCTACGGCGTCGGCTTCGTAATGGGCTGGCCGATCGTGCTTTTCCTTATCGCGGAACGGCTGCGCCGCCTGGGCAAGTTCAACTTTGCTTGTGCCCTTGCAACCCGGCTCAGTGAGCGACCGGTGAGGATTTTCGCGGCCTGCTCGTCGCTCACGGTCATCGCTTTCTACCTGATCGCGCAAATGGTCGGCGCAGGCCAACTTATCCAACTTCTCTTCGGCTTGGACTATACCTATGCCGTCTTTCTTATCGGCGTGCTGATGACTTGCTACGTCATGTTTGGCGGGATGTTAGCAACGACGTGGATCCAAATCGTCAAGGCGACGCTGCTCCTTGTTTCCGCTGCGTGCCTGACCGTACTAACGCTTGCACGCTTCGGCTTTGATCCCTCAGCGTTGATCGATCGTGCGGTTGCCGTTCACCCGCGCCACGAAGCTATCCTTGCGCCAGTCAGTATCGGCAAGGATACGATTTCCGGCTTATCGCTGGGCATAGCACTGCTTTTAGGAACCGCCGGACTGCCCCATATCCTAATGCGCTTCTTCACTGTGCCGGACGTCCGCGCGGCCCGCGGCTCAGTGTTCTTCGCCTGCATGTTTAACGCAGCGTTCTTTCTGATGGTCTATGTAATCGGCTTTGGTGCTGTCGCCCTTGTTCTTCCCGATCCAGCCTATCAGGTCGCCAGCGGGATGCGCGGCGGCGCGAACATGGCGGCGATCAATCTCAGCTCGGTTGTCGGCGGCGATGCCCTGATGGGTCTGATTTCGGCGGTAGCCTTCGCGACCATTCTGGCAGTTGTCGCCGGCTTAACACTGGCGGGCGCCTCGGCGATCAGCCACGACCTTTACGCAAGGGCATTCGGCGTTTCCGACGAGCACAAGGAACTGCGTGTCAGTCGCTACGCGACCTTAGGCATCGGCGTGCTGGCCATTCTCCTAGGTCTCGGCTTCCGTAATCAGAACGTGGCCTACATGGTTAGCCTCGCCTTCGCGATCGCGGCAAGTGCCAACTTTCCAGTGCTGCTTCTAAGCATGACTTGGCGCGGGTTGACGACGGCTGGTGCCCTCGCTGGAGGTATAGTGGGCTTAGTATCGGCGTTGGGTCTGACGATCCTTGGTCCAGCAATTTGGGTGAAAACTCTGGGCTACGCAGCGCCGATTTTCCCCTACGACCCGCCTGCAATCCTAACCGTGCCGCTGGCCTTCATCACAGCTTGGGGGGTGTCCGTCTGGCAAACGCGTAGCGCACGTTACGCTCTGGCTTCGGCGACCTGAACACTCCGCGCAAACGTCGCTATACCATCAAGGAAGATCATGGGAACGCATATCGAGTTTAGCCAGCCGAACGGCGCTACGTGCCTGGGTTATCTGTCGAACGCTGCGGCGAGCGGTGCGCCAGGCGTGGTGGTGATCCAAGAATGGTGGGGGCTTCAAGAACAGATCAAGGGTCTGTGTGACCGCTTCGCCCTGGCTGGCTTCGACGCCCTCGCCCCGGATCTCTACGGCGGCACGGTGGTACCATATCACGACGCTGAAGCGGCCAGCCGAGAGATGGCCTCCCTCGATTTCCTGGAAGCGACCGACCAGAAAGTGCGAGCTGCGGCGCAGTTCTTGGGGAGGAACGGCGCGAAGGTTGGCCTGACCGGATTTTGCCTCGGAGGTGCCGTTACATTGATCGGTTGTGCCAGGATCGCCGAGATCGCCGCGGGAGTCGTTTTCTACGGTATACCACCTGATGAGGTGGCGAGCCCGCGGGACGTGCGAGTTCCGATTCAATGCCACTTCGCGTCCAAAGACGACTGGTGCACACCTGACCTCGTGGACCGCTTTGAAAACGGCTTGAAGGCGGCTGGCAAAACGTTCGAACTCTACCGCTATGAGGCCGAGCACGCCTTCGCCAACGAGCAGCGGACGTCTGTGCATGATCGTGCTGCGGCCGAGCTAGCGTGGGGTCGCGCCAAAAATTTCCTGCAAAATTATCTTCGCTGATTAGAGATACACTAGATACAGCAAGTAAGCTATGAGCTTAAATCTGGATAAACTCCTACCTGCATTCTGGCCACATCCTGTCAGAGGCGAGAGCAGCGGACCGGTCGGTGCCGGGTGATAAGGCTGGTATGATCAGCGCCTTCGACCTCTTCAAGATCGGAATCGGCCCGTCGAGCTCGCACACCGTCGGCCCGATGGTGGCGGCGCTCCGATACCGCACCCGGACCATGGGGGTGCCCGGGCTCGCCCGCATCAAGGCCGAGATCTTCGGCTCCCTCGCCTGGACTGGGCGCGGGCACGGTACCGACACGGCGATTTTTCTTGGGCTTCTCGGCCACGATCCCCGCTCCATCGATCCGGATGCGGTCGCCGGCCTCGTCGCGGCACTCGCCGCCGGCAAGCGGCTGGCGCATGGGGGACCGGCCTTCGACCCGGCCACGGACCTCGCCTTCAACTTCACCGACTTGCTGCCGCTGCACACGAACGGTCTGCGCTTCCGTGCCCTCGACGGCGCCGGCGCGATCCTCGACAGTGAGACCTACTACTCAATTGGTGGCGGCTTCGTGGTGACCGAGGCCGAGGCGGCGCCCGGCGCCGATGCGGACTGCCCCCTGCCATACGCCTCCGCGGCCGGCCTCCTCACCCTGTGCTTCCGCGAGGACTGTACGATCGCGCAGGTACAGTTCGCCAACGAGTGCGGCGCGCGTCCTCCCGAGGCGGTGGAGGCCGGCCTCGACGCCATCCGCGAGGCAATGTTCGCCTGCATTGACCGCGGCCTGAGCCAGGACGGCGAACTGCCCGGCGGCCTCAAGGTGCGCCGCCGGGCCAAGCGCCTGCACGACAACCTCACCGCCGGGCGCCTGCGCAACGCCCGTGCCGCCCACGAGATCGTCGATTGGATCAGCCTCTACGCGCTGGCGGTGAACGAGGAGAACGCTTCCGGTGGTCGCGTGGTGACGGCGCCTACCAACGGCGCGGCCGGAATCGTGCCCGCCGTCCTGCGCTACGCCCGCGATTTCTGCCCGGAGTGGTCGAATGCCCGCGCGCGGGAATTCCTGCTCACCGCCGCGGCGGTGGGCGGCCTGATCAAGTCTCGCGCATCGATCTCGGGCGCCGAGGTCGGCTGCCAGGGAGAGGTTGGCTCGGCCGCCGCGATGGCGGCGGCGGGGCTGGCAGCCTTTCTCGGCGGTAGCCCGGCCCAGGTGGAGAACGCCGCCGAGATCGCGATGGAGCACCATCTCGGCATGACCTGCGATCCCATCGGCGGCTTGGTCCAGATCCCTTGCATCGAGCGCAATGCCTTCGGGGCCAACAAGGCGGTGGTGGCCGCGTCCCTGGCTCTGCGCGGCGACGGCATCCACCGCGTCACCCTCGACGAGGTCATAGAAACCATGCGCCAGACCGGCCACGATATGCAGGCCAAGTACAAGGAGACTTCACTCGGCGGCCTGGCGGTCAACGTCGCGGCGTGTTGAGCGCATATCCTTGTTTGTGCCTTCAGGTCAGGTACCGAGCGTCCAGCATCAACCATGGGCCACCTATATGCGAAGTGGACGTAGCTTGGATCAGGCACGGCTCAATGCTTGATCACTGCAAGAACCGCTATGGCGATCCCGGCTGGAACGACGAAAGCTGAGGCCTACAGTGGTTCGACGCCGTGCCCCAGGGCGAGGCGCCGGACCTGGCCGGTTGCAAGACCGTGGATGGCAGGAAGCAGAACCATGAGCCCGCTTCAAAGCTGAGCGACAATCAGAGCCGCGAACGTCAGGAGCTAGACAGATCAGAGAAGACTTTGGGGCCAAACTGCAGCAATGACGAGGAAACGATCTTCCGCTTTCGGGTCAGAAGTGGGTGAGTTTGTACGGCAAGGTTGGGTCGGGACCCGTCCGTCCGTTCTACGACGGCATCGGGTGGTTTTCTGCCGGGCCGCTTACGGAAGTTACAGCCCAGCGAGCCGACATTCGATCGGGCAACGACGATCGACAGCTTCGCGCCCACGTCCGCCGCGCGGAGGGGTGAGTTTAGTGCTCCGAAGCGGATGCGGCGGAGTGCAACTAGGCCCCTTGCAGCACCCACTTTCGCTGGGAGAAGTCGAGCCTGTCCTTGACCGGTACGATGCTCGGCTTAGAAGCCAAGGGCTACTTCTGAACCATCCTCACCCTCGCGTTCGGCAGGAAGGACGGTCGAACCTGGGTGACCCGTCCATGGCGCTGGTGAAGAGGACGCGGCTCGCCGCTCAGGGCGAACCCGTCGAGGCCGTTGCCGCTGGGCCGAACATGACGCCGGTGACCACCATCCCTGCCAGCCGCACGCGCGAGCGGTCCCGCGCCCGACGCCAGAAGGCTGCGGAACGGCTCGCGGCGGCGACCGAGGAACTCGCGGCGGGCGTGACCGAGGCGTCATCGGCAGCCGAGGAACTGCGCAGGTCGATGGAACAGATCGCGTCCGGCGCCGAGGAAGCCGCCGGGGCCGCGCAGGAGTCCCTCGGCGCCATCGCCGGGATCGTCGGACGCCTGGCCGACGCTCGGGAGCGGGCCGATGCCTCGCGTCAGTCGATCACGGCATTCCAGACGCTTCTGGCGGAGACCGGTGTCCACATCACCTCCTCCGTCGCTGCGGTCCAGGCCAATTCCGGACGGCAGTCCGCCTCGGTCGCTCTGATCGAGGAGCTCGACCGTGGGGCGGCGAGCATCGGAGAGATTACCGGCACGGTCGAGCACGTCTCGGATCAGACCAACCTTCTGGCGCTGAACGCCGCCATCGAGGCGGCCCGGGCAGGCGAACACGGTCGTGGCTTCGCCGTGGTCGCCGACGAGGTGCGGGCGCTCGCAGAGATCTCCGAGGCGAGCGCGGCCGAGGTTCGCACGCTGGCGGAGGCGATCCGCGCCGAGGTTCGAGGCGTCGGCGATATCATCCGCGCCGCAGCACTGACGGCGGTCGCAGAAGCCGAGGCTGGCGGGCGCGTGACCGAGAAGCTAGAGGCGGCGCGAACAGACCTCGGCTGGGTCTCGGAAGGCGCGCAGGCCATCCTCGCAGCCGCAGTCGAGGCCGAGATCGCAATCCGGGAGGCGCAGCGCGGCGCCGAGCAGATCGCATCGGCCGCCGAGGAGCAGGCCGCTGCTGCAGGGCAGGCGCAGCAAGCCGTGGCACAACAGGTGCAGTCCCTTGAACAGGGGCAGACGACGGCACTGGCACTGGCCGGCCTCGCAGACGACCTGACGGGCAGCGGCTCGGTCCAGGAGAGGTCAGAGGAGGTCGCCTCGGCCGCCGAGGAACTGTCCGCGACAGTCCAGGAACTGTCCGGGGCGGCAGTCGAGATCCTCGCCGCCATCGACGAGATCAGCCGCGGCACCGGCATCCAAAGTGCCGCCGCTCAACAATCCAGCGCGGCGATGGCCCAGGTCGAGCGCAGCGCCGCGGTGTTCAGCTCGAACGCAACGATTGCCCGTGAGACCGTCGCAGGCATCGGCGCCACCCTGCGGGAGGTGCGCTCGGCGGTCGGTTCCCTCGCCGATGGCGTTGGACGCTCGCTCAAAGAGACCCGCGACTGCCTCACCCGCATTGGCGAGCTCGAAGGCAGCAATCGCCGCATCGAGAAGATCGTCGGCTCCATCGCACTTGTCGCCGTCCAGGTGAACATGCTCGCAGTCAGCGGCGCCATCGAGGCGGCGCGCGCCGGCGAGGGAGGTCGGGGCTTCGCGGTTGTGTCGAACGACATCCGCGCACTGGCCCGCGACGCGGCAGCGAACGCCGACCGCATCCTCGATACCGTGCGCGACATTCAGGACGGTGTCGGCGCAGTCCGGCGTGCGCTGGAACAGGTCGTCGGCGCGTCAGAGACGGAGGCGCAGCGCAACCGGGCCTTGATCGCCACCTTGGCAGACGTCGAGGGGAACGTCGCGCGGCTGGAGGATGGCAACGCAGACGTCCTATCCGGGGCGGATGCCATCGTCATCGCGGCCCGTGAGGGCCTGAAAGGCTCGCAGCAGATTGCTGCCGCGGCGGAGCAGGCCGACCGAGCGTCCAGCGAGGCCGCGACCGCGGCGCGCCAGCAGTCGAAGGGCGCCGAGGACCTTGCAGCCAGCATCGAGGAAATCGCCTCCCTCGCCGACGAGTTGCAGGCCACGGATGCCTGAGGCCGACGTCACGGGCGATAGGCGCTACCTCGTATTCACGCTGGGATCGGACGATTACGCCCTCGACGCGGAAATCGTCCGGGAGCTCCTTCGGCCGCCCGCGCTCACGCGCGTGCCAGGCGCGCCGGCCGCTTTGGCCGGACTCGCCAACCTTCGCGGCGCGGCTCTTCCGGTGCTGGACCTGCGCCGCATCGTGCGCCCCGACCTGGAACCCGCGACGGAGCCGAGCCGGGTCGTCGTCGCGGAGGCAGGTGAACCGGTCGGACTGATGGTCGACCGCATCGTCGCATTCTCGGGGGGCACGGAATCCGTCGAGATGGACGGAACCTCGAAGTCGTGGCGTCTTGCCACCACGGTCGGGTCGGGACGGGCTCGCGTGCTTGATCTCAGAGCCATGGTCGCCGAGGCGTTTCCACGCCGGCGAGCCGGCACTTCGGCTCAGGCTGCGGGCCGGCCTGCAAGCCAAGGTGTTGCCGGGGAAGCCGAAGCGGAACATGTCGCGCTGGTATCCTTCACCGCTGCCGGGCGCTCCTACGCCCTTCCGCTTGAGCGGGTCTCGGAGGTCCTCGCGCTGCCGCCTGACGTCGTGCCGCTGCCGCGTGCCGGCAACGCCGCCCTGGGCGTCGTCGCATTGCGCGGCAGCGTGCTGCCTCTGCTGAGCCTCCCGGCTCTGCTCGGCCTCGCCGCACCCCCACCGAACGCGGATGCGCGCATCGTCGTCGTGCGCCTTGGGGGCACGGAGACCGGGTTGGTCGTCGATGTCCTGGGTCCGATCCTGCGGCTCGCACCAGATGCCATCGATCCGGTGCCATCGTCGTTGAGGCAGGGCGGCACCACCGTCGTCGACGCAATCTGCCGGGTCGACGCGGCCGGTACGCTTGTCTCAGTGCTGTCCGCCGACCGCCTGCTGGAAGGGACGATCGTGACCGCCTTGCCCGAACGCTCCCATGACGCCAAGATCTTGGACGCTCAGGCGGGAGGCTCTACGGAGCAAGTCGTGGTCTTCGACGTCGCGGGCGAGAGCTACGGCGTTGCGGTCGGGGCGGTGCGGGAGGTGCTGCGGGTTCCGGAGATTATGACGCGCCTGCCTCGATCGCCGGACCTCGTCGTGGGTGCCATCAACGTACGAGGCACTGTGCTCGCCGTCGTCGATCAACGCAGACGCTTTGGCCTGCCGCCCGGCGAGGCGGGTCCACGGCGCCGCATCGTCGTGCTCGAAGCCGACGGCAGCGTCGCCGGCCTCCTCGTGGACGGCGTCTCGCGCATCCTGCGCCTTGAAGCTAACGCGATCCGGCCAGCGCCAGATTTCTCCGGGGACGCAGGGAACGGGGTCGACCGGGTCGCAACATTGGATGACGACAGTCTCCTGCCTATCGTGGACGCGTCGGCGCTCCTCGCCGGCACCGAGCGAAGCGTGCATGCGGCAGGCAAGCGGCCGGGAGGGCGTGACGCCGCGCCCGACGCCGCGGCATGATCCGCCTTCTGGTCGTCGACGACTCGGCGCTGATGCGCAAGCTCCTCGGCGGCGTGTTCGCGCAGGAGGGGGATTTCGAGGTCGCCTTCGCTCGGGACGGCGATCAGGCGCTTGCCGAGCATGCGCGCTTCCGCCCGGACGTGATCACCCTCGACGTCAACATGCCGGGCCTCGACGGCCTCGCCTGCCTCGACCGCATCATGCTCGACCGACCCACACCGGTGGTGATGGTGTCGTCTTTGACTGCCGACGGGGCGGAGGTCACGCTCGACGCGCTGGACCGCGGAGCCATTGACTTCGTCGCCAAGCCCGGCGGCGCGATCTCTCTGGAAATCGATAGACTGGGTCCGCTGATCGTGGAGAAGGTCCGTTCGGCCGCCGGCGCCCGCCTTCGTCCCACACTGCGCCTCGCCGAACGCATACGTGCCAAATCCAACGGGTCGGCCGGCTCGGCCACGCGAACGTGGGCCTCCTCGCGAGCGGCCTCGCTTGAAGAGCCGACTGCGCCTTCTAAGGGTCCGGTCGACGGCATCGTACTGGTCGGGACCTCGACAGGTGGGCCGCCGGCATTGGATGCCTTGCTGTCTCGTTTGCCTGCCGACTTCCCTTGGCCGGTCGTAATTGCCCAGCACATGCCCGGTAGCTTCACCGGTCCTCTGGCACGCCGGCTCGACGGCCTGTGCGCCCTGCGGGTGCACGAGGCCTCTCGGCCGATGCCGCTGGCTCCCGGCAATGTCTACGTCGGCAAGGGAGATGCGGACGTGATGCTTGCGCGCCGTCCCTCCGGGCTCGTCGTGCAGCCCGTTCCGGCCCATGCCGATTACCTTTGGCATCCGAGCGTCGACCGCCTCGTCGCCAGCGCCCTCGAACTGGTCGAACCCTCCCGCCTCGTCGGGGTGCTGATGACAGGTATGGGCCGTGACGGCGCGTCGACGATGGCCGCGATGCGGGTGCGAGGGGGCCGCACCATTGCCGAGAGCGAGGAGACGGCGGTGGTTTGGGGCATGCCGGGCGAACTCGTCAGGGCCGGTGGCGCCAGCGTCGTCGCCCCGCTTGAAGCAATCGCCGACGCGCTCCTCGACATGGTGCCTTGATGCCGCTCGTCCGCCGCGATCCTTCTCTCTCGACTGAAGGCGCAACCGCCTTCGAGCCTCGCAGAGACTTGGTCGAGCCGACCCTTGGCGATGCAGCCGCGCGGCTTGCGGCAGCGCAGGCCATGGCAGGGCGTCCTGACGCGGCGGACGGTCTTGGGCTTGCCCTCGAAAGTGAGAAAGACCCTCGTGTTCGCGAGGCCCTTCTTGCCGCGCTGCTCGCCATCTCCGATCCATCGGCTGCCGCCGCGCTGGCCCAGCACCTGCGCTCGGAGGATGCTTGGCTACGCAACGCCTGCATCGAGACGCTCCAGGAAATGCCCCCCGCGGCGGCCTCGGTGCTGCCCGGCCTCCTTGCCGACCCGGACCCCGACGTCCGGCTGCTGGCAACCGAGATTGTGCGGACACAACCGACTGAGGCCGCGAACCACTTTCTGACGGGGTTACTCGATGCTGAGACCAACCCGAACGTCTGCGGCGCGGCAGTAGAGGTACTTGCTGAGGTCGGGACGGCGGACGCTGCACCAGCGCTGCTGGCGGCCCGGGCCCGCTTCGCATCGACGGCTTTCCTGCCCCTAGCCATCGACACCGTGCTTGCCCGTCTCGGCCCGGGGCGTTGAGCGGGTGCTGCAACCTCCATCGCCGGTCACCGACGCCGACTTCGCGCGCTTTTGCGAGTTCCTCTACCGGCGCACCGGCATGCTGTTCACGCCCGCCAAGCGCTACTTCGTTGACCGGCGTCTGGCTGAGCGCATGCAGGCCACCGCGTCCCGCTCGTTCGCGGTCTACCTCGCCCGCCTGCGAGCAGACATGGACGGCGAGGTCGAGAACCTCATCAATGCCTTCACCATTAACGAGACGTACTTCTACCGCGAAGACCACCAGCTCCGCTGCCTGACGTCATCGCTCATGCCGGAGGTCGTCGCCCGTAAAGCTCCGGGATCGACCCTTCGGATCTGGTCGATGCCCTGCTCGACCGGCGAGGAGCCATACTCGGTGGCGCTCTGGCTGCTGGAGAACTGGCCGGAGGTCGACCACTACGACGTCGAGATCGTCGGCTCGGACATCGATACGCGGGCGATCGCCGCCGCCGAGGAGGGCCTGTATGGGGAACGGGCCCTGATGCGGTTAAGCCCGGACCTCGTCGCCCGCTATTTCGAGCGCGAGGAGACGCGGCTAGGCCCGGCCTGGCGCATCCTCGCCGACCTTCGCGGCTCGGTGCGCTTCACCCCCTGCAACCTGATGGACGCGGTAGCGATGGCGACGCAGGGCCGGTTCGACATCGTGTTCTGCCGCAACGTGCTCATCTACTTCGACGACGCCTCCAGGCGCCTCGCTGCGGACAGCATCTACGATGCACTGGTTCCGGGCGGCTTCGTCTGCCTGGGGCACACCGAGAGCATGAGCCGGATCTCCCCGTTGTTCAGGGTCTGCCGTTACGATGACGCCATCGTCTACCGCCGGCCGCGCGAGGGCGAGCATGTCTGAGACCGCAACCCCACCCGTCGATGCCCCGCGCGTGCTCGTCGTCGACGACGCGAGCCTCGTGAGGATGTACTATCGCGGCGCCCTGGAGAAAGCCGGGTTCGTCGTGGACGAGGCGCTCAACGGCATCGAGGGACTGGAGCGCGTGCTGAGCGCCACCTACGACCTTCTCGTCGTGGACGTGAACATGCCGAAGATGGACGGATTCAGCTTCCTTCGCGCTTTGAGGAGCCGCGAGTCCTCAGTCCGCGCGATCCCAGCCCTGATGACCAGCACCGAGGCCGGCAACGGCGACCGGGATGCCGCGCGGTCCGCGGGTGCGAACTTCTACCTCGTGAAGCCTTTGCCGGAGGATGTGCTGGTCGCGCATGCCCGGGCGATGGCCGGACGGCAACCGTGAACGACCTGCTCGAACAATTCCTCGTCGAGACGCGCGAGCTCGTTCAGTCCGCAACGGAGGATCTGCTCGCCCTGGAGGCGGCCCCAGAGGACGCGGAGACGGTGAACCGGGTCTTTCGTGCCTTCCACACGCTGAAGGGTTCCGTTGGGCTGTTCGACTATCCGCCTTGGTTCGCTCTCCTGCATGCCGCCGAGGACAGCCTCTCCGCCGCACGGGCCGGGACCCTCACGGCGGATGCCGCCCTGATCGACCTCTCGCTGGAGACCCTCGACGCGACCGCACGTTGGGCGGACGCGGTCGAGGCGATGGAGCGGTTGCCCGATACGGCTGCCGCCGAGTCTGGCATCTTGGCCCAACGATACCGTTCCCTGCTGTCGCGCGGACCCGAGACCCAGGCCGCGGACACCGCAGCTCTCCCCGGATGGGCGGCCCGCCTCGCCGATACCATGGCCGATGCCGGCTCGAAGCCGCTGACCGCCGTGCGGTACCAGCCCCGCGGCGATTGCTTTTTCGCCGGGGACGACCCGCTCGGACTGGTCCGCAAGATCCCTGGCCTCCTTGCCCTCTCGGTCGGGCCGGTCGCGCCCTGGTCCCCAAGCCAGGAATTCGACGCCTACGCCTGCAACCTTGAAATTACCCTCGTATCGGAAGGGCCGCGCGCGGAGATCGAGAAGGTTTTCCGCCTCGTCGGGGACCAGGTCGCGGTCGTAGACCTGCCGATCGCCGCCGATAGGCGGACCGTCGCTGGCGATGTGAAAGGCGCGGGGGCACCCGTACTGGATCCAATTGTAGCCGCCATCCTCGCGGAACAGATCCGGGTGCTGGCAGCGGTGGGCGACGCGGACACCGACGCGGGCCGGTCCGAAGCCTGTGCAAGGGCGGCGGCGAACGCTTTGCGGTCGGTCGGACGCTCCGACGATGCCGAGCGCTGCGGGCAGGCATTTGAACACGGCGCCGATGCCATCCTGGGAGCAATCGAGACCATCCTGGCCGGCCGGCAGGGCGCGCCTTCCCCAATGGATACCGTGAAGGTTTCCGAAGGAGCAGAGCCGCCCGGCGTGGAAGTCGCCCGCACCCTGCGTGTTGACGCCAGCAGGGTCGACGCGCTCGTCACCCTCGTCGGGGAGCTTGTCGTTGCCCGCAACGCCTTCGGCCATCTCGCCACACGGGTCGAGGCCGGCGAGGAAGGGAGCACGCTCGCCCGGGCGATCCGCGAGGCCGACGCGAACATCGGACGCCTCTCGACGGCTTTGCATAGAAGCGCGGTCTCGTTGCGGCTCACGCCGCTATCGCAGGTTTTTCGCCGCTTCGCGCGACCGGTGCGCGAAGCCGCACGCGGGCTCGGCAAAGAGGTCGTCCTCGACGTTGTGGGAGAGGATACGGAGGCTGACAGGGGCATCGTCGAAAACCTGTTCGAGCCGCTCTTGCACGTCATGCGCAACGCCGTCGACCACGGACTTGAGGATGCGGGGACGAGGCAACGTGGCGGCAAGCCCGGGCCCGGGCGGATCCGCATCGAAGCCGGGCAGGACGGCGAGGGCATCCTCGTGTCGGTCTCCGACGACGGGCGCGGGATTGATCCGGCCTTCATCCGCCGCAGGGTCATCGAGCGTGGTCTGCGCTCGACCGAGGCCGTCGCGGCCATGGACGACGGCGCCGTGACCGACATGATCTTCACCCCGGGCTTCTCGACGGCAGAGAGCGTCGGTGCCCTGTCGGGGCGGGGCGTTGGCATGGACGCGGTTCGCGTGGCGGCGGAACGCATGGGCGGCCGCGTCTCGGTCGAGAGCCGGGTCGGTTTCGGCACCACGATCCGCCTGCACCTTCCCCGCACCATCGCCCTCGCTCGCGTCATGGTGGTTAAAGCGGGTAGGCAATCTTACGGCGTCGCGATGGATGCCATCGTCGAGATCGTTCGCAGGCCTCGGACGGGCATCCATGCCGTCGCCGGTGGGAACGCGATGGTCCAACGTGGCCGAACTATCCCGGTGTTCCAGCTCGTCGAACTCCTTGGCCACACGGACCATCTTTTTAGGGACCCCTCTCTCAGGCCCCCGGAGGCGTTACTCCTGATCGTTGGCGCATCAGGAGAGAACATCGCCGTGGAAATCGATGGCTTCGAGGATCGCATCGACGCCGTAATACGCCCACCTTCGGGCATCGTCGCATCTCTCCCAGGAGTAGCGGGTACGACCCTTCTCGGAGACGGCCGCGTGTTGCTCGTACTCGACCCAGCCTCCATGCTCACCGATGCATTGACGGTTGCCCAAGACGTCTGGGAGGGAAGGTGATGCCCGCGGTTCGCCGAAACGATGCCGGGCCGGGGGGACCCATACGCCTTGAAGGGTTCTGCCCGGTCGAGGATGCAGAGACACTCGTCTCGCTCATACTCGAAAATCCGACCGCGCCGGTGGACTGGACGGCCTGCACCCGCATGCACACTGCGGTGTACCAGGTCCTGCTGCGGCTGCGGCCTAGCGTCCTCGGTACCTGCGGCGACCCGTTCGTCGAACGCTGGCTGCACCCCTCGGCCCAGGATAACGCGATGCCACGGACACTTACAGCTATGCTCCGGGGCGGCCCCGTCGCATAAAGGCCGCTTCCGCGCCCGAGCGAACCAGCACCCCTTCATGCCGACCACCGCCCTTATCGTCGATGACAGCAAGCTCGCCCGCCTCGTCGCGGCCAAGCTCCTGCGCCTAATCAAGCCGGATTGGGAGATCGCCGAGGCGGCCAATGCCGAGGCGGCGATGGCCGTCATGGGCGTGCGTCAGGTCGACGTGGCCCTTCTCGACTTCAACATGCCCGGCAAGGACGGCCTCGAACTGGCCGCCGACCTGCGTGTGGCGAAGCCTGACATGCCCATCGCCGTGGTCTCGGCCAACATCCAGGATGAGATCATCGCCCGCGCCCGCAGCGTCGACGCCACCTTCCTGCCGAAGCCGCTGACCGAAGAGGCGCTCGCAGGCTTCCTATCAGGTGCCGCGCTTAGGTTGCGCAGGGCGGCCTTGTGACGCCAGCCACCGTCGACCTCACCGAACTGCAGCGCGACGCATTCACTGAATTGGTAAACATTGGCGTCAGCAAAGCTGCCGCGAGCCTGCGCAAGATGATTGGCGTCCAGGTGCTCTTGTCGGTTCCGGCCGTCGAGATCGTGTCCCGGGCCCAGGCCGCGCGCATGATCGGCGAGCGGGAAGCGTCCGAGCTCGTCGTCGTTCAGCAGGACTTCACCGGCGCCTTTGCCGGGCGCGCGCTCCTTATCTTCCCGCAGGAAAACGGGCGCGAGCTAGTCCGCGCAGTTGCCGGGGAGGAACTGTCCGCAGAAGAGGTTGCGGAGCTTGAGGACGAGGCGCTCACGGAGACCGGCAACGTCATCCTGAACGGCTGCCTGGCGACGATGGCCAACCTGCTGCAGCGTACTCTGACTATGTCGCTGCCGGAGGTCACGAGGGGCGACGGACCCCGGATTTTTCGGCCCATCGGCGACGATGGGACCGATTCCCTGGTTCTGTTCCTCTACATCAATTTCGCGGTGCGTGAGCGCGACATCCGCGGCTACATCGCTATGTTGATGGACTTGCCCTCCCTGGAGAACCTGAAGGTCCTCATTGACGAGTTTGTCGAGCGTGCCATCGGTGAGACCGGGTCGTGACCGCCGCAGGCGATGATAACGGGCCGACTGCCCTAAGCCACGCGACGGCGGAGATGCGCGGTCGCGCCGGCCCGTTCATCGCTGCCCTGGAGCTCACACGCCAGCCGATGGTGGTGACGGACCCGCGCCTTCCCGATAACCCAATAGTTCTCGCCAACCGCGCCTTCCTGGCACTTACCGGCTACTCGGCCGGTGAAGTGCTCGGGCGCAACTGCCGCTTCCTTCAAGGGCCAGACACCGATCCGGCCGCCGTGGCCCTCGTCCGAAGCGCGGTCGCCGGCCAGAGGGAACTGAAGGTTCAGCTTCTAAACTATCGCAAGGACGGCAAGAGCTTCTGGAACGAGCTCTATCTCAGCCCGGTCTTCGACGAGGCCGGGGAACTCGTAAACTTCTTCGCCTCTCAGGTCGACGTCACGCCCTCTCGTGAGGGAGTGGGCGCCGCGGAGCGCCTGGCCGGCATCGAGCGTCATCTCGCTGACGCCCAGCGGCAACTGAGGATCACCCTCACGGCTGCGGGTGTCGCTGGAACGTGGGACTGGGACATCCCGGGCAAGCGCCTCCACGTCGACGAGCGCTTCGCCCTACTCAACGGCATCGAGCAGGATGTCGGCGGGGTCGGCGTCCCCACGGGCGCCTTCTTCACCCGCGTACACCCCCAGGACCGCTCGCGGGTCCGCCTGGCGGTCGGCGGCATCCTCAACGGTGCCGAGGTGTTCGATCGGGAGTATCGCCTGCAGGCGCCGGACGGCGCGATCCGCTGGGTCCATGCTCGCGGCCGCTGCGCCTACGGCGCCGATGGTGTCCCGACGCGGTTCACCGGCGCACTGGTCGAGATCACCGAGCAGAAGCGCGTCGAGGAGCGGCTGCGCATCGCCCAGACCGCGGGGCGGATCGGAACGTTCGAGTACGTGCCGGGGTTCGCCACCGTCGAGGTCTCCCCTCAGTTCTGCAACCTACTGGGCATCGTGCCGGCCGAGACGCTGGCCGTCAGCTCGGTCAACGCTCTGATCGCGGAAGGGGGCACCCTTCTCGATCCTGGCGTTCGCGATGCCGGCGAGCTTCCCTACGCCGAGATGCGTGTCCGGATGGCGGATAACGGTGACATACGCTGGCTCGCCCGACGTGGTGAAGCGGTGCGCGAGGACGCCTCGGCTGAGTTGCGGCACGTCGGAGTGATCTACGACGTCACCGCCACCAAGGCCTCCGAGGTCGCCTTGCGGGAGATGAACGATACGCTTGAGACCCGCGTCTGCGAGGCCATCGCTGAACGCGAGCAGGCCGAGGAGCAGCTGCGCCAGTCTCAGAAGATGGAGGCGGTCGGGCAACTCACCGGCGGCATCGCGCACGATTTCAACAACCTGCTGACCGGCATCGTCGGATCGCTCGACCTGATGCAGACCCGCATTAACGAGGGGCGGATCGAGAACCTGACCCGGTACGCCAACCTCGCTATGGCCTCGGCGCAACGAGCGGCAGCGCTCACCCATCGCCTGCTTGCCTTCTCGCGCCAGCAACCCCTTGAAGCGAAGGCCGTCGACGTGAACCGGCTGGTGGGCTCGATGGACGACCTGCTGCGCCGTACCCTGGGTGAACGCGTTCGCCTGGAAGTCGTCGTATCCGGCGGTCTATGGCTAACGCTGTGCGACCCGAACCAACTGGAGAACGCCATTCTCAACCTCGCCATCAACGCGCGCGACGCGATGCCGGACGGGGGCAGGTTGATTATCGAGACAGCGAACAGCTTCCTGGACGACGCCTACGTAGCGCGTGAGATCGGGGTGCGAGCTGGCCAGTACGTCTGCGTGTGCGTCACCGACACCGGCACCGGCATGCCGCCGGACGTTATCGCGAAGGCGTTCGATCCATTCTTCACGACGAAGCCCATCGGCCAGGGCACGGGCCTTGGCCTCAGCATGATCTACGGTTTCGCCAAGCAGTCCGAGGGTACCGTCAAAATATATTCCGAGAGCGGCAAGGGCACCTCGGTGAAGCTCTACCTGCCTCGCTACTACGGCGAGTACGAGGAGCCTGGTACGACCGGACGCGAGTCGCCGCGCGCCGAACACGGCGAGACGGTACTCGTGGTCGAAGACGACGACACCGTGCGTACCCTGGTCGTCGAGGTGCTGAGCGAGCTCGGATATGCGACGCGCGAGGCGCCAGACGGACCGTCTGGCCTACGAATTCTTCAGTCTGATGCCCGGATAGATCTCCTTGTCACAGACGTCGGGTTGCCCGGCATTAATGGGCGCCAGCTCGCCGATCAGGCTCGGATCAGCCGGCCTGAACTAAAGGTGCTGTTCATGACCGGTTACGCAGAGAACGCCGCCTTTGGGGCCGGCCACCTCGATCTGGGAATGCAGATGATCACAAAGCCTTTTGCCGTCGAGGGATTGGCGAGCAAGATCCGCTCGATCATCGAGACTTAATAATGACTTGTCGGCCTGCACAGTTGAAACACCCATCATCCCGTTGGCTGGCAGGCACCCGCGCCAAGACTACGGACCGGCATGTCCGCATCGAGCGAGCGCCGTTTAAGCTAGCCTCTATAATGCGATTGGGTTGCGCGTCTTTCGAAGAGTGACGTCCTCTTCAAAACATTTGAAGCCTTAGAACTGACAGTTCGCCAACGGCTACCTTCAGCCCCTTGCCAGACTCCGAGCCAACGTCCGCTTAGGAGCGGAGTGCGGAATGGCTTGGGCGTCTGGTTTGGCTCGGTAGCAGAAGGTCTGCTTCCGTGGGCATGACCTACCTCCGCTGCTGGCGCTTTGCTGCCGGCGCAGCTGCATGACGAACGTCCCCTTACAGGACGGCGTTGACTGGCATCTATGGCATGGTGAGTGGTCACCGGCTGCCCGTCAGGCGCCAAGCCGACCGCGCCAGGAGCCCTCGCATGGAGCTGCAGCAGCGCGCCGAGCGCGCGTTGGACGCCTTAAGCTTCTTT
>NZ_CAXUJR010000071.1:0-13112 GCF_964251405.1 uncultured Methylobacterium sp.
GACGCCGTCCTCCTGCTTGTAGGCGGCCTCGTGCTCCTCATCGACGACGATGAGGCCGAGTTGCGCGAAGGGCAGGAACAGGGCGGAGCGCGCGCCGACCACCACGGCGACCTCGCCCGCCGCCACGCCGGCGCGCAGGCGTTCGCGGCGCTTGGACCCGATGCTCGAATGCCAGGTGGCCGGGCGCACTCCGAAGCGATCGGCGAAGCGGTCGAGGAACTGCGCCGTCAGCGCGATCTCCGGCATCAGGATCAACGCCTGGCGCCCGCGCCGGACGCATTCGGCCACCGCCTCGAAATAGACCTCGGTCTTGCCCGAGCCGGTGACGCCTTCGAGGAGAATGGTGGAGGCGGCTTCCGTCGCTTCCTCCCCCACGGAAGGGGGACGGAAGGCCAACGCGATCAGCTCCTCAGCTGCCTCTGCCTGCGCGTCCGACAGCGGCACCCGGGCGTGGTCCGGGTCAGGCGGCTGCGCCAGCGGCTCGGGCGCCAGCGTCACCGCTTCCAGGGCGCCGTCATCGACGAGGCCGTCGACGACGCTGAGCGAGACGCCGGCCTCCTTCGCCAACGCGCTCTTGCCGCGCATGACCCCATCGGCGGAGACGGCGAGCACCTTCGCCCGCGCGCTCGTCGGCCGGGCAGGGGGCTTGCCGGTGGCACGGACCCCGACGCGTGCCGTCTCGGCGCGGGCCGCCTCGTCGGGCAGGCGAAGGGCCATGGCCAGCGCCGAGCCCTTCGGCGCCAGTGTGTAGCGGGCGAGCCAATCGACGAGTTCCCGCAACGGCTCGGACAGGGGAGGGGCCTCGATCCGCCCCGTCACCGGCCGCAGGTTTGATCCCGTGCGGCTCTCCGCGACGCCCCAGACTACGCCCACCGTCTCGCGTGGCCCGAGCGGGACCTGCACCACGTCGCCCACGGCGAGGGACACGCCTGCAGGCACGGCGTAGCTGTAGGCGCTGTCCAGCGCCAACGGGATCAGGATCTCGGCGACGCTGGGCATGGATGGGACAGGCTCTGCGGGCATGAACACGATATAGGTATTCGCTCCTCTTTTCGCGACCGCCGCATCGGCTGCCTTGCCCTCTCCCGGACTTGGTTTAAGCAGCGCCACGAACCCGTAAGGCCGACAGGTCGAGGCGCCGATGATCCCGCACAACGCGACGCCGCGCAGCCTGCTTCCGGAGCCGGCGCGACTCGAGCTTCAGGACGTCGTCCTCCGGTTCGGCCGGACGGCCGCCCTCGACGGCGTCTCGCTGACGGTCCGGGCGGGCGAGATCGTCGCGCTGCTCGGCGATTCCGGCTGTGGCAAGAGCACGTTGCTGCGCGTCGTCGCCGGGCTCGATCAGCCCGATTCCGGCGTCGTCACGCTCGACGGGACGGTCGTGACAGGACGCGGCGGCGTGCCGGCAGAAGGCCGCGGCGTCGGCCTGATGTTCCAGGACTACGCCCTGTTCCCGCACCTGACGGTGGCCGAGAACGTCCGCTTCGGCCTTCACCGGCGCCCGGCCGCGGAGGCGCGGAGCCTCGCGCAGGCGAGGCTCGACCAGGTCGGGCTTCTCGGGCGTGCCGAGAGCTATCCCGGCACGCTTTCGGGCGGCGAGAGCCAGCGCGTAGCCCTCGCCAGGGCGCTGGCGCCGGGACCGCGCATCCTGCTCCTCGATGAGCCGTTCTCGAACCTCGATCGGCGAACCCGCGACCATGTCCGGGCCGATACCCTGTCGGTGCTCAGGGCCGGCGGCACAACGACCCTCCTCGTCACCCACGATTCCGAGGAGGCGCTAACCCTGTGCGACCGCATCGCGCTGATGCGCGCCGGGCGCATTGAGCAGGTCGGCACCGGAGAGGACCTCTACCGGCGCCCGGTCTCGCATTTCGCCGCACGCTTCTTCACGGACCTCGTCGAGTTCGAGGCCCGGTGCGGGGACGGCTTCGTCCTCACGCCGTTCGGCCGTTGCGCCGCCCCCGGCTTCGCCGCGGGCGAACCCGTGCTCGTCTGCCTGCGGCCGGATTCCATCCGTGCGGCCGCGGCCGGAACCGGTCTGCCCGGAACGGTCGTCGAGCGCCGCTTCCTCGGCAGCCGTGCGGCCCTGGTGGTGGAGGCGCAGGGATTGTCCTCGCCCGTCAGCCTCATCGTCGGTCACGACGACACCCATGCTCCCGGCGATGCGATCGAGCTCACCGCCGGGGATGACGGGCGGTTTTTATTTCGACGGTCTTTGGATGAAAGCTAGCTTTTCGAACGTTGCGTCTGACAAGCCGTAGATGCTTTGGAACACAACGTCGCAACATCTACTTTTTAAGTGTTTTAAATAAAATAGATCGTGCTTGCGCTTTTTCGCGCCCGATGCTTCTGAGCAACCCTCGTCTTTTACGGTTCGCAACGAAGGCTCGGATGATGCACGGTCGGTCGGTCTCATGGCTTCTAGGCGGCGTCGCGTTGTTGGCCGCTGGTACGGCGGCCGGCGCGGCGGAGGTGAACCTCTACACCACCCGCGAGCCGGGCCTGATCAAGCCGCTCCTCGACGCCTACACCGCCAAGAGCGGCGTCACCGTCAACACCTCCTTCGTGGAGAAGGGTCTGGCCGAGCGCGTCGCCGCGGAAGGCGCGCGGGCCAAGGCCGACGTTCTCATGACGGTCGACGTCGGCAACCTGATCGAGCTCGTCGACCGCGACCTCGCGCAGCCCGTGCGCTCCCCGGTGCTCGAAGCGGCGGTGCCCGCACCCCTGCGCGACGCCGAGGGCCGCTGGTTCGCCCTCTCCATGCGGGCCCGGGTCGTCTACGCCGACAAGAACCTCGCAGACCTCTCGGCCGTGCCGTACGAGGAGCTGGCCGACCCGAAATGGAAGGGCAAGCTCTGCCTGCGCGCGGGCCAGCACCCCTACAACACGGCTCTCATCGCCCATTTCCTCGTCAAGCACGGCCCCGAGAAGACCGAGGCCTGGCTCAAGGGCGTGAAGGCCAACCTCGCCCGCAAGCCGGCCGGCGGCGACCGCGACGTCGCCCGCGACATCCTTGCGGGCACCTGCTCCATCGGGCTCGGCAACTCCTATTATGTCGGCCTGATGCGGTCCGGTAAGGGCGGACCCGAGCAGGAGACCTGGGGCTCGGCGATCAAGGTGGTGATGCCGACCTTCACGGGCGGCGGCACCCACGTGAACGTCTCGGGCGCCGTGGTGGCCAAGAACGCCCCGAACCGCGACGAGGCGGTCAAGCTCCTCGAATACCTCGTCTCCGACGAGGCCCAAGGCCTCTACGCCAGGGGTAACTTCGAGTACCCGGTCAAGGCCGGCGCTCCGGTCGAGCCCCTGCTCACCGCCCTCGGCCCCCTGAAGATCGACGAGGTTCCGGTCGCCGACATCGCCCGCAACCGCAAGGCGGCGAGCCTGCTGCTCGACAAGGTCGGGTTCGACAACTGACCGGATCAGCCCTCACCGCGGCGGCACCGCACGACCTGCCGGCACTCGCCGCGCCCCACACCGGGCGCGGCACGGCGTCGGGCGGCCGCATGGCCTGGATTCTCGGCGCCTTCGCGCTGTCGACCCTGGTCCTGAGCCCGATCATCTCCCTCGCCGTCTCGGCGCTCGCCGGGACGAGCGAGCTCTGGCCTCATCTGGCCGCCTATGTCCTCCCCCAGGCCCTGCGCGATACCGGCCTTCTCCTGGCCGGCGTGGGCGTGCTCGTGGTGGTGATCGGGGCTGGCAGCGCCTGGCTCGTCTCGGCCTACGCCTTCCCGGGCCGGCGCTGGCTGGAGGCCGGGCTGCTCTTGCCGCTGGCGGTGCCGACCTACATCGTCGCCTTCGCGTATCTCGACCTCATGCACCCGATCGGCCCGGTGCAGACCGCCCTGCGCGGCGTCCTCGGCATCGCCCGGCCGGGCGACCTCGTCCTGCCCGACCTGCGCTCGATGCCGGGCTGCATCGTGCTCCTGTCCTTCGTCCTCTATCCCTACGTCTATCTGCCGACCCGGGCGCTGTTCATGATGCAGGCCGGTGGCCTCGTGGAGGCGGCGCGCGCGCTGGGCCGCGCGCCCTCCGACGTGTTCCTGCGCGTGGCGCTCCCGCTGGCGCGCCCGGCCATCGCCATCGGCGCCAGCCTCGCCCTGATGGAAGCGCTCAACGACGTCGGCGCGGCGGAATTCCTCGGGGTCCGCACCCTGACGGTGCAGGTCTACGCCACCTGGATCAATCGCTCGGACCTTCCCGGTGCGGCGCAGATCGCGCTGGTCATGCTCGCCCTCGTCCTCGCCCTGGTGGCGGCCGAGCGCTGGGCGCGGCGGGGCCGGGGCTATGCGGCCACGGCGCGCTCGCCGCGTCCGATGATCCGCCAGGAGCTGACGGGGGCGAGGGCGGCTCTCGCCTTCGGCCTCGGGCTGATGCCGGTGGCGATCGGCTTCCTGATCCCGGCGGCCTATTTGGCGGAAGGGGCGGTCAAGCGGATCGTCCGGGCCGGGATGCCGCCGACGCTCTCGGACGAGATCCTGAACACGATCCTCTACGCGGCGGCAGCGACGCTCATCGCCACCGTGATCGGCTTCCTGGTGGCGGCTGCCCCGCGCCTCGCCTCGCCTCGCATCGGCGCCGTCCTCATCCGCGTCGCCAGCATCGGCTATGCGCTTCCGGGGACGATCCTCGCCGTCGGGCTGCTCGCACCCCTCGCCATGGTGGATTCGGCGCTCTCGCGTGTCACCGACGTCCTGTTCGGTGCAACCCCGGCCCTGATCGGACTGGGCACCGGGGGAGCCCTCGTCACCGCCTACCTCGTGCGGTTCCTCGCCGTCGGCATCGGTACCTGCGAGGCCGGCCTCGCCCGGGTTCCGGAGAGCATGCCGGATGCCGCCCGCATGCTCGGGCGTGGACCCGCCGCCGCCGTACGCCAGGTGCAGCTGCCGCTCGCCTGGCCCGCCCTGGTGAGCGGCGCGCTCCTCGTCTTCGTCGATTGCGTAAAGGAACTGCCGGCGACGCTGCTCCTGCGTCCGCTCAACGTCGAGACCCTGGCGACGCATCTCTATGGCGAGGCCGCGCGGGGCACCTACGAGGACGGCACCGTGGCGGCCCTGCTCATCGTCCTCGTGGGCCTGATCCCGGTGGCGGTGCTGCTGCGCCTCGACGGGAGGCCCGCCCGCTCGACGCGTCGAGCGGCCATCCACCCTTGACGGGCCGGCTTTGCCCGCCCTAGAAGGCGCCACGGTCCGGGTGCGTAGCTCAGCGGGAGAGCATTCGCTTCACACGCGAAGGGTCACAGGTTCGATCCCTGTCGCGCCCACCATTCCGTCCTCACGCCGCCTGATCGAGGGGCACGAGGGCGTCGACCGCACCGACCAGATCGTCGAAATGCGAGATCACGCGATCGGCCCCGAGTGCGTCGACGGGCGTGTCCGTGTAGCCGAAGGTCACCCCGATGACCGGGATGCCGGCGGCCTTAGCGGCATCGATGTCGGCGCGGGAATCCCCCACCATCACCGCCCTGGCCGGATCGCCTCCCGCCTGCGCGATGGTCAGGGTGATGTGTCGCGGGTCGGGCTTGAAGAACGGGAAGGTCTCGCGACCGCAGATGGCACCGAAGCGGTCGGCGACGCCGAGCAGCCCGAGGAGGTCAACCGCGTGGCGCTCGATCTTGTTGGTGCAGACCGCGAGGCGGTAACCACGCGCGCTGAGATCGTCGAGGGCAGCGCCGACGCCCGCATACAGATGCGAGTGGACGCACAGGTTCTCGCCGTAATGGATCAGAAAATCGGCGAACAGCCGGTCCAGGGTCTCCGGCGGCAGCGGCTGCCCGGCCGCGGAGAAGCCGCGTTGGATCAGCGCCTTGGCCCCCGCCCCGATCATGTCGCGGGCCTCCGCCAGGGGCAGTTCCCGCAGGCCTTCGCGGGCGAGGATGACGTTGAGGGTTCCCACGAGGTCGCCGGCGGTCTCGGCGAGGGTGCCGTCGAGGTCGAACACGGCGATGGGCGGCAGGCTCGTCATGGCGTCTCGCGTTGCGTCGGTGGGAGAAGACCCTGGCTAGCGGCCGACCCCGCCGGGATCAAGGTCGCGCCCGACGGGTCACGGTTGCGCCGCAAGGCGTCGGTAGCTCATTCGAGCAAGGCGAAGCGGCATGTCAGGTTCAAGGTCATGATGGGCAAGCGGGTGGATCGGATAGGGCACGGTATCGGCACGGCGCAGGGATCGAACTCCGATCGCGCCGCCCTTTCCCGCACGCCCGGAGCGTCAGTGGAAGGTGGTCCGGGACCCGGCATGCGACGTACGTCGTTGTGGGCTCCCGCCGATCGGCACAAAGGGTTCGGACGCGTCGCGCCGTTCGGTGCCGAACCGCGGGTCGGGTTTCGCCGGCGATCCAACCGTCCGGGGACGGGCGTGTGGATCGATCAAGGTTCGCCTGCAAGCCAAGGTTCTTCTGCAAGCCAGGGTTCCCTTGCAAGTAGTAATGCGAAGGTTCTCGTCCGTCTCGCCGCTCTCCTGGGCGCCATCCTCCTCGCAGGTCCCGCCGCCGCCGCGTCCTACGAGTTCGTGCCGGCTCCCCAGATCGACCTCAACCGCGTCTACCGGGTCGACAAGGTCACCGGCGAGGTCACCTCCTGCCAGTACGGCCTGCGCGAGGGCGCGGTCGGCAGCGTCGGCGTCACGGTCTGCTACGGGGCCGGGGAGGGGGCGAGCGCGCAGCCGCCCTCGGAATACGGCCTCGTCGCCTCCCGCCACACCCGCGAGGCCGGCGTGTTCCGGGTCAATTACCGGACCGGCGAGATGAGCATCTGCTACGTCCAGCTCCAGAAGGAAGCGGTCGTCTGCACCGCCCAGGCCAACCCGGCCGCCGACGAGGGGGCCGCCGCCGGTGCCGCACCCGTACGCCCCGGCCCGGGCGCGACGCCGTCGCAGGGGCGGCCCTGACCGTTCGGTCGATGTAGACGCGCCGGGTCGATCGGCATCGGCGCCGTTTGCCCCCTCCCGCAGCCATGCTAGGGGCGTGCGAACCGCCGGAGGCCCAGCCCATGCCCCATTCCCTCCTACGAGCCGACGGAGCCGCCGCGTGAGCGGACCGGATCTGCGCCACGCCGCGGCGGCACGCGCCGTCGCCCTCGTCGAGGATGGGATGCGGCTCGGCATCGGCACCGGCTCGACCGCCAACGTCTTCGTTTCTCTCCTGGGCGAGCGGGTGCGGGCTGGCCTCAACGTGATCGGCGTCCCGACGTCGGAAGCGACCCGGATCGCCTGCGAGGCCGCCGGCATCCGCCTGACCACCCTCGACGACACGCCGGAGCTCGACCTCACCATCGACGGGGCCGACGAGGTCGACGACAATCTTCGCCTGATCAAGGGCGGCGGCGGCGCGCTGCTGCGGGAGAAGATCGTCGCCCATGCCAGCCGGCGCATGGTGGTGATCGCGGATGCGACCAAGCGCGTGGCGATGCTGGGCGCCTTCCCTCTTCCCGTGGAGGTCAACGCCTTCGGCCTCGGCGCCACCCGACGGTCCGTCGAGGCGGCGATCGCCAGCAGCGGCTGCGCCGGCTCCCTCGGCCTTCGCGCCGCGCAGGACGGGACGCCCTTGGTCACCGACGGCGGCCACCTCATCCTCAACGCTCACCTGAACCGAATACCCGACCCCGAAGCCCTCTCGGCGGCGCTCTGGGCGGTGCCGGGGGTGGTCGAGCACGGCCTCTTCCTCGGCCTCGCCGGCGGCGCGATCCTCGCGCATGCCCGCGACGGGGTCGCCGAGATCACGATCCTGGGCGCGGTCTGAGACGCGACCGTCATCCTCCCTGCCATCCTGCCTCTCGCCATCCCGCAGACGCGTTCTCAAGACGCCGCCTTTTTCGGAGCGCCTTCCATGTCCCGCCGTCCCGCCGCCTGCTACCCCTTCCTCCGTCAGGCTGGGCTCGCCCTTGTCCTGGCGGGCGGCCTCTCGATGCCCGCCGCGGCCCAGCAGGCCCAGAAGCCGGCGGCTCCGGCCAAACCCGCGGCCAAGCCCATGACGCCGGCCCCCGCGACGCCAGCCGCTTCGACGCCGGCAGCCCAGACCCCGACGATCACCCCGAACCACCTCGCCCTCGCACGCGAGGTGATGTTGAGTTCGGGAATCGCCCGCTCGTTCGATTCCATCATCCCGGCCTTCGGCGAGCAGATCCGCCAGGCGGCGGTGACCCGACCCGAGCTGGGCAAGGATCTCGACGAGGTCCTGACGGGATTGTCACCCGAGATGGAGCTGCAGAAGCAGAGCATGATCGACACGGCCGCGCGGATCTATGCGAACCGCCTGACCGAGGTCGAGCTCAATGAGATCGCCACCTTCTTCCGCTCGCCCGCCGGCAAGCGCTATGTCGAGACCCAGCCGCAGGTCCTCGACGAGATGGTCCAGGCCATGCAGACCTGGACCCAGGACGTGTCGGAATACGTCATGGTCCGAGTCAGGGCCGAGATGTCGAAGCGCGGCCATCAGCTCCAGTAGGGTTATGCCCGCCACCGGCGGCCTCGCCGGCTCGCTTCGCGGTGCCGGGACGGTGGCGCTCGCCCTCGTGCCGCTCGCCATGGCCCTAGCCAACCGTTCGAGCCCCGCCGTCGTGGGCGCGGCGGCCCTGCTGTTCCTCGCCGCCGCATGGGTCGAGAATCCGCGCAGTGCACGGCTCGAGGTGACGAGCCCGCTCCTGACGCCGCTCGGCCTGTGCGCCCTGGCCTTCCTCGGCTGGTGCGGCCTCTCCCTGTCATGGAGCCCGTTCCCGGCGCTTTCCCTACGGATGGCCGGAGAGTTTCTGCCGACGCTACTTGCAGCCTATCTCCTCGCGCGCCTGGCGCCGGGGCGCCTGGCCGACGGGGCGCCGCTGCTGGCGGCCTGGATGATCGGGCTCGCCTGCGCTTTCGTCGTCGTCGACTTCGGCAGCGACCTCGCCCTGCGCAAGGCCCTGGGCGGGCGGGTCGCTTATTTCGTCCATAACCGCCCGGCGATGACGATCCTGCTCGTCGGTCTGCCCCTGGTGGGGCTGCTCGCGGCATGCGGACGCCGGTTCGCCGCCCTGGCAGTGACCGGCTTGGGCCTCGCGGCCATCCTGCGCTCGGTGAGCGGCGCCGCGAGCCTCGGGCTCCTGGCCGCACTCGCCATGTTCGCCATCGCCCGCTTCGCTCCGTCGCGGATCGCGCTGGGCGTTGCCGGCGCCGGTCTCTGCCTCGCGATGGTGCTCGCTCCCGTCGAGGGTGAGATCCTGCATCGGACGATGCCGGAGGCGGCCCATGAGAAGCTGGTCCAGAGCAGCTCGCGCGCCCGCGTCGCCATCGCCCGCAGCTTCGGGGCCGCGGTGGCCGCCGATCCGTGGCGCGGCGCCGGCTTCGGCACCTCGGCCCGCTTCGCGGACACGCCGGTGGCTCTGGCACTGGAGCCCGACCTGCGCGAGATGCTGGCGGTGGGGCACGCCCACAACAGCTTCCTGCAGGTCTGGGCCGAGCTCGGCATCGTCGGTGCCGGGCTCGCCGCCGCCGTGCTGCTGCTGATGCTCCGCGAGATTGCCGCCATGCCGCGTTCCGCGAGGGTGGCGGCGCTCGCCCTCGTCGCCGCGGCGTCGTCCATCGCCTTCGTCGAGCACGGGGCCTGGCAGCCGTGGTGGACGGCGGGGCTGGGGGCCGCAATCGTGTGGCTGCGCGAGGCGACGGTCGTGTCCGGATCGACCGGACGACGCCCTTACGCCGCCTCGGCCTCGACGCGGTTGCGGCCGTAATCCTTGGCCCGGTAGAGGGCGACGTCGGCGCGCTTGAGCATGTCGGCGGCGCTCGTATCCTCCGCCCGGCGGGCTGAGACGCCGATGGAGACCGTCACCGTCACACTGCGCGTCTCCCGCTGGATCAGGAACGGCGTCGCCTCGATCCGCTCGCGGATGCGCTCGGCGATGAGGTGCGCGCCTTCGACGTCGGCGTCGGGCAGGATGATCACGATCTCCTCGCCGCCGTAGCGCGCGACGATGTCGATGCCGCGGGTGTGGGTGCGGATGCGGTCCGCGAAGGCGCGCAGGACCTCGTCGCCGGCATCGTGCCCGTAGGTGTCGTTGATGGTCTTGAAGCGGTCGATGTCGAGGATCAGGGCCGAGACCGGGCGCTGGCGCAGCTTGGACTCCTCGAACAGCGCGCCGAGATGGCTGTCGAGGTAGCGCCGGTTGTGCAGTCCGGTGAGACCGTCGGTGATGGCGAGTTCCATCGAGGCGTTCACGGCGCCGCGCAGAACCTCCGAGAACCGGCGGCGGCGCACCTGCGTGCGGACCCGGGCGACGAGTTCGTTCCGGTCCACCGGGCGCATCAGGTAGTCGTGGACGCCGAATTCGAGGCCACGCACGACGCGGGCCCGGTCGTGCTCCTCGGCGATCATGATGACCGGCATGGTGCGGGTGCGGTCGAGGGATCGCAGCTGGCTACACAGGCGCAGGCCGTCGAACCCGTCGAGGTCGAGGCTGACGAGGGCGAGCTCGAAGCCGCCCTCCGTGGCGAGCACCAGCGCCTTGTGCGGGTCGCTCTCGATGGTGACCGTATGCTGCTGGCCCAAGGCCGCCGCGAGGCGGTCGGCGGAGCGCGGGCGGTCGTCGACGAGGAGCAGCCTTGCGTCCAGGCCGGTCTCGGCGGTGGCCAGCGCGATGGCGTCGCCCATTCCCATGTCGCGGGAGGCCAGCGCCCGGCTGCGAAGCTCGTCGGTGACCGCCTTGAGGCGCACGAGGCTGCGCACCCGGGTGAACAGCGCGGTGTCGTCGATGGGCTTCGTGAGGAAGTCGTCGGCGCCCGCATCGAGCCCGCGCAGGCGGTCGGAGGGCTGGTCGAGGGCGGTGACCATGACCACCGGCAGATGCGCCGTCACCGGGTTGTTCTTCAGGCGGCGGCAGACCTCGAAGCCGTCCATGCCCGGCATCATCACGTCGAGGAGGACGAGGTCGCACAGGCCTTTCTCGCAGATCGCAATGGCGTCGAGCCCGTTCATCGCCGCGATGACGTCGAAATACTCCAGCGACAGCTTGGTCTCGAGCAGCTTCACGTTGGGGAAGAGGTCGTCGACGATCAGGATCCGGGCGGACATCGCTACTCAACGCTCCTCTTGATCACGGCCGCCGCCGACCGCACCGGCCTGCGTTCAGCGTGATCGATTTCCAACACGGTGAGCACGACATCGATCGGCCCCGGCGCGCCGGACAGCCGGCATTCGGAACCGGCACCCGTCAGGCCGGGCGCTCGTCGCCAAGATACGTGCGAACTGTTGAAAGAAACTTTGCGACCGAGATCGGTTTCGAGAGATAGGCCTCGCAGCCGCCTTCACGAATGCGTTCCTCGTCTCCCTTCATGGCAAAGGCGGTGATGGCGATGACCGGGATGCCCTTGAGCTCGTCGTCTTCCTTGAGCCATTTCGTCACTTCGAGGCCGGAGACCTCGGGAAGCTGGATGTCCATCAGGATCAGGTCGGGATGGTGGGCGCGCGCCAGGGCGATGGCCTCGATCCCGTTGGCGGTCTTCAGCGTCGCGTAGCCATGAGCCTCCAACAGATCGTTGAACAGCTTCATGTTCAGTTCATTATCCTCGACGATGAGCACGGTCTTCTTCATGAACTGGTATCCCCGGCAAATCCGCGGCTCATTCTTGGAAGTCGCCCGCCCCGCCCGGTCAGAGTTAATCGGTACATGTTGATGAAACGCAAATCCGATCAAGGGCCTGAATCTGCGGAACGGCTCGCGCTCGCGGTTCTGGGGTGGATCGCTGGGGACGAAGACCGTCTCTATCCGTTCCTGAACCTCACCGGCCTGACGCCCGACACCTTGCGGGCGAGTGCGGCGGAGCCGGGCTTCCTCGCGGGCGTGCTCGATTTCGTGATGGGCGACGAGTCCGTCCTGACGGCTTGCGCCGCCGCCCTCGACGTCTCGCCCGAACGCATCGCGCAAGCGTGGCGACGCCTCGGGCCACCCGAACCGGACGACGATTTCACGTGACCGCGATCTGCCGCGGCTGTTGCGCGGTACAGGATGAAGGACCAGCCCGCTGCTTGGCCTGCGGTTCGCTGCGCCTTCTGGCGCAGCCCGAGCGCGACGAACTCACCACCGCCCTTGTCGGTTGAGACGCCTTCTACGCCGTGGTCGAGAAGCGCGACGACCCGCCCCGTCAGTCCGGAGCGCCTGGAATCCCTTGCCGTCGTCGGTGCCCCAGTCTGCGCGCTCAGCGGCTCTGGGTCCCGGGTTCCGCTACGCGGCCCCGGGATGACGGCGTTGGCTTGGCTATGGTTCGGCTCGCTGTTGTCGACCTTGGTTCAGAGCCCTGTGGAACGTCGCCGCCATCACGGGCTGCACGCCTTCCCATCCTCCGCCGCGCCCTTCGTCAAATCCAGGCGGGTCAGGTCGCCGGCGATGGCGAAGCTGCCGTAGTCGAGACGCAGCGCGCCGCTGACGCCGTTGTCGTAGAGGTCGAAGGTGAGCACGTAGACCGGCGTGCGCTCGCCGTCGCCGGGAGTGTAGTAGCTCAGCGTCACCGGCCAGCGCGGCATCGTTGCCATCCCGCCCTCGCGCAACGGCTTGTCGCGCTCGCCCTTCGGCGGGGCGTCCGTCCTGCGCCCGATCACCGCCAGCGTGTCGTAGACCTTGCGCCCGTCGTCGGAGCCGTCGAACACCTTGACCGAGAGCGTGGTCTCGCCGGCGCGCCCGGCCTCGATCAGGCGGCGCATGTGGAGGCTCGGGAACAGGACCGGGTTCGTCGCCTGGAACTGGTCGCGCTTGGGTTCCTTGAGCCGCACCTTCATGGCGTCGGCTCCGATCTCGGCCGTGCCGTCCACCGACTGGCTCGGAGCCTCGTTGAGGAGGGTGGCGGTCTTGAAGCGGAAGTTGCGGCCGTCGGCGCTCTCGAAGGTGGTGTTGCGCAGATCCGAGGTGCGGCTGCCGCTCTCGCCGCTCTCGAGTTGGGTCACCTGCCGTGTCTGCATCGTGTAGCCCTTGCAGGCGTCGCCTCCGAAATCGAGGACGATGCGTCCGCGCGCGCTCTCCACCGCGCGGCTGGCGCTGCTCTCGGCCAATGACAGTTCGTAGACGGCCCTGTGGCCGGCCAGCCGGATCGGCTCCGCCGATGCCATCGCCGGGCTCACGGCTCCCGTGGACATGGCTCCCGTGGACATGGCTCCC
>NZ_CAXUJR010000071.1:13212-18950 GCF_964251405.1 uncultured Methylobacterium sp.
GGCTCCCGTGGACATGGCTCCCGTGGACATGGCTCCCACGGACACGAGCATCAGGCCCGCCGCTCTCCGTCCAAATGGCATGGTCTCTCCCAGGGCCGATGCGTTCGGCGCTCCTCACACATAGTCATGCGGCGGAACGCGGCAATGCGGGCGGGAAAGCGGCCATCCCGGCTTTGCCGGTGGAAATGATCCAGCGTCCCACGCTCTCCCTTGCATCCGGCTCGGCGCCTCCTGTACGTTCCCCCTGCCGTCCGGGACGATCCGTCAACGGCCAGCACCCAAAGGTTCGAGACGCGTCCGTCGCTCGGTGTTTTATCCAAGTATCGGCGATGGAAGCATTATCCCGTAAAATGCGTGCGGTTTTTTCAGAATAGATGCGCCGCGTCAGGATCTCGAGCGTCTTCTTCTTGAAGCAATCTTCTGGAAGATGCTCCTGCCGGTGCTGGGTAAGACGTGGACGATTGACGAATGTCGGAGGGGCCCATGGTGGAGACAGTCCCGAGCTGGACGGACGAGCGCGTCGAGCTTCTGCGCCGGCTGTGGGAGGAGGGCCTGAGCGCGAGCCAGATTGCGGCTCAACTCACCGGTGTCACCCGTAACGCGGTCATCGGAAAGGTCCACCGCCTCGGACTGTCCGGCCGCGTCAAGGCGGGCGATCCCGTCGCGGCGGTGCGCAAGAAGACGGCGCGCGAGGCCGATGTCGAGGTTATCGCCGAGGATGCCACCCTGCCGCCGGACGTGGCACCGGTCGCCGTCGGGACCGAAGCCGGGCCGCATCCGGAGCCGAAGCTGGCGGTCGCGGCCGAACTGGTGGCCGTCGCCGTCTCGCGCCGCGTCACGATCATGGACCTTCGGGAATCCATGTGCCGCTGGCCCCTTGGCGATCCGACCTCGACGGACTTCCACTATTGCGGTGATCGCTCGATCACCGGGCTGCCCTATTGCACGCACCACGCCGAGATCGCCTACCAGCCGGCCGCCGAGCGCAAGCGCGACCGCAGGGTGGGTGGATTTCGCTGAGACGGATTCGCCCAAACCCTTTCCCGGACGCCGTCAGCGAAGCGCTGGGTGGAGCCGGGATCCAGCGCTGACGATGCCGCTTTAGCGGCTCATGCGGCCCGGCACAGGTCGACGGACGCTTCGCGGCGTCTCGCGCTGGGCGCCGGCTCGGAATCCGCTGTCGCGTCACCCGTCCGGGAGAAATAGGGCGGGGAGAACCGGGTCGATCTCAATCGAATCCGGACTCACGCGTCGAGCGCGAACATCTCGTCGAAGGAATAGCCGGAGCCGCGCACCGTTCGAATCGGGTCGCTCTGTCGAGCGCGGTTGATCGCCTTTCGAAGGCGGCCGACATGGACGTCGACGGTGCGCTCGTCGATGTAGACATCGTGGCCCCAGACGCCGTCGAGGAGCTGCTCGCGCGAGAAGACGCGGCCGGGGCTCTGCATCAGGAACTCGAGCAGCTTGAACTCGGTGGGGCCGAGATGGATCTCGCGGCCTTGCCGCCGGATGCGGTGGCTGACGCGGTCGAGCTCGATGTCGCCGGCGACCAGCATGTTCGCGACATGGGCGGGCTTGGCGCGGCGCAGCAGGGCCCGAACGCGGGCGAGCAGCTCGGGGACCGAGAACGGCTTGACGATGTAGTCGTCCGCCCCGGTGCCCAGGCCCCGGATGCGGTCGCTCTCCTCGCCGCGCGCCGTCAGCATGATCACCGGCAGGCTCTCGCTCTCCCGCCGCGCGCGGATGCGGCGGCAGAGTTCGATGCCCGAGAGGCCCGGCAGCATCCAGTCGAGGAGGACGAGGTCGGGCAACTGCTCCTGCAGGCGCAGATCCGCCTCGTCTCCGCGCGTGGCGGCATCGACGGTGAAGCCTTCGGCCTCGAGGTTGTAGCGGAGAAGGAGGGTCAGGGCCTCCTCGTCCTCGACGATCAGGATGCGCGTACTCATGGTCTTTCGGGAATCACGCAGGAAACACGCAGGGATCAGGTGACGGCGGGGGCGTCCACCATGGCGTAGTTGGAGGCGTCGTTCTTGGGCCGGTCCATGGGGAGGTTGTCGCCCGTGACCAGGTAATGGATCGTCTCGGCGATGTTGGTGGTGTGGTCGCCGATCCGCTCGATGTTCTTGGCGCAGAACAAGAGGTGGGTGCAGAACGAGATGTTGCGCGGGTCTTCCATCATGTAGGTCAGGAGCTCGCGGAACAGCGAGTTGTAGAGGGCGTCGATGGCGTCGTCCCGCTCCCAGACGTCGTGGGCCGCCTTGGTGTCGCGGCCCGAATAGGCGTCGAGGACGTCCTTGAGCTGCTCCTGGACGAGGTCGCCCATGTGCTGCAGGCCCACGACGACCTTCTGCGACTGGATTTCGGCGGCGATGGCGACGACGCGCTTGGCGACGTTCTTGGCGAGGTCGCCGATGCGTTCGAGGTCGTTCGAGACGCGGATGGCCGAGATCGTCTCGCGCAGGTCGATCGCCATCGGTTGGCGCCGGGCGATGAGCAGGATCGCCCGCTCCTCGATCTCGCGCTGGAGCACGTCGAGGCGAGCATCGGCCGAGATGACCGATTGCGCGAGGACGACATCGCGGCGGACCAGGGCGTGGCCGGAATCGTTCATCATCTTCTCGGCGATCCCGCCCATCTCGGAGATCGAGCGGCGCAGGTCATCGAGGTCGTTGTCGTAGGAACTGACGATGTGTCCGGACATGATCGCACTCCTCGATCGGACATCCCTCTCGGAATGGCGGGTCGGTGGGGTCGGTAGGGGCGCAGGGCTCAGCCGAAGCGGCCGGTGATGTAGTCCTGGGTCTGGCGTTTCTCAGGATTCATGAAGATCCGGGTGGTCGGCCCGAACTCGACGAGCTCGCCGAGATACATGAAGGCGGTGAACTGTGAGATGCGGGCCGCCTGCTGCATGTTGTGGGTCACGATGACGATCGTGAACTCGGAGCGCAGCTGCTCGATCAGTTCCTCGATGCGGCCCGTCGAGATCGGGTCGAGCGCCGAGGTCGGCTCGTCGAACAGGATCACCTCGGGGCGCTGGGCCACGGTGCGGGCGATGCAGAGCCGCTGCTGCTGGCCGCCGGAAAGGCCCATTCCCGATTGCTTGAGCTTGTCCTTGGCCTCGTCCCAGAGGGCGGCCTTGCGCAGGGATTCCTCGACGCGCACGTCGAGGTCGGCCTTCGAGAGGCGCTCGTAGAGGCGAAGCCCGAAGGCGACGTTGTCGTAGATCGACATCGGGAAGGGCGTCGGCTTCTGGAACACCATGCCGATCTTCGAGCGAAGCTCGTTCAGGTCGATCCTGGGGTCGAGGATGTTGCGGCCGTCGAGCATGATCTCACCCTCCGCCCTCTGCTCCGGATAGAGGCTGTAGATCCGGTTGAAGGTTCGCAGCAGGGTCGACTTCCCGCAGCCCGACGGACCGATGAGCGCCGTGACCTGACGGTCGTGGAAGTCGAGGTTGACCGATTTCAGGCTGTGGAAGCTGCCGTAATAGAAGTTGAGGTCCTTCACGGCGATGCGGACGGGAGCGTTCTCGTCGGCCTTGTGGCGCCCGGTGAGTTGGGCGGCGGTGATCGCGGGCTCGGCGCTCATCGTGGGTTCGTCCTTGGGATCGAGACGGAGGGGATCGGGACGGCGCGCCTCAGCGCGCCCGGTCGCTCTTGATGACGAAGCGGGCGACGATCGACAGGGCGAGGATCGTCATGGTGATGAGCAGCGCCCCGGCCCAGGCGAGCTGCTGCCAGTTCGGGTAGGGCGAGAGCGCGAACTGGTAGATCATCACGGGCAGGTTCGGGATGCCGCCCATCAGGTTCGGGCTGAACCAGGAATTGTTGTTGAGCGCGGTGAAGAGCAGCGGCGCGGTCTCGCCGGCGATCCGGGCGAGAGCCAGGATGATGCCGGTGACGATGCCCGCACTCGCCGCCCGCCAGGTGATGGCCTTGATCACGATCGAGGGCGGCGCGCCGAGGGCGGCTCCCGCCTCGCGCAGGGTCGAGGGCACGAGGCGCAGCATGTCCTCGGTGGTGCGCACGATGACCGGCGTCGCGATGATGGCGAGCGCCACGCCGCCGGCCCATCCCGAATAGGTGCCCATCGTGCGCACCATCAGGGTGTAGACGAACAGGCCGATCAGGATCGAGGGCGCCGACAGCAGGATGTCGTTGAGGAACCGGATGAGGTCGGCGAGCTTCGAGTTGCGGCCGTACTCGGCGAGATAGGTGCCCGCCATCACGCCGATGGGGGTGGCGATGACGATGCCGATGAAGGTCAGCACGATGCTGCCGAGGATCGCGTTGGCGATGCCGCCCCCCTCGGAGCCGGGACCCGGCGTCGGCTCGGTGAAGAGCAGCGGCGAGAAGCCCTGCACGCCCTCGACGATGAGCATCAGGAGGATCGAGCCGAGAACGACGATGCCGAGCGCCGTCATCAGCGTCGAGGTGACGACGAGCACGCGGTCGGCGATGCGCCGGCCGGGCCGCACGCGGCTGCCGGTGACGGCCGCTTCGGCTCGCGGGGTGCCGGCCTGGATCGGGTTGGTGGCGTCCATGATGCGGGTTCCCTGAGCCTCAGGCGACCTTCACGCGCCGGACGAGCAGGCGCGCGACGATCAGGACGATGAAGGTGACGACGAAGAGGATGCAGCCCAGCGCCATGAGCGCGTGAAGCTGCATGCCGTCCGCCTCGTTGAACTCGTTGGCGATGCGCGAGGCGATGGTCGAGCCCGGATCGAACACCGAGGCCGAGAGCCGGTTGGCGTTGCCGATCACGAAGGTGACCGCCATGGTCTCGCCGAGCGCGCGGCCGAGGCCCAGCATGATCGCGCCGATGATCGAGACCGAGGCCTGCGGCACGAGGACGTGGCGAACCACCTCCCAGGTCGTGCAGCCGATGCCGTAGGCGCTCTCGCGCAGGACGGTCGGGATCTGGTCGAGCATGTCCCGGGTGATCGAGGCCACGAAGGGCACGATCATGATGGCGAGGATGATGCCGGCGGTGAGGATACCAACACCCGACGGCACGCGGGCATAGAAGAGCGTGCCCACGATGGGCATGCCCTCGACGACGTTCGAGACCGGGATCTGGACGAAGCGCGCGAAGAGCGGCGCGAAGATGAACAGGCCCCACATGCCGTAGATGATGCTCGGCACCGAGGCGAGGAGCTCGATGGTCATGGCGACGGGCTTGCGCGCCCAGCCGGGGCAGAGCTGCGTCAGGTAGACGGCGATGCCGAGCGAGATCGGCACACCGATCAGGAGCGCGAGGGTGGCGGAGGCCAGGGTCCCGATGATCGCCACGAAGGCGCCGTACTGCTCCTGCCCGATGTTCCAGGCGCTCGACGTGATGAAACCGGGGCCGAACTCGCGGAAGGCCGGCCAGCCGCCATAGGCGATCGACGCCAGGATGCCGGCGAGGAACAGGAGCACCAGAAGGGCCGAGCCGTAGGAGGCCATCCGGAAGATCCGGTCGCCGATCCCGCCGGGAGTCTTCCTCGGGGCGGCGGCGCTCTCGGTCCGTGCCAGGGCGATCTGTTGAGTCAAGGCGGCCATCCGACGTCTTCTTCACCTCGAGGGGTCGTAAGGCCCGGCGTCTCGCCACGCGAGCCCGGAGGCGGGGATTTGTGGAGTCGGGCCCGGGAAAGGCCGGGCCCGACCGCCGTAGCCGCGTGGCGCGGGGCGTCTTAGAAGACCGGCTTGCCGTCCTTGCCCTTGATCCCCTTCCACTCGTCCTTGACGAGGGCCACC